>CAZSRB010000018.1:13594-18781 GCA_964609065.1 uncultured Acidibacter sp. | reverse complement strand
CGCTACAAGTGCTGCGATACCGAGTGGGCGAGGAATACCAACCGCATTTTGATTATGTGGACCCCACCCAACCGGGTGCAGGCCCTTTCCTAGCCCGCGGCGGACAACGAGTCGCCACGTTTTTGATGTATCTCAACACCCCGCACGATGGCGGCGGCACGAACTTCCCCGATGCGGGCATTGAGATTGCCGCCCACAAAGGCTCAGCCCTCTTTTTCAGCTACGACCGCCCTGATCCGAATACTTTGACGCGACACGGCGGCATGCCAGTGCGTCAGGGAGAAAAGTGGGTCGCGACACAATGGTTACGCGAATCTGCGCATCGCTAAGCGGCCGACTTAACCAAATCGGCCGGTGATGTAATCTTCGGTGAGCTTCGCGCGGGGGTTGGTGAAAATCTTATCGGTCTCACCGACTTCGACGAGATCGCCTAAATGGAAATACGCGGTGCGCTGCGAGACACGTGCCGCCTGCTGCATCGAGTGCGTGACGATACAAATCGCATAGCTCTCGCGTAGCTCATCAATCAAATCTTCGATACGTGCGGTCGCAATGGGATCAAGCGCCGAACAGGGCTCGTCCATCAAGATCACCTCAGGGTTCACCGCAATCGTGCGGGCAATACACAGTCTTTGCTGCTGACCGCCCGAGAGACTGGTCCCAGGCTGATTGAGACGATCTTTGACCTCTTCCCAAAGACCCGCACGACGCAAACTCGAATTGACGATATCGTCGAGCTCACCGCGATCGGCGGCCAAACCATGAATACGTGGTCCGTAGGCGACGTTTTCATAGATGGATTTCGGAAACGGATTCGGCTTTTGGAACACCATGCCAACCCGAGCTCGCAACTGCACCACATCTTGTCGCTTGTCGTGAATATCCTGACCTTCGAGTGCGATCTGACCCTCTACCCTCGCCCCCAAAATCGTGTCGTTCATCCGATTGAGGCAACGCAAAAATGTGGACTTGCCACACCCTGAGGGCCCGATCATGGCGAGCACTTGCTTACGCGCGATGTCGATATTCACGCCTTTGATCGCGTGCTTATCGCCGTAGTACACGTTGACATCACGACACGAAAAGACGGGCTCCGCCACCGTGACGGTACCGACCGTTTTAATCCCTTGCGGAACGGGTAATGCAGCAGAACTCATGAGCACCTACCAACGTTTTTCGAACTTGTTACGCAGCACGACGGCTGTCGCGTTCATGACGAGCAAAAAGAGCAGCAAGACGATGATCGCACCTGAGGTACGTTCGACAAACCCACGCTCGGGCAGATCGGACCACAAAAAGACCTGTACGGGTAGCGCGGTCGAAGGATCCATCACCCCTTGAGGGACATCGACAATGAAGGCGACCATGCCGATCATGAGCAGCGGCGCACTCTCGCCCAAGGCGCGCGCCATCCCAATGATGGCACCCGTCAACATGCCCGGCAGCGCGAGCGGCAGCACATGGTGACCCACCATCTGCAGACGTGATGCGCCCATCCCGAGCGCGGCCTCACGAATGGAGGGCGGCACGGCTTTGAGCGCCGCGCGCGAGGCGATGATGATGGTGGGAAGCGTGAGCAAGGTCAGCACCAAGCCGCCAACCAAAGGCGCCGATCGCGGCATACCAAAAAAGCCGATAAAGACCGCAAGTCCCAGCAAGCCAAACACGATCGACGGAACAGCCGCTAAATTATTGATGTTCACCTCAATAATGTCGGTGAGTCGATTACGGGGGGCAAATTCTTCCAAATACACCGCCGCCCCGACACCGATCGGGAAAGACAGCAACAACGTAATCAATAGCGTCAACAAAGACCCCGTTAACGCCCCGCGCACACCGGCTTGCTCAGGATCGCGCGAGTCCCCGTTACTGAAGAATGATCGATTAAAGCGCAGTTTTAAGACCCCCGCCGCTTCGAGTTCATCAATCCAAGCGACCTGATCATCGCTTAAGCGTCGGGCATCCTCGGGCGCATCGCGATCCACTTTACCTTTGAGCAGCATGTCAACGTTGTCATCCACCAACACCCAGCGGGTCTCTCGTTGCCCAATCAGCAAGGGGTTTGCGACCACACGCTGCTGCAAATCAAGCGAAGCGGCACTACTCAAAATACGGTAGAGCTCGCGCGTAGCGCGCCGGCCCGAAACTTCCGGGAAACGCTCGCGTAGCGCGTCGCGCACCAAAGATTGATAGTTCGCGGTGACGAGTACATCTGGATCGCGCTCGCCCGTCGGATCAATCACCTCGGGATCATAAAAAATCTCGAGCTTGACGTAGGACTGCTGAAAGACCGACACGCCCTGCAGCAAAATGGTGCCAAATAAAAAGATCACGAACACGACGCCCGAGAGGACGGCCGCCATCCCATAGGCGCGAAAACGTTGCTCTGCGCGATATCGGCGGCGCAGACTCTTCTCGACGAGCGCTTGTGTCTCAGCAGCCGATCGACTGAGCACCGCAAGCTCGCGCGCCTCGTTCTGAGTTGTGTCACTCGTATTGTTCACGGTACTTCCTGACCACATAGAGTGCGATGACGTTGAGCAACAAAGTCACCAAAAATAACATCAGCCCCAACGCAAAGGCTGCCAAAGTCTTGGGGCTATCAAATTCCTGATCGCCGACCAGCAAAGTCACGATTTGTACGGTCACCGTCGTCACGGCCTCAAGCGGATTGGCGGTGAGATTCGCGGCGAGCCCCGCAGCCATCACCACAATCATCGTTTCACCAATCGCGCGGGAAATCGCGAGCAATACCCCGCCGACGATACCGGGCAGCGCCGCGCGCAAGACGACTTGGCGAATTGCTTCCGAGCGCGTCGCTCCAAGCGCATAAGCGCCATCGCGCAAACTTTGGGGCACGGCGGTAATCATGTCATCCGCCAAAGAAGAGACAAAGGGGATGATCATGATCCCCATCACGAGGCCCGCGGCGAGCGCACTCTCACCCGAGACATCGAGCCCGAGCTCTACACCCCAGCCGCGCAGTAAAGGACCAATGGTCGTGACCGCGAAGAATCCATACACCACAGTCGGCACACCGGCCAAGACCTCAAGCAAAGGCTTGACGATGCCGCGTAATTTATAGGGCGCGTATTCCGCCAAATAAATCGCCGAAAAGAGTCCGATCGGCACCGCCACGCACATGGCGATCGCCGAGATCAGCAAGGTACCCGCGAAGAGCGGTACCGCCCCAAACGCCCCTGAGGAGCCCACCTGATCGGCCCGAATCGCCATCTGCGGCGACCACTGGGTCCCAAACAAAAAGTCGGTCAGCGGAACGATATTGAAAAATCGGATCGACTCAAAGACCACCGACAGCACAATGCCGATCGTGGTCAGCACGGCCAGCGTGGAACAAAGAAAAAGCAGCCCCTCAATGAGCCGCTCGACGCGATTACGCGCGCGAAACTCAGGACGAATACGCGATCGGACAATCAAGAGCGCAATGACGCCGGCGCTCAAGGCCATCACGGCAATCGACCATTGGGAGATGGTCCGTAAGCGCAGGTAGTGAGAGGCGGCGGCGGCCGTTTCCGTCGAGACTTGGTCGGCCGGAATGTTACCGGCCACGACATTGCGAACGTCGTTGAGGAAAAGACTAAAACTAGCCGGGTCGAGATTTCGCAAATCCGCCGGGAGCTCGGCGGCGACCAAATTAATGAGTACCTGATCCTGTGCCGACCACCATATGAGCGCGAGTAGGAGCGCCGGGATGCCGCACCACAACGCTGTCAATAAGCCGTAATGACCCGGTAACGAATGCAGATTGCGCACACCACGCAACCCCCCGACACTCGCGAGCGCACGGGCCCGACCCACCTGAAAGGCGATCAGCGACAGCGCAACAATGGCGAGCAGAAGTACAGAGGGTGTCATGCAACAAATCGGTCAGGCTGGCGCCCACAGGGTTAAGGGTTAAGTTTAACAGGGGGACTATGCCAAGGGTTTGATGACAGCATGATGACGGCGCCTCGATTCAAAAGCGCGCGCTCATGTCGAGGTGCAGGCGCTCTTCGCCCCGCTCCAGACCCGCCGCGGGGTCCAGATCTCGATCTGTCTCAAATAAGGTGGCATTGAGCACCCACCGCGAACCGAGTGCGTAGCCGAGTCGCATCACCCAGCCTGAGGCGGCGCTGTAGCCTGAGCCAAAGTCTGCATCCAACCACGGGGCAAAGAGCGCATCTCGCTCCACGTCTTGATACAAGAGCCCCCACTCCACGCCCCCTGGCTTGCGGGCTTCGCCCAGCGTGAAGCCCAAAGCGTAGGCCTGATCGCCCGCTCGATTACCGAGCGACCCACCCGTGGCGAGAGCACGACCGCGATCATAAGCGAGATTACGCGCGTATTCGGCATACAGCCTCACCGGCCAGCCCCATTCTTTGCTGCGATAGTCTGCTAAGGCCTGTAGCACCTGAAAGTCTTGCGCCAAACAACGCGCGACACCCACACGACATAGCACACCTGTCGTCAAAGAATTACCAAAGGCTGCGGCAGGATCCTGATCCAAGAAAGGATCCGAGCCTTCCACGTGCTGATAATCAAAAAGCCCGAGTGCGAGCTGCGTCCCCCCGTTCCAGCGCCAACCGAGTTGCCCCCCCCAGAGGGTCGAATCACGGGCGGCTTTGCGCTCCAGGAGAGAAAAGTAATACACCGAGGCGAAGGGTCCTGTTTTCGCCGGCTGCCAAAGAGCCGCGAGTCCCTCAGGATTAATATCGGTATCCAGAAAATACGAGGGGCTGCGCTGCCAAGGAGGCGGCATCTTCCCCGCAAGCACGGTCCAATCCGCCGACTCGCCACCCGGTTGCCAGCGCAGGTAGGCAAGCTCGACCCCCAAGCTCTTACGCTCAGCAAGTTGCGACAAAGTTGCATTGGCCGAGCGCGGATCAAGCCCATCGCTGGTCGAAATACGGACCACGGCCGAGACGTCCTCACTCACGGTCGCCGTCAAACCCACCCGTGCGCGGATACGATCGCGCTGACGATTCGGCGCGGAATCGATATCCAGCGACTCGCTGCGATAGCGAAAATCTCCACTCCACGCCCAGCTCACCGCGGCAGGCACCGGCGGCGGCACGACCGCTGCGGGCGATGGAGCGGGACTTTGTGGCTCAGAGGACGGTTGCCGAGACGATGCCGCCTGCTGGCGCGCCTCGAGCTCCGCCACCCTCGCCAGAAGTTGCGCAATCT
>CAZSRB010000018.1:3232-13494 GCA_964609065.1 uncultured Acidibacter sp. | reverse complement strand
GCCGCCTGCTGGCGCGCCTCGAGCTCCGCCACCCTCGCCAGAAGTTGCGCAATCTCCGCTCGCAACTGGGCGATTTCCGAAGCATCCGTCTGCGCCCATGCCGGGGCCGCTCCGATCACCATCGTGACCAGAAGCGACAAGGAGACCCGTGATGGAAAGCTTAATAATTCTTTGATCACGGGACTCCTTGCATCAGCTTATAGTTTGAAAGGTTTGAGATTACGGACGTCAGCGCGCATGCGGGTGAGCTCAGCCTCTGGTAACGGCACGAGACCCCGATCGGTCAGATAACCCTCTTCGCCGGCTGCACGCTCACTCACATATTCATTGAGAAACTCTTGCAAGCCTGGGATCACACCCACGTGCGCCTTTTTGGCGTAGATAAAGAGCGGACGCGAGGCCGGGAACTCACCCTCGGCGATCGACTCAAAGGTGGGCTCCACCTGCTCGATCTTCAAACCTCGTAGTTTGTCGAGGTTTTCTTCCAAAAAACTAAAACCAAAAATACCCACCGTGTCGGGATTAGCCTCGAGCTTTTGTACGATGAGATTGTCGTTCTCACCGGCTTCGATATAGGCCCCATCTTCACGAATCGTGTGGCAGATATTTTTGAAGCGACGACTATCGGCCTTCTCAAGCGCTTTAATCCAATCAAAGGCCTTGCAGCCCTCTTCTAAATAAAGCTCATGGAAAGAATCACGCGTGCCCGAGGTTGGCGGCGGACCCATGACTTCGATCTTAAGATTCGGCAGCTTCGGATCAATTTGATTCCAACGCTGATAAGGGTTTGCGATCAACTCGGACGGGTTCTTGGGATTTGGGACCTGCTTTGCCACCGCGAGATAGACCTGCTGACGCGTCAGATCAAAGGCCTTCCCCTTTTTGCTCTGACCCATCGTCAAGCCATCAAAGCCGACCTTAACCTCCACGACCTCGGTCACACCCTTACTGGCACAATCTTTGAGTTCTGCGGCCTTCATCCGACGCGAGGCATTGACCACATCAGGGTGTTGCGCACCGATGCCGTTACAAAAGAGCTTGATACCGCCGCCGGTGCCCGTGCTCTCGACCTTCGGCGTTTTGAACCGACCGCGGCGTCCAAATTGTTCGGCGACCGTCGTCGTGAAGGGATAGACGGTCGAGGAGCCGACGATGTTGATGAAATCGCGAGCCGCCTGAGCCTGGACGGCCGAGGCACCCGCAACCGCGAGCAAAGCCGCGAGGGGCAACCAGAGTTTGGGGGAGCGTGCAGCGTCATTCATGAGTGTCACATCCTGTCAGTGGTGTAGCGCTGCGCGTACCCTAGGTCCCGAATATGACAGTAATGTTACACCAGCCCGATAAAATGCTTGCGCGGAAACACCCCCAGCCCTATAACGCGCTCGATTCGTCGACTTGGATGGACGACGCCCCCTCACCCAACCTCGAGATACCCTGCCGCCGATGACTGCCTCAGCTGTACTCGATCTCACTTGCGACCTGATCGCCCGCAACTCCGTCACCCCGGCCGATGCCGGCTGTCAGCGCGTGATGGCCGAACGCTTGGCCGCATTAGGCTTCACGATTGAGACCCTGCGATTCGGTAACGTGGAAAACCTCTGGGCGCGACGCGGAAAGGCGAGCCCAGTGCTGTGTTTTGCGGGTCACACGGATGTGGTCCCCACGGGCCCCTTGGAAGAGTGGCGCAGCAACCCCTTCGCTCCGAGTATTCGCGATGGCGTGCTCTATGGCCGCGGTGCAGCCGATATGAAAAGTGGCTTGGCGGCCATGATCACGGCCACCGAAGCCTTCGTCAGCGCTCACCCCGACCACACCGGGTCGATTGCCTTTCTGATCACGAGCGATGAGGAAGGCCCCTCGGTCGATGGCACCAAACGCGTGGTCGAGGTACTGCGCGAACGCGGGGAGCAGATCGATTACTGCGTGGTTGGCGAACCCTCGAGCCAAACCGAAGTCGGCGACACCATCAAAATCGGTCGCCGCGGCTCGCTGTCGGGTCGGCTCACCGTGCATGGTGTCCAAGGCCACGTCGCCTATCCGCAATTGGCGGAGAACCCCGTACACACGCTCGCCCCAGCGCTCGCGGAGCTCACACTCTTGCGCTGGGACGAAGGCGATGAATTTTTCCAGCCGACGAGCTTTCAGATCTCCAATCTCAACGCCGGTACCGGCGCACCCAACGTCATCCCCGGCGAACTCAAAGCCCGTTTCAACTTGCGCTTCTCGCCGGTGCAGAGCATCGAGACGCTCAAAGAAATCGTAGAATCGGTGCTACGTAAACATGGCGTACGCTTTACGATCGATTGGTATGTTTCTGGGATGCCGTTTTACACGCCCCCAGGCGCGTTATCCGACGCGACGGTCGAAGCAGTTAAAGCCGTACGCGGTGACGCTCCCGTCCTGTCAACGGGCGGCGGCACTTCCGATGGTCGCTTTATTGCGCCGATGGGCGCTCAGGTTGTGGAACTCGGTGTGACGAATGCCACCATTCACAAAGTCAATGAATGCGTCGCGATCGCTGAAATCGAACAGCTCGAGAAGATGTATCGCGGCATCCTAGAGCGTTTACTGAGCCCACGCGGTTAGTTCGCGCGATTAGCACTCGCGATTAGCCCACGCCGATGGTCACCGCCGCGATCGCCGCGCCCATGAGTGCGCCGGCTAAGACGTCACTCGGGTAATGCAGGCCCAGCACGACACGCGAAGCTGCGACTAACAGCGCAAACGGCACCAACACCCAAGCGAGCATCGGCACGTAATGAATCGCGATCGCGGTAAAGGTCACCGCGTGCAGCGTGTGCCCCGAGGGGAAGCTGTAGCGATCCAAGGGCGGCATCGCGCATTCAATACCCATGAGCCCGATGAAGGGCCGCTCGCGGACCAGTCGCACTTTGAGCAACTTGTAAAGCGCAAGCCCCACCGCACCGGCGAGCAACATTTTCAGGCTCACTTGCCAGGCGCTGAGTTCAAAGAAAGACAGCTCGGGTGCGGGTCCGACTACCGGACCGGCACTCCGCTCCCGCTCGAGCCACTGCCAATATGGCAGGGTGAGCATCAAGGCGTACCAAAATATTCCATCACCGAGTCGCGAGACCACGCGAAAGAACTGTCGGATAGTCTGCCGCTGACACGCGGCGTTCGCGAACAAACATACTCGCCGTTCAAATTGATCCGCTCGTAAAAATAAATTCGGCGTTCGAATCATGATGAGCACCTCACGATGACAACACCCGATCTCGGCTGAGATCGGCTTCGATCACCCCTTCGTAGAGCCGTAGCAATCGTTCCGCCATGACTTTTGAGGACCAACGCGCCGCATCCTCGCGCGCGTGTGCCGACAGCGTTTCGCGTAGCGCGGGATCGCGTAGCACGCGAGCCGTGGCATCCGCAAACAACTCGACATCCTCTGATACGACGATGCCACCTTGTACACCCTGCAAGACATCCACAGTACCCATCACGGCGGTCGACACCACCGGCGTGCCTTGCGCGAGTGCTTCCAGTAGTACTAGGCCTTGCGTCTCCGTGCGCGAGGCAAAGACAAAGACGTCCGCCGCTCGATAGCAATCGAGCAAGGTGGTCGCGCGATCCATATACCCAATGAATTTCACGTGCTCGCCGAGCCTTGCCTCAGCGACTAACTTACGAATATGGGTCTCCGCAGGCCCTTCCCCTGCGATGACTAGCAGCACGTCGGGCACCCGCGCCCGTAGCGCACCCAACATACGGATCAAAAAATCGATATTTTTTTCGTGAGCGACTCGCCCTACAAAGAGGGCCATCGGGCGCTGTGGCGCAATCCCCTGGTCTGCGCGAAATCGCGCGCCATTGCCATGGGCAAAACAGCCAGGCGGTAGACCGGTCGGCAGCACCTCAATCGGCGTACGTACGCCATACGCACGCAATGCGTCGGCCATTTGTCGTGACGGTGAAATCACCGCTTGCACGTCATGACATTGCGATACCGTAA
The DNA here is from genome assembly GCA_964609065.1 of uncultured Acidibacter sp. GTDB lineage: Bacteria > Pseudomonadota > Gammaproteobacteria > Steroidobacterales > Steroidobacteraceae > UBA964. The sequence continues at coordinate 9,524 of CAZSRB010000018.1, read as the reverse complement.
AACGCCGTGCCACGTATTGCATCAAAGAGGTGGGTAGCGCCGGGACGTAATGATGCAGGTAGTGCTCAAAATAAGTGTGGTAAGTCTCGACCACCGGCGCGCCTAAGCGTCTAGCGATTTTGACCCCAGCGTAATGCGCCACAAAGGGCGTTTGAACGTGCACCACATCGACGTCTTCAGGCTGCAAACGATCCGCCCAATCCATGAGCGCGCGCCATTTAAACAGGCGATCCTCGGGATCTCGTGGTACTTGTCGTGAGGAAATGCGTTGCATGGGCTCAACATCACTTGAGTGATCCGCGCCCGGGTACTCGGGGGCGACGAGCAGGCACTCATGACCGAGCGCCAATAAATCCGTGCGGTAGGTCTGAATCGACGTCGACACGCCGTTCACCCGGGGGAAGAACACGTCCGACAGCATCAGTATTCGCATGAACTTACGATAGGGCCGGTCTGTTACAACTTGATTGCATCGCCGTCAAAGATGACGACGCAAGCTGATGCAGGTTCAACACACCGGCCACAGGCTGAGGCCGAGAAGCAGGCCCTTCGAGCGGTAATAGCCGCCCACGCATGGCAATGAGCTCATCCTCTGCATCAAAAGTTAACCAGGTCTCAGGAACAAAGGGTCGCATCCAAGGTGAGGCGGCCTGTATACGCACCCGCAATACACCCGCCCCCTCGGTCATGCTACCAACCAAAGGTCCCCCCGTGTCCCGCTCACGTTGAATCCTCAAACGTAAGACGGCTGCTTGGTCAGCGATCAAATAATCGAGCTCCAGCGTCTCACCGGCGCGCAGCGTCGGTAAGGCCGCTTGTAGACGGCGAATGAGTAAAGGCCCCGCGACCAACGGCCTTTTCAGAGTGACTTGATTGCGCTCAAGAACACCATCACGTTCGATATCGAGGGTTAACTCGCGACCCACCACGGCCCCGATTATTTTTTGATGGATGGTCGGACGCTCAAGACGATAGCGCGACCAGCCTTCTGCCGTGAGTTCCACTTCTTCGCGTGCCGCGAGCTGCCCCTCAGTATCGCGCCACTCCACAAAAATCCGCTGACCACACTGCCCCGCTGAAAAGGAAAATCGTTTTCCTGAATCGGCGATTGCCTCGCCCATGATGTGTGTGGACGCTGTCGTCGGCGATGCGCCAAGCGACTGAGCCACCCAGCCCAAAAATAGGGCCGTCAGTCGGGCCGCTCGACGGACAGGCCGCGGCACAGACTTACGCCGCCTTCGCTGAGGAGGGTTCAGCCGACCAGGCCGCCTGCTGCTGCATCTCTAACCAGTTCCAGATACTTAATCGACCATTACGATCCTCGATCAGCGCCGAGCAGCTCTCAACCCAATCGCCATCGTTGCAATACAAAATATCTTCAAAATACGTGATCTCCGCGCGATGGATATGCCCGCACACCACCCCATCCACGCCGCGACGCCGTGCCTCTTGGGCTACGGCTTGCTCGAAGCTTGAGATGTAATTGACTGCATTTTTGACTTTGTGCTTGAGGTAATTGGCGAGCGACCAATACTCGTAGCCAAAGAATCGACGAACTTGGTTAAAGTGTCGATTCATTTCAATGGAAAAATCATAGGCATGCGAGCCCAGCGCAGCGAGCCAAGGGCTACATTTGACGACACTATCGAACTCGTCACCGTGTAGCACCAAGAGCCGCTCACCTTGTGCCGTGGTGTGGATGCAGTCACGCTGGATCTCAAGGTTGCCAAAGAGCGCCCCCACAAACTCGCGCACGTCCTCATCATGATTACCCGGCACATACACCACGCGGGTGCCATGCTTGGCCTTACCGAGTAGCGTACGCAATACATTGTTATGTTCCTGCGGCCAATAAAAAGACTTACGTAGACTCCAAAAATCCACAATGTCTCCGACGAGGTACAAGGTATCCGTCTGCACCTCGCGTAAAAAATCGAGTAGTGCAGTCGCGTTGCAACCGCGTGAACCGAGGTGAATATCGGAGATAAAAACACTGCGAACCGAATGACGGGGCGAGTACGACGGACTCAAGGGTTTCCCCTGCAATTCATGTTGCTCGAGGAGTCTGGGCTCGGTACGTGACGGCGCGATGACGGCGACGTGTCAGATCAATGAATCTTGCGTGGTCGCTTAGGACGCTTTGCTCACAAATTGAGCGGCGTGCCCCCCTCTGGCATTTACCCAGACGCCCCAGCCTGCGAGCGCCAACACACAGAGAAACACCCAGCCCGGCATCGAGAGACCCAAGAAGGCCCAATCGATTTTTTGACATTCACCCGCGCCCGTTAAGACTTTCTTAACGACCGTCATCAGCGGAAACACATCCATCATGTAATCAAAGCTAGCTCCACACGCCGCGACACTCCCCTCAGGGAGGTTTTGGATATACACATGCCGACCGGAGACATAGAGCGGAAAAGCGGCACTCAATGCGATCAGTCCTGCGTACACCCGCGCACCGCGTACGCCTTGCGGGCAATGGAGCGCGGCGATCAAAAAAATCATCCCGAGCCCGACCACGCCCGCACGTTGAAACATACAAAGCGGACAGGGCTCAAAGCCGAGCACCCGCTCGGCATAGAGGGCATACGCCATCATCAACGCACAAGCCATGAACCCCGTGAGGTTCACGGCGCGACGATCCGTCGCCCAACGCATGATTCCACTCATCGTTCGATCACGCCCGGCCGTGTCCTAACCGCCCTCGGTACGACGCTCGAGCACGGTCTCGACATCTTCGAGGCGGATATGACGAATATCTTTGCCATGCACCATGAAGATCACATATTCGCAAATATTTTTAGCGTGATCGCCAATGCGCTCGAGCGCTCGTACGATCCACATTACATCGAGTGCTCGACTGATATTGCGCGGATCTTCCATCATGAAGGTGATGGATTGACGCTGGATGGCCTCGTATTCCTCATCAACGGCTTTATCCATCCGCGCGACGCGGAGCGCCGCATCGGGATCGAGGCGCGCGAACGCATCTAAGGTGTCATGCACGATGCTTTGCACGAGACGCCCGAGATGCTTGACCTCGCGGTATTTGTTCGCCGGTCGCTCTTCGACCGCTAAGCGCGCCGCAATGAGGCCAATCTTCTCGCACTCATCCCCCATTCGCTCAAGATCCGTGATGGCCTTAATGATGGCGACGATCAAACGCAGATCACTCGCGGCGGGGGCACGGGTCGCCAAAATACGCGAACACTCTTCGTCGATCGTGACCTCCATCGCATTCACTTGAAAGTCATCCTGCACGACGGACTCGCCGAGCCGGCTATCGCCCTCAACGAGGGCGGTCACCGCTTTGGCCAGCTGATCTTCCACAAAGCCGCCCATCGCGAGCACACGACCGCGAATCTTCTCGAGATCTTCGTTGAACCGTCGTGAGATATGTTGTGACAGATCGGATTTTTCCATCGTCCTACACCCCCGGCGCCGTCAGTAGCGCCAACTTAGACTTGCAGCATACCCAAAGCGATCAAGGATTGGCGACCGTACTGGATATCAATCGCGTGACAGGGAAATGACACGCGAACGTGCTGCCTCGGCCCTCTTCACTTGAGATCATAAGCTCCGCACCATGGCGTTGTAGGACATGGCGCACAATCGCAAGCCCCAGGCCTGATCCGCCCATATGACGCGCGCGGCCCTTATCGACTCGATAAAAGCGCTCAGTCAGTCTTGGGAGATGCTCGGCTGGGATACCGGGGCCCTGATCAGTCACCGTGAAATGGCCGCCTTGCTTATCCACCCACCATCGCAACACGATCGTGCCGCCACCCGGACTGTACTTCACCGCGTTATCAAGCAGATTCCAAAACGCCGATTGAATGAGACCGAGATCACCCCGCAAGTTCTCAGGGGATTCAATGCGCACATCGATACTGTGGATGATGCCCTCACGCGCCAAAATATCTTTGCGCAACACCGCCATGAGCGCCGTGATATCGATGGTGGTCCCTTCCACCTGCTCATCACTCGCCTCAAGACGCGAGAGCTCTAATAAATCACTAATGATGGCGGTCATGCGCTCCGATTGGCGACGCATTTCTTCGAGTGGCGGACGCAGCTCGCTCGGTAATTCAGGATCCAAAGCCAGCGTCTCTAAGTAGCCTGCAATCACCGTGAGCGGCGAGCGCAACTCATGTGAGGCGTTGGCCACAAAATCTTTGCGCATCCGCTCAAGCTGCATCTGGCGCGTGACATCGCGCACCAACAAAAACACCTGACCCTCACCATAGGGGACACCCTGAAACTCGAGCGCTATGCTCTCACCCACGCGAGGCGGTACCACGACCCCACGCGTGAAATCCCCTTTTTGTAAGTAGCGGGTGAATTCCGGCACGCGCAGCAATCCCGCCAAACTTAATCCAAAGTCAGTTTTGCGCTTAAGGCCCAGTAATTCCGCTGCCTTACGATTGAACCACACAATCTCCCGCGCCTGATTAAGCGCGACAACGCCATCGGGCATCGAAGCCGTCGATCGGCGTAGCTCACGAAAGAGCGCCAGAATTCTTTGCTTATGAAATTGCTTACGTCGATGCAAACGCGAGACTTGCGAGACGAGCTCGCCCCACAAGCCGCTGCCATCGGGTGGATTACGTCGATTACGATTGCGTAGCCAATCTTCGAACTGAAAGAGATTCAGCAGTTGTCGAGCGAGCTCGAGCGCAAAGACCAGCGCCATTCCAAGCCAGAAGGCACCTAAAGCCCAGCCCACGAACGCCCCGATGGCGCCCACCACCAAGAGCCGCCAAAAGGCGAATGCCCAACCCTCAAATCCGTTCAGATGACCTCACTCCACGCGGGTGGAGAATCGATACCCCGCGCCCCGCACCGTTTGCACCATGCGATCGTACCCGAATTCTTCTAGGGCTTTGCGTAGGCGTCGGATGTGTACATCGATGGTTCGCTCTTCGACATACACATTACCGCCCCAAATACGATCGAGGAGCTGCTCGCGTGAGTACACGCGATCGGGATGGGTCATGAAAAACTCGAGCATCCGGTACTCGGTCGGCCCGAGCGTCACCGGCTTATCGTGCGCCAAGACACGATGCGCAACGGGGTCGAGCTGCAGGCCGTCAAAGTTCAGGACTTCGCCTTCGACCTGCGGGTCCGAGCGACGCAACACCGCATTAATCCGGGCAACCAATTCGCGCGGACTGAAGGGCTTCGTAATGTAATCATCGGCGCCCCCCTCAAGGCCTGCCACCTTGTCGGTCTCTTCGGCGCGGGCTGTCAACATGATGAGCGGGAGATCACGCAGGTTCGGATCGCGTTTGATCTGGCGCGTGAATTCGAGCCCACTCATATCGGGCAACATCCAATCCACCAGCATGAGATCGGGCCGCTTATCCGCGAGCGCCGCCCGCGCGGTGCGTGCATCCTCAGCTTCTCGCACTTCGAAGCCTGCCCGACGCAACCCAAAGGCGATCATGTCGCGTATGGGCTTTTCATCCTCGAGGACAAGTATTTGTTTTGCGGCCATCAATGGAAGTCGCGTTGACCTAGTGACCGTCATATTCCATCCGACCGATGTTGCAAACGCATGACAGTGGGAGATTTTACCCGAGACGGCGCGGCTCACCGTGGGTGACGCGATCGCGTACGTACACCGGAATCGCGTCCTGAGCACGTACCGTCTGTCCTGCAGCCAGAGCGCGACGCGCCAGCAACGCGACCTCCCGCGCCGATGGCAAGCAGCGATCGTCCACGCTCGTCACATGCTCGTTCGTCTGCCAGCGGTGCACGATCTCGGGATAGGCGGCAAGGCCCCGACCCGCCAACGCGAAGCGACAGATCGGACCCGACGCAGCACTCGGCAGTGAGAGGGGCTCAACGAGGGAAACCCCCGTCGGGGGTGACACCTGCTCCCCACTCGCACCTAACTCGAGCTCACGATCAAAGATTGCCCAGTACACTTCACCCATCCGCGCGTCGTTACAAATTAAGGCGTGGGTCGCGTCAGCATCGCGCGCAAAAACCGCCGCTGCCACCGCTGCGAGCGTTGAGACGGGGATGACCGGGAGCGACGCGCCGTAGGCGAGCCCTTGCGTGACACTCGCCGCGAGGCGCACCCCCGTAAAGCTCCCAGGTCCGCGAGCAAAGGCGATCGCGGCGACCTCAGTGAGCTCGAGCCCAGCGTCGGTCAATAAATCCTCGACCATGGGTAGAATCAACTCCGCCTGTGCACGCGGAACCTCTGCTTCACGCAGGCGCGGCAAAGATTCGCTCGGCAGCCAAAGCGCCGCCGAGCACGCCTCGGTCGAGGTATCGATGGCCA
>CAZSRB010000018.1:0-3132 GCA_964609065.1 uncultured Acidibacter sp. | reverse complement strand
CTTGCCCCAGGCTGAATCGCTGTCGTCAAAGAGAAATTCTCCGCAAAAATCGTTGTGCCTCATCCGCATCCTGCGTGACGGGCATCTCAGGCAGACTCGCCCGAAACACTCGGCCATAGCCTTTCGTTAATAACCTCGGATCACAGATGACGATCATGCCACGATCCTCTTCGCTGCGGATGAGCCGACCCACGCCTTGCTTGAGCGCGAGTACCGCTTCGGGTAACTGGTGCTCACGAAACGCGTTAGCCCCTTGGTGTTGCAAGTACTCAATGCGGGCTTGTGTTAGGGGATCATCGGGCGAGGCAAAGGGGAGTTTTTCGATGATGACGAGACGCAGGGCCTGCCCTTTGACATCCACGCCTTCCCAAAAACTCGTAGTGCCCAAGAGCACCGCATTACCGTGCTCACGAAACGCCCGCAATAATTTCTCTCGCGGCTCTTCGCCTTGGACGAGTAGCGGCTGCAGCGCCGCCCCATCCCAGCCTGCACGTAATCTTTGAGCGCCCTGTGCGAGGGCTCGATGGCTGGTGAACAAAATAAACGCCCCGCCGCCCGCGCTCTCAAGCAAGGGAATACTCACATCGATCACGGCCTGTACATAGTCGGGACTCGAAGGCTCAGGCATCTTCGTCGGCAGATACAGCATCGCCTGACTTTCGTAGTCAAAGGGACTCGCGATCGAGAGCGTGCGCGCATCCTCGATGCCGAGTCGCTTCGCAAAGTGTGAGAAATCCCCCCCCACACTGAGCGTCGCCGAGGTAAAAATCCACGAAGCCGGACGCGCCTCAATCAAGGCACGAAAACGCGTCGAGACATCAAACGGTAATAACGCTAACAAAAACCCCCGCGCGGTGAGCTCGACCGTGCGCGCGCCTTCTTCGGCGGCGAGTCGAAGTGTCTCGAGCGCCGTTGCGAAACTCAGTGCGCGCGCCGCCACCTGCCCGACCGCCGGCTCAATCGACGCGGAGGTTAAGGCCTCGGCAAAATCACGCAGGCTATCGGCGAGTACGGCAGCGGCCGAATCGAGATCAAGAATCTGCTCCCAACGCAACACACTGCCGCTTCGCGCGTAGTTCCCGAGCGAAGTCGATGGTGAACTTGGCACACGAATCGCATGCTGGAGTGCATTGACGGCCGCTTCGACTGCACGTGAGGCCTCGCCCAAATCCGAGAGCGCCCCGCCTGCTCGCAGTACCGCGGCACGGCCCTCCGCGAGGATCGTCTCCACCTGTCGACTTGAGAGCTGCACCCCAAAGAATTGGGTCGCCAGATCCGGCAATTGATGCGCCTCATCGAGGATGATGGCATCGGCGGACCCCAAAAGATCACCAAAGCCATCCTCTTTGAGCGCAAGATCCGCCAGCAATAAATGATGATTAACGATGACGAGATCTGCCGCTTGCGCTTCGCGCCGTGCGGCGACTACATGACAATCGGCATAGTGACTACAACGCGTCCCCAAACAGTTATCACGCGTAGAGGTCACCCGCGGCCAAAGCGAGTGCGATTCGGTGAAACCTGGCACTTCGGCCAGATCCCCCGTCGCCGTGATCTTTGACCAGCCCTCAAGCTGGCGCAACAGCGGATCACCGCCTTCAAAAGAATGCTGCGCCCCTTCGCGCTGCAAGCGCTCGATACAAAGATAATTCCCTCGCCCTTTTAAAAGTGCGATCGTGATCGGTGCACCGAGTGCACCGGTGACGAGCGGTACGTCTTTGGCAAAGAGCTGATCCTGCAACGTGCGGGTCCCCGTCGAGACAAGAACTCGTAAACCGGCGAGCAAGGCAGGCACTAAATACGCAAACGTTTTGCCCGTTCCCGTCCCCGCTTCGGCGATCAGCGGTTCACGTGCCTCGAGCGCCTCGGCGACCGCGCTCGCCATGCTGAGCTGGGCGCGACGCGTTACAAAATCCGCCAACGAGCGTGCAAACGGCCCCTCCGGCCCGAGGATGTCTTCGATATCAGTCATTTCGCGCGCACGCTACCCCCTCCTTGGGGCGCTGTCGAGTCTGCAAAAAGCGCCTCTTCATCCTTGAATTATCAGTGATTTTTCCGGTACGTCCGCAAACGTTATAATTGCAGTTTGTTTTCTAGCACTCAAAGGACATTCCATGGCCACAGCCGCGCAAACTCTGCCACCCTTGTCGACTCTTTCTCAGCAGGTGGCCGAATGGGTAACCGCGGTTCGCGAGCTCACGCAGGCCGATCAGGTCTGCTGGGTAGAAGGGTCGGATGCCGAGCATGCAGAGTTCATCGGCGAGCTTCAGGCGAGCGGCGAACTGCACAAACTCAACGAAGAGCACTACCCGAACTGTTTTCTCGCCCGCTCGCATCCGTCGGATGTGGCACGCGTTGAACATCTGACGTTCGTCTGTACGACCGACAGAGAAGATGCCGGCCCCAACAATCATTGGATGGCCCCGGACGAAGCCAAGGCCAAAATGAATGCCCTGTTCTCAGGGTGCATGAAAGGTCGCACGCTCTATGTGGTGCCCTACTGCATGGGCCCGATCGACTCACCCTACTCACGTTGCGGCGTCGAGATCACCGATAGCGCCTACGTCGTACTCAATATGTTGATCATGACGCGCGCCGGTCGCCCCGCGCTCGAGCGCATCGCTCGCGATGGAAGCTTTGTCAAAGGTTTGCACTCGATTGGCGAGCTCGATCCCGATCGGCGATTCATCATGCACTTCCCAGAAGAGCTTGCGATCATGAGCTTTGGCAGTGGCTACGGTGGCAATGCCTTGCTCGGTAAAAAGTGCCACGCGTTACGGATCGCGAGCTATCAGGCCCGCAACGAAGGCTGGCTCGCTGAGCACATGTTGATCGTGGGGCTTACGAGCCCCGAAGGCGAAACGCACTATGTCGCCGCCGCCTTCCCCTCGGCCTGCGGCAAGACGAATCTTGCGATGTTGATTCCGCCTGAGACCATGCCCGGTTGGAAAGTCACCACAGTCGGTGACGATATTGCGTGGTTACAGCCAGGCCCCGATGGCCGGCTCTATGCGATCAACCCCGAAGCCGGGTATTTCGGCGTGGTGCCGGGCACCAATCGGAAGACGAATCGCAATGCCTTTGACATGATTCAAAGTAATACCCTCTTCACCAATGTCGCGCTGACCGCCG
>CAZSRB010000017.1:24844-34294 GCA_964609065.1 uncultured Acidibacter sp. | reverse complement strand
AACATGACGCCCGCCATACAAAGATAGGTCAGGCGCCAACCCCACAGATCAGCCAAGATCAAAGCACCGGAGAAGGCAAACCAACTGGCGGCGCGATAACCCAAGTTCGCAGCCGTTGCCGCAGGGCCCCGCTCCTCAGCCGTGACCACGTCCGTCCGCCAGGCATCAATCACGATATCTTGTGAAGCGGATAAGACGGCGACCGCGATCGCGAGTACCGCAAAGGGAACCAAGCCTCGTTCCGGGCCGTGCCAAGCCATCAGAGCGAGTACCGCTGCCAGCAATACTTGGCACAGTAATATCCAGCCCCGTCGCCGACCCAACCACGGCAGAGAGTAGCGATCCATCACTGGAGCCCACAATACTTTGGCGGTATACGCCAACCCAATCAAAGATAATGCGCCAATAGTGGTATTCGATAGCCCAGAATCTTTGAACCATGCCTGCAGTGTGGCATCCGTCAGGTTATAAGGTAGCCCGGAAGCGAGCCCCATGAACAACACGGCGGCAAGACGCGGGTTAGCCAATACCTCGCGCAGCGACATTTAGAGACGATAGTCCATGATGAGCGGAGCGTGATCCGAAAAACGGTTTGATTTGTGGATGTGCGCATAGTGCGCAGTCCCAGCTAAACCCTTACTGACAATCTGGTAATCAATTCTCCAGCCTACGTTCTTGGCCCAAGCCTGCCCACGATTGGACCACCAGGTGTATTGATCAGGCTCCTCATTCACTTCACGGAAGGCATCGATATAACCCGCAGCACTGAATAGCTCATCCATCCAAGCACGCTCTTCGGGCAGGAAGCCAGAGTTTTTTTGATTAGATTTCCAGTTGCGTAAATCGATCGGCTTATGAGCGATATTCCAATCACCACAAAGAATATAGGGCTGCCGTCGACGGCCTAACTTTCGTAAATGCGGCATGAACGCATCCAAAAAACGAAACTTGGAGGCTTGTCGCTCAGGCCCCGATGAGCCGGACGGCAGGTAGAGCGAGACGACTGCTACGTCCTTCAATCGTACTTCGAGATAACGACCCTCACGATCGAACTCATCCACCCCGAAGCCACGGATCACTTCGCGCGGCGTCTCGCGGCAGTAAACGGCGGTTCCGGAATAGCCAGGGCGCTCGGCATCGAACATGAAGCGGTGATAGCCCGGCATCTCAACGTCATGCCCAGCCAGCTGAGCCTCTTGCGCTTTGGTCTCCTGCAGGCAAACCACATCGGCATTTTGCGTACGCAACCACTCGAACGCCCCCTTCGAAGCGGCCGAGCGAATGCCATTCAGGTTCAGAGTGATGACCCGCACCGCGATATGATAGCGACATGCACTCCTACCAACGCAGCTTCCTCGATCTTGCTCTCGCACGCGACGCGTTGCGATTTGGTCAATTCACGCTGAAATCAGGCCGCGAAAGCCCTTATTTTTTCAATGCCGGAGCATTTAATGACGGCGCCTCATTAGCCACGCTCGGCCGCTGTTACGCGGCGGCCTTACAGCAGTCGGGCCTTGAGTACGACATGCTATTTGGGCCTGCATATAAAGGCATTCCACTCGTTGCAGCCACCGCTGCAGCCCTCGCAGAGCACGAGGATCGCAATGTCCCCTGGTGCTTTAACCGTAAAGAAGCCAAAGCACATGGTGAAGGGGGTTGGGTCGTCGGTCATAAGCTCGGCGGTAAAGTGGTGATCGTGGATGATGTGATCACCGCCGGCACAGCGATTCGCGAATCCATCGAACTTATCCGCTCCGCGGGGGCAGAACCTGTGGGCGTGTTACTGGCTGTCGATCGTCAGGAGCGTGGCCAGAGCGCCCAATCCGCTGTGCAGGAAGTGGAAGCTCAATTTGGCTTGCGCTGCATTAGCTTGCTCACGCTCTCAGCGTTAATCGAACTCATGGCTGAAACTGATCCCTCGCAGTTGGCCGCCTTGCGCGCCTATCGTGAGCGTTACGGCGTTAGCAAGTGACCACCTCACAGCCGTCCCCTGAAGCGGCCCCGCCGGAGCCTGCCGGGCCCGGTGCTCCGTTGTTACTGCTGATCGCCGCCGCGAGCGCGTTAGGACCCATCTCCACGCTGATGATGATTCCGGCCTTACCGGAAATCCGTGATGTGTTTGGTTCAACAAACGCGGCTTCACAAGCGATCGTGAGCGTGTTCCTCATAACGTTTGCGGCGGGGATTCCTTTAGCAGGCCCTCTCTCCGATCGTTACGGTCGTCGGCCCCTCGTCATGTGGGGTCTTGTCATCTTTATCGTCGGGACCATCCTCGCCACATTCGCTCCCACGCTCGAGATCCTGATCATCGCGCGAGCCATTCAGGCCATTGGCTGCGCGGCTAACACCACGGTGGCCCGCGCCATGCTCGGGGACATCTATACCGATTGGCGCCTGGCTCGGGCACTCGCCAATCTCACGTTAGTCATGATGATTGGGACTTCGGTCTCACCGTATCTGGGCGGCGTATTGACCGAGTCGTTTAGCTGGCATGCCCCCTTTGTTTTAATGTGGATTCTATCGGTCGCCATTCTTTTAGCCGCGCTACGCAGCCTTCCTGAAACCCGTAATTTACAAGGCCGATCCTCAAACATGGCAGAGGTCGGGCGAGCATCTATGCAAGTGATGCGCAACCCAGGATTTCTAGGTTGTGTGATTGACGCAGGGGTCATTTACGCGCTGTATCTCGGCTTTATTTCTATTGCACCGTACATTTTGAGCGATACGCTAGGCATGCCTGCGACCGACTTCGGCGTATACATCCTCTTACTCTCCACGGGTTATTTCTTTGGCAATCTCTATGTCTCACGACTGAGAGGGCACACCGCGCTCGAGCGCGTTGCTCGCTTTGGCACTTGGCTACAGGCGGCCTCTGCCTGCACCGCGTTCGGCTTCGTGGTGCTGGGGTTCACCCATCCGTTGTTTTGGTTTGGACCCATGCTGCCGCTCGCTTTCGCCCAGGGACTCACTCTGCCCCACGTCACCGCTTTGGCTGTGCGAATGGCGCCCGGATTTGCCGGTGTCGCTTCTGGGATGATTGGTTTTTCTCAACAGGCGATTGCCGCGCTCGCCGTCCAAGCGATGGGATTTGTGGCGACGGACACACCCGTCCCCGTGATGGCGTTCTGCGCCACCTTGTCATTGATTTCACTGGCAGCCATGCTGCTACTGGCCCGTTTTGTTCATCCACAGGAGGCTGCGTGAGTTTATGCCCCATCAAGCCTTTGCGCTCTGCTACCGCGCGCTATCTGGGTTATTCTTTGGCGTTCTTCTTGTCATTGTAGGTGGATCCATGATGACACCCGCCTCCGCTTCTGCCGCCACCCCGCCCAAAGCCGAACAACGCCCCTATACCGTACCGGCGGCGTTTGGAGAGCGCCAAGACCCTTGGTATTGGCTACGCGATGACTCTCGAGAAAACGCGCAGATGATCGCCTACCTCGAAGCAGAAAACGCGTATCTGCAAGCGGTCATGCAACCGCAACAAGCACTACAAGAAACTTTGTATCAAGAGATCATCGGCCGGCTGAAACAAGATGATACAAGTGTGCCGTATCGTAAAAACGGCTATTGGTATTACCAACGCTACGAAACAGGCAAACAGTACCCGATCTATGCTCGCCGTAAGGGTGATCTGGATGCGCCAGAAGAAATCCTGATAGATGGCAATCAACGCGCAGAAGGCCACGATTTCTATCAGCTCGCCAATATTGAAATCAGCCCAGATGGTCGCTGGGCCGCGATTGCCGAAGACACAGTCGGTCGTCGTCAATATGAAGTACGGATCAAAGATCTAGAAACCGGCCGCTTCCTACGCGCGGCGCTCGAAAACGTAGAGCCAGACTTAGCCTGGGCCAATGATAACAAGAGCCTCTTATACATCCGCAAAGACCCACAGACCCTGTTGGGCAATCGCGTCTATCGGCATCAACGCGGAGCCGCCGTCACCGACGATGTCCTCGTCTATGAGCAAACTGATGACAGTTTCTATATGGGGGTCGAAAAATCGAAGTCCGATCGCTTCATTTACATCGTGTCGCAAAGCACGGTTTCATCTGAATATCTGTATGCCGATGCGGACGACGCTGAACTGAAATTTCAGGTCGTGGTCCCGCGTGAACGCGATCACGAGTATCAACTGGAAGAGCTTGGTGATCGGTTTATCATCCGCACAAACTGGCAAGCCAAGAATTTCAGAATCGTGGAGGCACCCATCGCCCAAGCCTCAGATCGCAGCGCTTGGCGTGATGTGATCGCCCATCGCGCCGACGCTTTCATTGATAGCTTTGATACATTCAATGGGTTTCTGGCAATTTCTGAGCGTTCAGGCGGACTACAAAAAATTCGCATCAAACCTTGGGGAGGATCGGACTTTTTACTTGATGCACAAGACGCTGCATTTACCATGGCGCTTGGTACTAACCCTGAGCAAGATACTCCTCTACTGCGCTATGTGTATACCTCACCGACTACGCCTGCGACCACCTTTGATTACGACACCCGCTCTGGCGGTCGAGTCGAACTAAAGCGTGAACCGGTTTTAGGTGATTTTGATAGTCAGAACTATCGCGCTGAATTTCGCTTTGTTACCGCGCGTGATGGCACGCAAGTGCCGCTCACGCTGTTATACCGGCAAGGCACGCCGTTAGATGGCACGGCACCTGTTTATCAGTATGCGTACGGCGCGTATGGCATTTCGAGTAACCCTGCGTTTCGCTCGCCGATCTTGTCACTCGTGGATCGCGGATTCATCTACGCCATCGCACACGTCCGTGGCGGACAGGAAATGGGCCGTGAGTGGTACGAACAAGGGAAACTCCAAAATAAGCTCAATACATTCACCGATTTCATTGATGTAACTCGGTATCTCGTAAAGGAAAAAATTGCGGATCCTAAGCGCATCTTCGGCATGGGTGGCAGCGCGGGAGGATTACTCATTGGCGCGGTGGCCAATATGGCTCCGTCAGAGTATCGCGGCTTAATCGCCCACGTCCCGTTTGTCGACGTCGTCACCACCATGCTCGATGAAAGTATTCCGCTGACGACCAATGAATTTGACGAATGGGGAAATCCTGGCGTGGATCCAGAGGCCTACCGTTATATGTTGTCCTATTCACCCTATGACAACGTCAGTCGCCAAGACTATCCTGCCATTCTAGTCACGAGTGGACTCTGGGATAGCCAGGTTCAATATTTTGAGCCCACCAAATGGGTCGCCAGATTGCGCCATCTCAAAACCGATCAAAACCCTCTACTGCTGCGTACCAACATGGAAGCTGGGCATGGCGGCAAATCTGGCCGCTTCGAGCGCTATCGTGAGATAGCCGAAGAATATGCGTTTGTATTGTGGCAGGCAGGACTGGGAGCGCACTAATGGCCTTAGCGCTCGGGCGATTTCACGAGATTAGTCTCTCGACGCAGTCGCTTGAGGAATCCCTCGATTTTTATGGGACCTTGGGATTTCAACGAGGAGAGATCGAGACAGTCTGGCCACATCCCTATGCAGTCCTGCGTCATGGGCCGCTATGGCTCGGTTTACATGAATACCGTTTTCCATCGCCTTCGGTCACCTGCGTCCGAGAGGATCTGATTGAGGCGTTAGAGGCTTTTCGTGACAGCGGGGCCGTCATCGCGTTTGCAAAAACAGGACCCGACTGTTTCAATGAATTTGGCTTACGCGATCCGGCGGGACACATGATCACGTTGCTAGAACGTCCGACACATCAGTTGTCGTCTGAGGCATCGCATGCCACAGATCACGACTCTCTAGGCGAGCCACTCGCCTTTAGCCTGCCCTCCGCAGCCTGCGAGATCAGTAGCGGCTTTTGGCAAGCGATTGGCGCTCGGCCCCATGATCAGTCGGTCAAAGGAGTACCCGCATTGCTACACGATGCGGCAGGTCTTCCGTTGGCCATCCACGATGAGAGCTGGTTTCCTTCGCCGGCGTTATTATTTCAGCGCGCGGGGTTACCGGAAAAACTGGTACTGGAGTCTCCCGAAGGTCTCGCGCTGATCGTACTACCGAGTGACTCATAACGCGGTTAGCCGCTGACGTAGCGCAGCGACCAGTCTTTCTAACGCAGGCGGATGTTGCGCAAGAAAAAGCGAAGGCTCAATGAGCTCAAGCTCCATCACACGTAGTTCGCCCTCGGCATCGCGCGCGACATCCACGCGTGCGTAGAGCATCTGCGAGCGAAGCGATTCAGGAATCGCCACTTTGAGCGCGGCCTCTCCCAATGCGCGCTCCTCCGGACTAACCGGCAGCGCCGCTGATACCTGCTCGTTATCGGTGGCAAAGCGCGGGCTCTTACGAACCGCGTGCGTGAACTCCCCATTGATCCACACCAAGGCGCGCTCACCCTCACCCTCGACAGATGAAAGATACGGCTGGATGAGCATATCGCGGGCTTCGACGCTCTCGCGCCACACTGATTCGGAGTCTGGATCTTCAGTTCGTAAACGATAGGTCGAATATGAGCCCGCCCCAACTGCCGGCTTGATCACGACCTCGTGCCAAGCTGTTTCCGCCAAAGATTGCATCAGTGTTGCCGAGCAACCCTGAGTCTGCAATATGGTGGGGGTGGACGGGACGCCGGCTTGAGACAAAGCTAGTAGATAGCGTTTGTGTAGGTTGGCCTGCATAACCGGCCAAGGATTCCAGACGATAGTCTGCTCGCTGATCGTTCGTAGCCAATCGGTGAATTCATTGAGCCGATGAATATAATCCCAAGTCGATCGAATTAAGACTGGAGGGGTAGATTTAGCGGACTCCAAAGACGCTATCGCGCAGTCATGCCAAACCAGCATTTGAGCGTCAATACCGACTGCCTGACACGCACGTAGCAGTAAGTCCTCGTCAGGGTCAGGCTCTGGCAAGGGCCGGCAGGTAGCAATGAAAAGACGGTCCATGTACTGATGCGGATTATTCGCTTATGTGTTTCGAGGTCGTGTCCATAGCAGGTAAAGACCAAAACACATGATCGACAGATTGACGACTCCAATCAGGAAAAAAGGCGAACCTTTGCCCGCCATGTCGTACAACCAACCGCCTATGGAAGTCGTAAATAGGATGCCGAGCGAGGCGAATATACCTGCCACGCCAAAGACCGCACCGCGTACATCCTGCGGCGCCTCCTGCCCTAAGACTGTTTGACTGGCGATGATGGCGCAAATTTGGCCCATCCCAAGCAAAATAGCGACCCAGATGATCCATTCACTGGCTGGGTCGCCGACAAAGCCGCCAGCAATATAGCCAATTCCGGCAATCGCCATCGCCACCACACCCGCGGTAATCCGATTCATCTTATCGAGCACGAGGCCAAAGAAAATGGCGAATAGCAAGCCTGCGGTGTTGGCGGTGACATAAGGTCGGGTCGCTGCCGAGACGGCTGCAGCTACGGTCTCGCCATTGGCGATCGCTGTTTGCTGGAGGCGTGCACTGAAGAACGTGCCGATCACAATACGATCAGCGAACGAAACAAACTGCAACATGTAGGCAAACCAGATCCGAGGGTTTGCTCGGGCGGCATCGATCCCCGTTTTGAGTAACACAGAAATAGGCTCGCGTTCGCCGATCTGGCTTGGCGTGCCACGCTTTAAGCCGAGCCAACAAATGAGCCCCGTCACCAAACACAGTAACGCGGCAAAACCCAGTGTCACACGACCCGCGAGCGCCGCATCCATCCCCCCTTCAGCGAGGCGCTGCGGAACACGGCCCAATAACAACACCGCGAGCGTTGCACCTAGACCTTGGCAGAACCCGGTGATACCTACAAACAGTCCACGAGATTCTTCTTTGGGTGTATCGGCGAGTACCGTCGCCAACATGCAACCGACCGCCGCCACCCCAACCGAGAAAAAAAGCGCACAAGCCAATAATTGAGGCAAAGTCTGCGCGAGAGGGTATAGAAAAAAGCCTGCAGCCAACCAAAGAAAACCTAGCGTATAGACCGGCCGACGACCAATTTTGTCCGATAAGGCACCGAACGGTGCCACCAACAGCAACGAGACCAATTCATTACTGAACCCTAGCAATCCGAGCACACGGCCCTGCTCATCCTGTGGCACCTTCAAATTGGCATTCAGTAAATAAGGCTGAATAAAACTGACAAACGCCAGCATGCCGATCGTGATAAACGCCGCGAACAGATAGGTACGCGCATTCCAACGCGTATATCCCGGCGCCAAATGGACGGGTCCCAGCTTGATAGTGGCCGTACTGTCAGTCATCAGATCGCCCCCCTGCGCCGCCTATGAATCGCGCCCGCGAAATTGTGAGTGTCCTGCTCGCGTTATCGGTGCATCCTATGCCCGAGTCGACCAAGAGGTCGATAGTCTTGCGCGGGAGCACGCCAAAAATGAACCTAAATACCGGCCACTTTCGGATCGATATCGTGCCCGAGACTCTCGATGTCCCATTAGCCTTTGCTGAATTCCTGCCTAACTCAACGCCTGAGCAGCTGGCCGATGAGGCACATTGGCTACTCCCCCGTTACGCAAGTGCCGATCTGGTCCACGGCCTGCTGAGCTTTCACAGCTATCTTTTGCGCTCACCGACCCAGACTGTGCTGATTGATGCCTGTATGGGTAACGATAAAGAGCGCGGGGGTCATCCCATGTTTCATCGACTCCAAACCCCTTGGCTTTCACGTCTAGCCGCTTTAGGAGTACAGCCAGAGGACGTGGACTACGTTCTTTGCACACATCTCCATGGCGATCACGTGGGATGGAACACCTGTCTGCGTGACGGCCATTGGGTCCCCACGTTTCCTCGCGCCCGCTACGTCTTCTCAAAAGTAGAGTATGAGCATCGTCGAGCGGCTTTCGAGGCGGATCCCTCCGCGGGCTTCGGTGTTTTTGCCGATAGCATCTTGCCCGTCATGAGTTCGGGACAGGCCTTGCTCGTGGACTCGGATTTCGAGCTCGGCGGTCTCTTACGACTTGAGTCGGCCGCCGGACACACGCCTGGCAATGTAATCGTGCATCTCGATCACTCGAGCGCCGCGAACATTTCACCGGTGATTTTTAGCGGTGATGTCTTACATCATCCCGTGCAAGTGAAGTACCCAGAATGGTCATCCGTTTTTTGCGAGGACCCACGAGCGTCCGCCTACTATCGGCAAGCATTCGTTGAGCGCTACGCCGATTCAGAGTGCTGGATTCTACCGGCACATTTCCCCCACCCCTCAGCGGGACAGATCATCCGAGCGGGCGGGGTTCTCCACTGGCACACTCCCAGCGAGTAATCAGCACGATCACAATTAACGACAGCAAAAAGCCAGGCAGCAATTCATATATTTGAAAAATCTCACCGAGGCCCGACAGGCGAGGCCAAAGAATTACCGTAACGCCCCCAGTGAGGATTCCTGCTAGGGCAGCATTACGCGTCATACCGGGGAGATATAACGACAAAATTACGGCGGGCCCGAACGCCGCACCAAAACCGGCCCA
>CAZSRB010000017.1:0-24744 GCA_964609065.1 uncultured Acidibacter sp. | reverse complement strand
GGAGATATAACGACAAAATTACGGCGGGCCCGAACGCCGCACCAAAACCGGCCCAGGCCCACGCCACCAGATCGAGCACTCGACTCCCTGGATCCCACGCGATCCATAAAGCGCAGGCGGCAATCCCAAGGACTGCCAAACGACCAAATTGCAGCAGCTGCTTAGGTGTTGCCGCAGGTTTTAATATCGCATAAAAATCTTTGGAGAGCGCTGACGAGGCGACTAATAACTGTGCCGACGCTGTGCTCATAATCGCCGCCATGACCCCGGCAAGGCAGATTCCAGCCAGCGTAGGGCTCAAAAACGCGCTTGCCATTTCGATGAAGATTTTCTCAGCGTCTGCCCCTTGTAAGTTAACCGGGTACACAAGTCGCCCGCTCAAGCCCACCAACACGGAGGCGACGAGAACAATCACCACCCAAGACATTGCAACCTGACGCGCTACACGCAGATGTGCGGCCGAGCGTGCCGCCATGAAACGGGCAAGGATATGCGGCTGCCCAGCGTATCCAAGACCCCATGCCAACAAAGATACGATTCCCATCCACCCGAGGCGCTCTCCGCCATCCGCTGCGAATGGATCTAAGAGAGACGCATCAAGCGCCTCAAGCCCAGCAAAGGTCTCCGAGAGCCCACCGCTCATTGAAATACCAACAGCCGCTACCCAGACCAAGGCAAAAAACATGAGACTGCCCTGCAAAACATCTGACCAGCTGACCGCAAGGAATCCGCCTAAGAAGACATAGGCCAGCATGACAGTGCTGCCCAGTAAGAGCGCTTCGTGATAGCTCAACGCAAATACCGACTCAAATAACCTACCCGCAGCCACAAAGCCTGAGCTCGTGTAAAAAACAAAAAATACCAAAATAAAACTTGCCGATAGTATGCGTAAAGCATGTCCTGTATCGGAAAATCTATTTTCAAAATAATCGGGTAACGTCAAAGAATCCGAAAGACGCTCGGTCGCCTCGCGAAGGGGCGCCGCTACCCAACGCCAGTTAGCCCATGTGCCGAGCACCAAACCTAGTAATAACCAAACACCGTCAAACCCTGAGGCATACGCAAGTCCCGGTAAGCCCAATAGCAACCAACCACTCATGTCGGTAGCTTGTGCGCTGAGCGCGGTCACCCAGCTGCCCAAACTGCGCCCGCCGAGAATGTAATCACCGAGTGTGTGTGTGCGCCGCCAGGCAATCACCCCAAGCAGCAGACAAACACCCATGTATAAGAACATGGTCAACACACGAACGTCTTGATCACTCATGCGATGCCCCCCCTCGCGATAGTCGATCCTTCAGAGGCGCCCGAGCAAATGGGAGCCGAAGTAACGATCAAAAAATTGAGCGAGGGCTTGCCGACTATCAGGCTCATCCAAAGTCGGCGTATGTCCCCGTCGCGCGATCGTTGCCGTCTCGAGCGTGGGACGCAGGCTTTGCATACGCTGCAGAGTTTGTAGCGACAAGAGATCCGACAGCTCCCCTCGCAAAGCCAGCATGGGCTTATCCCCCTGCGCGAGATACGTCTCCCAGAAATCAGGGATTCCTCCTCCCGACTCACGCATGGCCCGACCAATCAACGGATCCATATCACGCACAATCACACCAGGACTCTGCTCGCGGCAAAGACGCCGCGCAAAGCGTAGCCAGTCATCATCCTCATAGTCGGGCATCGCTGCGCCATGTCCCGCGGCAAGCTGTCTGGCGGCTTGCGGCCAACTCTGTGCTGTCGGCGCTGTACCCACCGTACGCGCGATGCGTTCCAGCCCGGTCGGGTCTAACTCTGGGCCAATGTCATTGAGCACCAATCCCGCAATACGTGGTGTTTCGCTGCGCCCCAAACAGAGTCCAATCAACCCTCCGAGGGAGGTGCCGATCACGATGACTTCAGGTATCGCCAGCGCGTGTAATAAGGCGCGGATATCATCCAGATAAACCTCGAGCCGGTAACGTTGCCAATCTGGATCACGATCTGAGTGCCCACGCCCACGCAAGTCCGCCGCGAACACGCGAAACTCACTCGCCAACCACGGCGCCACAGATTCGAAGTCACGACTGTTACGAGTCATCCCCGCAAGGCACAGTATTGGCGGACATGCCAACGGCTTTCCTGTACAGAGATACTCCGCACAATAGATTGTTAAACCATCTTGGAGTCGAATGTAGTGCGGCGTCATCGCGCGCTCACGCATATCTAATGAGCCCGGACATTGCGTCGTTCGAGATCATTTTGCAAATAACATTGCAGGATCACGAAACGCTTTAAATTCGAGCGCATTTCCTGCTGGGTCCAACAAAAACATGGTGGCTTGCTCACCTACCTCGCCGGCAAAACGAATGCCGGGCTCAATCACAAAAGACCAATCGGCCGCGCGCAAGCGTGCGGCCAAGTGCTGCCAATCGTCCCAAGGCAAGACCACCCCGAAATGGGGTACGGGAACCTCTTTGCCATCAACTTGATTATGGTGTACGACACCAGACTTATGCTGTAGATCTAAGTGCACCACAAGCTGATGTCCAAAAAAATTAAAATCAATCCATTCGTCGCTACTTCGACCTTCCGAACAGCCGAAAATCTGCCCATAAAAATGTCGCGCGCGAGCTAGGTCATTGACTGGCACAGCCAAATGGAAGGGAGGAATCATCGACGTCCCAATATGTTTGGCAGGATTCTTTGGAACCTTTTCGGCATCAATCGCTTGAGCCGCCACAACCAAAGATATTTTTCAGGATAAACGCAATGGGTATCACCGCGCGCTGCTGCCAATAGAATCGCCTCTGCTACCTGCTCCGCTGAGATATCGGCCTGCTCGACGAGCTTGCGCGCAGAGCTCAAGGTCTTTTCCGATCCTCGAGCAGTCTCCATCAAGCGAGTGACAAAAAATCCGGGCATAGCAACCAATACTTTGACGCCGTAGGCTGCATATTCCTGCATTAAAGACTCACTCAAAGCCACGACGGCAGCCTTGGAAGCGTTATAAGCGGACATGTGGGTGCCGGTGCAAAAGCTTGCCGCGCTCGCAATGTTGATAACAAGCCCCCCTGGACCACGCGCCATATGTCGAATGACAGCGCGTGACGCATTCGCAACGCCGAGCACATTGATGTCCATCACCCATCGCCAGTCCTGTTCGGTGCTACTGTGAAATGGCCCCGCCCATGCGACGCCGGCGCAGTTCACCGCGACATCGATTCCACCAGCCTCGCGGACGGCTTCATCGATGGCCTGCTCAAGCGCAAGGCCTTCACGCACATCGCCTTCGACCGTCGTCACCAGCGCACCATCGCGCCGGAAGCGCTCGGCCACGACCGACAAGCGACTGAGATCGACGTCATTCAGAAATAGCTGCCAGCCCTCGCGAGCCAAGATCTCAGCGCAGGCGAGGCCGAGACCGCTTGCTGCACCCGTGATAAAGGCGCGTTTGCGTGGATAGCGTTGGGATAAGTTACTCGCAGCAGCCGTCATGAGCGCCAAGAGTACACGCTCAGACGCCCAGTCGTGTACGGACTTGACGCGCTTGCTCGCCGATGGCGTCCCGCTCATCGGCACTCAATCGCAGCAAGTTTTTCAGCTGTAATCCCATACGGGGGTTAGCCTCTAAGGCCACCTGATGTCGCATCAGAAAATCCCAGTAGAGGGTAGTGAATGGACAGGCCTGCGCCCCCGTTGCCTGCTGCGGCCGATAGCGACAACCTCGACAGTAGTTACTCATGCGATCGATATAGCGACCCGTTGCGACATAGGGCTTTGATGCCATCACGCCGCCATCGGCGTACTGGGACATACCTAAGGTATTGGGTAACTCCACCCACTCGATGGCATCGACGTAGACCGCGAGATACCAAGCATGAACTGCCGTGGGTGACACCCCCAGTAGTAATGCGAATAAACCCGTCACCATTAATCTTTGGATATGGTGTGCATAGCCGTATTTGAGCGTCTGCTGGATGGTGTCGCGCAAGCACGCCATCTCGGTATCACCCGTCCAATAAAAAGATGGCAACTCACTGCTTGCTTGCAGAGTATTACGCTGCAAATATTCCGGCATGAAGTGCCAATAGATACCACGGACATACTCACGCCAACCTAGAATCTGACGAATGAAGCCCTCTGCTGCTGCGAGTGGCATCACCCCCTCGCGATACGCTTGCTCGACCCGACTAATGACTTGTCGCGGATTAATGAGCTTAAGGTTAAGCGCCACAGACAGACGCGAGTGCCATAGCCAAGGCTCACCGCTCCAAATTGCATCTTGATACCTACCAAAACGCGCGCCGCGATGTAATACGAAATCCTCGAGAGCAGCCTGCGCTTGCTCGGGTGTTAAAGGCCAGTCGAAGTGCTGTAATCGCCCAGGATGCGTGGGAAATTGTTGCTCGATCTCCTCTAGTACAGCCAAAGTCTGTGTATCTGGGGCGAATGAGATGGGTGGCGATAAACCCAGCGCCGAAGGGCCTTCGCGATCGAAAGCTTGGCGATTTTCAGCGTCGTAGTTCCACTGCCCACCCACTGGCGAGCCATCTAACTCAATCAAAACCCCATATTTCTTCCTCATCTCACGATAAAAGAATTCCATTCTTAATTGCTTACGGCCCGCAGCATGCGATGCAAACTCTTCATGTGAGCAAAGAAAATGGCTATCACTGAGCATCTCGATCGAGCAAGGAATCCGATCAGCTGCGAGCGTAAGTTGCTGCCTGATACGCCACTCACCTGGCTCAACCAGCAGAACACCATGGGGCTTTAACTCATGAACGTCTTCGATCAGCGTCTCTGAGATCTCATCTTTCTGCTCGCTCAAGGAATGGTATCGGAGGCGCCAACCCTCGGCCCGACGGGCGGCGGCAAAGTGGCGCATACCGGCAATAAAAACCGCTAGACGTGGCTTACTCGACCACACGTGAGTCGCCTCGCCCAGCGATTCACACATCCACAGCATGTCCTGACTCGGATCCGCATCTTTGAATAATTCGGAGTCCATGTTCAGCTGATCGCCCAATATCACTAGCAGTCTGCGTATGGGAGCTGACATCGATGGCGCGTTAGCCACCGCGTGAGAATGATTCATAGGCATTGATCATAGACTGGTCGCAGGGGACTGCGTTCACTTTACCTCGCTGCGGCATCATGTCAGCGTGTAACGCAATGCGCGCTCATGCGCGCCTTAGATTCTCTTGGCCATCTGGGGTAGTGGTTATGAAAGCTGTTTCGCGTCGCCATTTCCTGTCGAGTTCTGTCGGTCTGACGGCGGCTGCACTCGCAGCAGCCGAACTGAAACTCAACCAGGCTCTTGCCCAACGTCCGCCCGGCGCGGGCGGACCGCCCCCTGGCGTAACTGGTGGCCCGCCTGGCTCGGGGGGACCGCCGCCATGGGCCACTGCACCGGCAAAACCCGCCGGTCCAGCTCCAGAATGGGAGTTTGGGCCATTCGATGACCTTCGTGACTGGCTCGCAGAGCTTGATCGGCGCGGTCTCGTCCTACGAGTCAGCGATGTAGATCAGGATGCCTACGAGGGCACGGCACTCATGTATCGCCTGATTGATCGATTCGGGATGTACTACGCACCTGTACTGGTGATGGAGAACGTCAAGATCGATGGTAAATGGCATCGCGGACCGATTATCACCAACCACTTTGGGCACTGGGATACGGAATGTTTGAGCTTTGGTATCGAGCCGGTCGCGGGCGACTATGTCGCCACCTACCACAAAGCACTTAACCGTGTGCAAGCCTATCTCGACCGAGGTAGCGCGGGCGCATTCCCTACCGCTCCGTTCACTGAGGTGTCGCGCGAGCAGGCTCCCTGCAAAGAAATCATCCTAAAGGGTGATGAGATTGACCTCTATGCGTTTGCCTTCATTCAATCTAACCCCGCGGACTCGGCGCGCTATGTCAATACCGGCTCTGTATTCACGAATGATGCCGAGTTAGGTAAAAACTTTGGTACCTATCGTTGCGAGATCAAAGGGCCTCGTCTCTTGGGCGTAAATCCTGAGGAAGGGCAAGGTGCATGGAAGGCGTTCATGAAGGCGAAGGAGCGCGGTGAAAAATCCGTCAAGGTCTCGATTGCTTTAGGTCAAGACCCTGTCACTTGGGTCGTTTCAAGCTCGAAGCTCAATCGTGCGGGTGCGGATGAACTCGAGGTGGTATCGGCGATCCGCGGGACACCCCTCAAAGTGGTCCGCTCCGAGACCAATGATCATCTCATTCCGGCCAACTCCGAAATCGTCATTGAAGGCGAAGTACCACTCGATCAAGACATGTTACCGGAGGGCCCTTTCGGTGAAATGTATGGCTACATGGGTGCGCGCAAGAGCGAAAACTTTTGGATGAATGTAACCGCGATTACTCACCGTCGTGATCCTTGGATCGTCAATCAATTCACAGGGGTGACTCGCGGTTTCACGACGGCACCGCTCGAGCAAATCGCAATGAATACGCTTAAGCGATTCATGCCAAACGTCAAGGCGCTACATACGCCCGTGGAAGCGACCGGACTGTGTTTCGTGAGCATCAAAAAACAAAAACCCGGCGAGGCGCTCGAGATTGGCAAACGTATCGCACAAATCGTAGGTATCGCTAAAGTGGTGATCATGGTCGACGATGACATCGAAGTTCTCGATCGAACTCAAGTCATGCATGCCATGGGCTCACGTTGGCAGCCCAATCCTGCAACGACCATCATTGACGAATCACGCGGTATGCCCTTGGATCCCTCACTGACCAAACGGCCTATGACCTCAAAGATTGTCATTGATGCCACTCGACAGTGGCCTGAAGAGGGCGGACCGAGCGTATATCAAGCGCTTAACCGGACCGAACTCGAACGGCTCGCTCCCGAGGCATTCGGTCGCGTGCAAACGAAGTGGACAGACTGGGTAGGCGAGTATCGGCCACCCGGAATTTGATGATTTGAGGCTATCCTTGGGCGCATGGAACTACACACTTTCCGGCTGACCCTTCGGCATTTTCGCGAAGACGATACGAGCTTCTTACTAACGTTAATGAATGAGCCGGATTTCCATCGCTATATCGGCGATCGAGGTATCCGTTCGCAGGATGATGCGCTTCGCTATCTGCTGAAAGGACCGCTCATGAGCTATCGTCGCCATGGGCACGGCTTACTGCACGTCTCGCGTCGCGACTCGGGCGAACCTGTTGGAATGTGCGGCCTTTTGCGACGCGAGGGTCTCGCAGGCCCTGATATCGGCTTTGCCATCCTGCAAAGTCACGGGGATTTGGGCTACGCCACCGAGGCTGCTCAGGCTGCGATGCAACACGCACATACCACATTGGGCATCACCGAGATTTTTGGTATTACACAGCCCGATAATCAGCGCTCCATACGGACCCTTGGTAAACTCGGATTGCAGTTTCTGGAGCGTCGAGCACTCTGTGAGGGAGGCCCTGAGCTCAACATCTACCAAGGACACTGCGCACCATGACGACCGCAACATCGACGCCGCACTCAAATCGTTATCACCCCGTCTCGATCGGATTGCATTGGCTGATGTTGCTACTCCTTGCAGCCGTCTATGTACTGATGGAATTTCGAGATATCTATCCCCGAGGTAGCGAGCCACGCGATCTCATGAAGACGTGGCATTACATGCTGGGTTTAAGTGTCTTATCTTTGGTGATTGTCCGGTTACTCGCTCGCAAACTCTGGGCGGCGCCGGATCCCGTTACAAGCTCGCCAAGCTGGACGATCCCACTATCGAAATGGGTGCATATCGGCCTTTATGCCCTAATGATCGGTATGCCAATTGGCGGCTGGGTCATTCTGAGCGCAGAAGGCGAAACCATTCCTTTCTTTGGATGGCAGCTTCCCGCACTCATCGCACCTAACGAGATGCTCGCTGAACAAGTTGAGGAAATTCATGAGCTCGGCTCACGCGTGGGCTACGCCCTGATTGGGTTACACGCGGTCGGCGCTCTATTGCATCATTATCTTTGGCGAGACGGTACTTTGAAGCGGATGTGGTTCAGCCGTTGAGACTTGGTAGTCATCGGCGTGGTTCAACCTCATCCGACATGACCATATCTGACCCAACAGATACCCAGTCCGTCAGCACATAACGAAGATTTCTCACTGGAATCTCGGATTTGATCACGATCCGATGCGGCTCAGTGACCCAAAGATCATTGAGACCTGCCAAGCGATAATGCCGCGTCACAAACCGACCTGCGGGTACCTCCAGCGTCTCCTCGCCGATGAACTCGATTTTTAACGGCATAAAGCGCCCCGACACGGGCTTTGATACATCTGCGCTGGCATCGATCGACAGTAACGACACGGTCTGTACGGGTTCACCCGTCGGATCAAAGCGTGCCGTATGCCATCCATCCGCAGACACAGGGTGCGACCCCATGCTCCAACTCGCCGGTACCGCAAGTGAATCTGATTGTCGACCTAAGGGACCCGCACTCGTGATCTGTAATTGATGATCCTCGAGCGAAAAGTGACCCGAGCCTTTGTAGACCCCCTGGTTCCAGTAGCGAACAAACGCCTCTAGAGGATTGAACTGGGCGTCACTACGTAAGTTGACGTCAAATAACGCAGATCGCGCTGCCAAATTAGTGAGCACATTGAGGGTACGCGAGCCGTCGGCATGCACCCATAAATCAAAAGTCTCGGCTCCTCGCCATTCCTGCGTGTCTAAGGTTTCGTTGCGATAGGCGCCACGAAAATGAGCCTGTAATGCCGTGTTCGATTGTCTTTTCGCTACCGCTGCTGCAACTTGAGAATCACTTGCAGTAACTTCTATCGACAGAACTAAGAAAACAGCGAGGCCACCGACCAATCGCATTAAACTGCCAATACCACTCGTCATACAGCGACTTCCTCTATACGAGGCTGCACACGAACCCACAATGCAAACAGCAGTAACACTGCGTTCGCGCCAGCCATGATGAGGAACGGCGCACCCGGTCGCCACAGGTCGAAAGCGATGCCCCCTGCCTTAGAGATCACCAAAATACCGAGCGCTCCAAAGAATCCGACGAAGCCAATCACCGCCCCACGAATCGCCGCAGGCGCCTCTTGAGCAATCAACACTTGTGACGCGAGAATACCGCTGATCTGCCCTATCCCGAGCATAGCTGCCGCGACTAAGGTCCAGCCCCCAGCGGTGGGATCGGGTACCAAGCCAATCCAGCCGTAACCGATGATCGAGAGGATCGTTGCGATAATGACCATCATGACGCGATCGATCTTATCGGCAAGCCAACCAAAGAAAGGCGCCCAGATTAGCGCGATTCCTTGAACGATACCGAATATAGGCCCTAACTTGGCCGCCGCTTCCGCTTGGGTGGCTCCTGCCGCTTGCGCCGCGATCTGTACCCACAGCGCCAAAAACAACGCAACGATGACCAGATCTGCACGGGCGGTAAACGCTGCCGCGTAAGCAAGTGCGATGCGAGGCTTACGAGCCGCCATTAAACCCTGGGTTATCAATGTTTTGAACGGTAATCGCTCACCGACTTGATCTGGACGGCCTGGCTTCAGCCCCAACATGATGAGTGCACTGATGGCGCAGATGAATGCGACAGTCAGGTAAGCGGCACGGCCCGCTTCGGTCTCGGTCAAGCCATAGCCTGCATACATCTGTGGTAAGCGAACTAATACCACTAGAAAAACCAGCGCGCCGATCGCATTGAGTACAAACGAAACACCGGTCAGTTTGCCGCGATCCGCATCGACCGGATAGTCAGCAAGTACCGTGGCCAGCATGCCACCGAGCGAGGCTACTGCGACCGCGAAGATAAGCCGATAGATGAGCAACTGACCCATATCATTGGCAAAGGGATAAGCGGCATAGGCGAGCGCGGCGAGCGTGAATCCCGTGATATAGACGATGCGTCGCCCCACTCGGTCTGACCAGGCCCCAAAAAACCCGACCATCAAGAGAGTGACGATCTCCTGCCAGAACTGCAGATCACCTGACACGATCCCGCGCCGCTCTGCGGGAACACCAATGTTCACCTCAAGCAGATAAGGCTGTAGCGCTGTGAGATAAGTAAAGACGCCAATGCTGACAAATGCCGCCCAGAGATATGCGAGCACATGCGTTCTTTTGACACCCGGCATTAACTCAATCGGGCCGAATCTTTCGCTCACTGTTTTCTCCTTAGCGGATATCGCTTGCACTCATTAACCGAACCAGACTGAGGGGTATCTTTGATTAAAGCGCCGATCTAATCCAAACCAGAGCCCCGTTCGTATCACGGCAAATGGCAGGAACAGAAGAGTCAAAACAATCAAAGACGCATCGTAATAACCTCCCACCGCAAATGACAGCATCATCAACATTGCGGCCACCGATGAGACACGCGTCAACAACCCGAGCAGCAGGCCGATTGCGATCAAGGTCTCACCCCAACACACATACCAAGCTAGCGGCTGCCAATAGGGAATGCCGATCTGCTCCAAAAAAAGCGCGCCAACACTCTCAGGATCTATTTCTGCGAGTCGCTCGGTAAATATGCGTAACAGCTTGTCCGAAAAAAGATAATTCTGCTGCCATTTATTAATCGCAGCACTTAGAAAAAAAACCGCGAGCAAGTAACGAAATACCAGTAAGGCGATCCGCCCTGCGCCCATACCCGCGCCCATACTGGCACTCATAAAGGTGCCTTCCCCAGTAAGGCCCGAACAAACGCGTAGCCCTCGCGCCGAGTCATCGCCTCACAACGACCCAACACGCCACCCTCTACCGTACGCCAATGCCCGTCACGCATATCGATACGAGCATCTGGCAATACGATCGTTGCGGTTTTTAAATCTACCCGCGCCTCGGCTCCTTCGATACGAAGACGTTTCTGCCCGTTGAAATCCTCATAGATGGTCAGGGGTCGATTGTCAGAAGTTTTGGGGCGGATTCGCGCGATCAGATAGTCCCAAATCGTCGCAATCTGGCCCCACGCACTTTTGGCCTGTAAGCGATAAAGGGTGTAGTTGTCGGAGGCCGCGGATCGATCGGCTTCTGGCCGACATTGCAAAAAATCATCGCAGGTCGTGCAGTACAAGTTGAATTTTATGGCGTAGCTATCATCCATAGAGCCCGTAGGTTGGGCGCAACCCATCAGCCCCCAAACCATCACGCCGGCTAGCCACCATTCCTTGCACCGCACGTCAGAGACTCCTGCATCACGCATCATCCGTCACAGCCCTTTACTTTAGGTGACCGCGAGAATCTCTCCCGTGCAACACACTCACGTGAGCAGCCTGCGGACAAGGAAATGGAGCTCGGCGGTGACATCGCTTGCGCCTGATCACGCAGCCAGTCACAGTTCGGATACGGGATATAGCCGGACTCGGGGGAGTGGAACGTATGTATGCGCCAATGAGGGGAAAACGATTATTTTGGGTTTTGGTGGTGCTGGGAGGGATCGTTGCCCCAAAAGACCAGCTCCATGCAGCCGAGGCGATTAGCCCAGATTTTTGTACTCAAGCGCAACAATGGATTGTCGGCACTTCAATCCGTTCATCAAATAACGTATTTGAAGATTTTGAAGCCTTTACCAAATCGAAACCCGAAATCGATCCACTGGTCACCACTCAGTACAGCTGGCCACAACGCTCAAAAGGCGGAGCGGTCATGCAAGTCTCCTGCAAGATGAAAACGGCAGATCATTTACAGACCGTACACGGGGCAGAGGCAGCGGGAGCCGATATCGGCTGTCGAGGCGTCAATGCCAAAATTCTTGAGGACGTGATCGCCGGCATGACAGACGAGGAGCGCTCAGCCCTCGCCTTTGTACCAGGTGAGACGCTCATTTTTGAAGATGATATCGTGACTAATCAGGGTCCGGTGTGGCTGGAGCCCTATGCCATGGTCAGACGAGAGGCGAGCCGATTGATCATCCAGGCTAAGGGCATGCAAAACGATTGGAACGATGCCCGCTATGCCAACGCGCCTGCCCGCTTTCGGGGCACGCGCTATTGCCATCTGATTAGCCCTGACTATCTGCGTGCGCTCTTACTCGGAGAGGCAATCAGCGCATGGTGACCAGCTCTTCGGCGCTAGTGGGGTGAATGGCGATCGTATCGTCAAAGTCGCGTTTGGTGGCCCCCATTTTTATGGCGACGGCAAATCCCTGCAGCATCTCGTCGGCTCCGGCTCCGATCACATGGCAGCCAACCACTCGCTCCTCGTGACCTTGAGTGATCAACTTCATTTGCGCACGCGGTTTACGCTGAGTGAGCGCGTGGTACATCGGCACGAAGCCTGAGTGATAGACCTTGATTTCTTTGTCCCCATAACGCTCGATAGCCTGCTGTTCACTCAAGCCCACCGTACCAATCGGCGGATGACTGAACACGACGGTTGGAATCAAACTGTAGTCAAGCCGTCGATCTGACATGCCGCCCCATAGGCGATCCGCCAAACGCCTACCCGCCGCGATCGCCACAGGCGTCAAGGGCGCATGACCCGTGACATCTCCCAGCGCGTACACGCTCGATACATTGGTCTGTTGCCACGGATCCACTGCGATAAAGCCTCGCGGATCTAAGGCAACGCCTGCACGCTCTAAGCCAATATCACTAACAATCGGATCGCGGCCTGCCGCCCAAAACACCGCATCAAAGGGCCCTAACACGCGCTGATCCTGCAGCAGTACCCGCAGGCTCCCATCCGTATCTCGCTCAAGCGCGCGAGGGATCGCATGATCGTGCAACGCGATCCCCTCGTGACGCATGATCGACATCAATCCCTCAGAGAGCATCGAATCGAAATGACGCAGTACTCGGTCCTGACGAAACGCAATGCTCACGTCACTACCCATCGCCGCTAGGACGCCTGCAAATTCCACCGCGACGTAGCCACTACCGAGCAAGCAAACCCGTTGCGGCCGCTCTGCTAATTCAAAAAAATCATCGGAGGACAAGCCGAGGTTCGCGCCAGGAATCGGCGGCACAGCAGGACGCCCCCCTGTTGCCACAACAATACGCTCGGCCTCCAGGGTGACACCATCTGCCACCTTTACCGTATTCGCCGATAGCAAACGCGCCCACCCTGTATAGAGCGAGATATTTTTCTTTGCTAAATTATTGGCATAGATTCCGTTAAGCCGCGTGACATACGCATCACGTGCTGCGCGTAAGTTAGCCCAGTCATGACTGACCTCGACGGCGCCGAAACCATAGTCGCTCGCATCATGCAGAGCGTGAGCAATTTGCGCGGCATTCCACATGACTTTCTTTGGTACACAACCGACATTGACACAAGTTCCGCCAAGCCGGCCTGCCTCAACGATTGCAACCTTAGCGCCGTACTCAACAGCGCGCTGCGCACAGGCTAAGCCACCGCTACCCGCTCCGATCACCACTAAATCAAATCGCTCAGTCATGAATGCCACCTGATCATCAATTGCACTGGATAATCAATCACAGTTGCATCAAAACGCGCATCCTAACGCGTAGTCCATTAATCTTGTCGTCATGCTCACCACGATAGCGACCTGGAACGTGAATTCCCTACGCGTGCGCCTGCCGCAGTTGCGCGATTGGCTACAGGGCGCTGGAAACGACGCGCCTGACATCATCGCGCTGCAAGAGACCAAACTTGTCGATGAGGACTTCCCCACCGAGGCCATCGCGGAACTCGGTTATCAGGTCGCTTTTTCCGGCCAACGAACCTACAACGGGGTCGCCATCCTGTCGCGTGATCCAATTGAAACGCTCAGCTGTGATATCCCGGGCTTTGAGGATCCTCAACGACGCGTGCTGGCCGTGAAAACGCGCGGACTGACTGTCGTGGACCTCTATGTGCCTAACGGTCAATCAGTGGACTCGGATAAATACCAGTACAAACTTGCGTGGCTGAGCGCATTCCGCACTTGGTTGAGCGCACTGGGTCCGAGCAATAACCCGATGATCGTATTGGGGGATTTTAATATCGCACCCGATGATCGAGATGTGCATGATCCGGCTGCCTGGGCTGGCAAAGTCCTAGTCAGTGACCCAGAGCGTGCGGCGCTCACGCGCCTGATGGAGACAGGCCTCGTTGATGTGTTTCGTTCTTTTGAGCAAGCCGAACGCAGTTTCAGTTGGTGGGATTATCGAGCCGCCGGCTTCCGTCGCAACCTCGGCCTACGTATTGATTTGATTCTGGCGAGCACTGCGCTGGCCGAGCATTGCCTAAGAAGCTGGATCGATAAAGAGCCGCGCCGGGCTGAACGACCCTCTGATCACACGCCGGTACTCGCGCAGTTTGATCACTAGAGCTTGGACGAACCGAGCGTCTGCGGCGGTGAATCCACCGCGCTGATAAAGCGCCGATACCACTCACCCAAATGGGCGCGTAACGGCGCGTGACCTTCAATCCTTAGATCGTCATAGCCGCTCGTCTCATCGAGTAATTGCGCTAAGACTTCGGTTGTAAGCTCACGTTCGCAGTCGAGCGCCAAAGGTGCGTAGCTGATATGCCAAGGCTCAGGACACACTCCACCGCGATCTGTGCGATAGGGCTGATAAAAGCCGAAGTCATGCATACGCCGTTGCAGCCACGCATGTAAGCGGCCACATGGCCCGTCCGGCGCATATTCCTCAGGCAGCAACTGCACGGCGTCAGGCTCCAACCTGCCACGATCGTATACATCGCAATCGGTACCCCAATGGTGACGACTCGCCCCGGGCATAGCCGACCAACGCGAAATCACTTCTATCCTCGCGAGCGGCGAGAGTGTCGAGCCATCAATGATTTCGCCGCTTGAGTTACGCAAGGGCCTTTCCAAGCGATATTTCGCATTCCAAATGCTGCGCTGACGCGAAAAATCTCGCCAACCGCTCGCGACGCTGAGATCAATCCCCTCCTCTGCCGCTGCCTCGCGCATATGCAATAAGGCTTCCGCAGCCCTCGCGTGAAGGCGACAGCCCAATTCAGAGACGTCGATCACATGATCGCCCGTTCGTCCCGTCAGCGCGAACGGATCCATACGTCAGCGACTCGCCTCTTTGGTATCTGCTTGAGTCTGGCAGGCATCAATAGCCCGAAAAAAAACGTCCAAAGGCTGTGCTCCCGAAAAAGCAAACCGACGATCAAAAATAAAAGTAGGCACCCCGCTGATCTGCCAGTCTCGCGCCTGCTGCTCAAGGTAAGCCACTTGCTGCGCGCAATCCGCATCAGACAACGTCTGTTCGGCGTCTTGATGAGAGAGCCCTGCCTCTTCAGCCAAAGAGATCAATGTGGCTTGATCACCGATATCTTTGCCCTCGGTAAAGTAGGCGCGAAAGAGCCGATCTAGCAATGGTGTCTGCAAAGATGGCGAGGCTTTCTCAAGCAGCATATGCGCCCGTCGTGTATTGGGCGAACGCGCAATAGCCTCAAAATTAAACTGCAATCCCAGAGATTCACCCAGCTGCGTTAACTGCTGCTGAGCGGAATCAAACTTGGATAGGTCGCCAAACCGCTCCAGCATATATTCGCGTCTATCTCGCCCCTCTACCGGCATCGACGGATTCAGCTCAAACGGCAACCAGCGCACCGTGATATCGGCCGTCGGACGCGCCTGCTTCGCGGCAGCCAGACGCGCATAGCCCAGGTAGCACCAGGGACAGATCAGATCGGAGTACACCTCGATTTGCACGCCGCAAGCATACACAAGCTCGTAGAATTCGCGGGTGATCCACCTGCGTGATGTCTCGCTGCGTCGAGGCCCCAAACAACTGCTCGAACAGACGAGCCTTAGCATCCTGCGCGGCGAGAAAGTGGGTCTCGTGGGACGCAATGGCAGCGGAAAATCCTCTCTGATGGCCTTATTGCGCGGTGAGTTGACCGCGGATGCGGGCGAAGTCGAGGTTCCCGCTCACTTGTGTATTGCCAGTGTGGCGCAGACCTTGCCTGATACACCGCGGCCGATGGTCGATTACGTGATCGATGGCGACGCGGCCCTGCGTCAAGCCGAAGCGCGTATCGAGGTGGCGCGCGCGGCCGAAAATGGCATGGCTGAAGCCGAAGCCCTTGCCGAGGCCGAGCAAGCCGGTCTCTACAGCGCCCGTAGTCGAGCTGCTGCTTTGCTCGATGGCTTAGGTGTCGCTGCCGTGGACATCGATCGACCCCTCACGGAATTCTCTGGTGGGTTGCGTATGCGAGCGAATTTGGCGCAAGCCTTGATGTGCCGCTCCGATGTGCTGTTACTCGACGAGCCGACCAACCATCTCGACCTCGATGCCGTGCTGTGGCTCGAGCAGTGGCTATGCCGCTACGAGGGTAGCCTGTGCCTCATTTCACACGATCGGGACTTTCTGGATGCCATCGTGGGACGCATCCTGCACATTGAACGCGAGCAGGTCAGCTCTTTCACAGGTAACTACGCCGATTTTGAGCGACAACGCGCGGCACGAACCCTGCACGCTGAAGCTCATAACCGCAAACTGCAGCGCGAGATCGCGCACGTGACTCATTTCGTTGATCGATTTCGTGCCCAGGCCACCAAAGCGCGACAGGTACAAAGTCGAATCAAATGGCTAGAGAGATTGCCCGAGCTGGTCACGCAACATAGCGAACGCAGCTATGAGTGGCAGTTTCTCGCGCCGCACAAGCTGCCCTCTCCACTCCTGACCCTAGAGAGCGTGTCAGCAGGTTATGGCGAGCGACAAATCCTCCACGATGTCAGCTTAAGTTTGCGACCGGGCCATCGGCTGGGGCTCCTCGGACGTAATGGCGCCGGCAAATCCACGCTGATGCGTACCATGGCTGGCGAACTCGCCCCACTCACTGGAACGCGACTCGCCTCCCCCGACTTACGGATCGGATTTTTCGCTCAGCTCGAAGTGGAGCAACTCGATGCAGAGGCCTCTGCGCTCTTGGAACTGACTCGACGAGGTGGCAACAAAGTCCAGTCATGGACCGAGCAGGCCAAGCGCGCTCATCTTGGCCACTTCGGCTTCCGGGATGATCGAGTCTTCGAGCCGATCAGGCAATTTTCAGGGGGTGAGCGCGCCCGTCTGACCTTGGCAATCTTGGTGGCGCAGGCCCCGAACTTACTGTTGCTGGATGAGCCGACCAATCATCTTGATCACGAGATGCGCGATGCACTGCTCTTGGCACTCCAGGAGTTTACCGGCGCGGTGATTCTGGTCTCGCATGATCGGAGTTTGCTGACCGGCGTGTGTGATGAATTCTGGCGGGTCACTGCGCAGGGCGAGGTGGAACCCTTTGAGGGTGACATGGAGGATTATCGGCGCGTTCTGCAGACCGAGTCGGCGACGCTATCAAGCCCGAGCCATCGGGTCAAAACCCCGACATCAGCACGTCCTAAAAAGCCGAATCTGAAGCCAATACTGACCGAAATCACTCGTATTGAGCGAAGCATGGAACAATTGGGTTCAGAGCGGATATCCTTAGAGGCGCGTCTGGCCGACCCTGCAGCGTATTCGGGCGACACAAACCACCAGGTCCACGAACTTGCCGAGCAACTATCCACCTGTCTGCAGACCCTGACTGAGTTAGAAGATAGATGGATGGAATTGAGCGCCCTCGTTGAGCAGCAAGTGGAACAGAAGGGCTAGGCCCGCCGCTCGCCCAGAGGCACCGTATTTACAGCCCACAAAAGAAAAGGGCGGATCTTTCGATCCGCCCAAACGGGGGTCACTCGTCAGAAGGGACGGTTGACGGCTCGTATGCTACCGAACTTATTCGGCATGTCAAGCTTTTGTACAGATGAATGTTTGTACCTAACCTATACACACGGTGTATGGGTGATGCCTTTCTGCCTCGGGCTTACGAGCCTGGCATATGTGGCCCTCGCTTATGACGCTGGCGCTTGGCGCCAGTCTGTCTCGCCTACCCGTTTGGCGATATCGGTGAGGATCAGACTACTTGCCTGCTCGAACGCCGCGATGATGGCCCGCATGCGATTCTCGGCCACCGGTACCTGGGCTTCGACCGCGAAGCTTAGTCGCGACTCTCGGCGCGTACGATCAAGCACCGCGACATCCATCGCAATCCGCACGGCTCGCTCACGCGATCCCGTCTCATCCAAATCAAAACGTCGAATAACCACCTGAATTAACCAATCCGCGCGAGCCGACGACAGTGGCTCGAGTACATCGCCCACACCCGCACTTTTGAGACCATCGACCAGCAACCCCTCCCACATACGTGGCAAGGCATCTGGCCAGCGACTGGCAGCCAGTACATCCAGCGTCCGACCGGGACCGGAACGCAAAATCGCGTCGGTCGCATAACCCGAGCGAACACGCACCGGCAAAATTTGTACTCGTAAATCCTGCGGTGGTTGAGCCGCTTCGATCGCCGGGCGTAAAACGTAGACGTCCGCCACCGGCGCACGACTCTCAAAACCTGATACACACGCGGTCAAAGACAGGGCTGCGATCAACGCGATCCCAACTCGTCGTCTCATATAACTCATTTTGGTACCTCAACGCCGCGTGGCGCAGGCTGAAACAAT
This sequence comes from uncultured Acidibacter sp., assembly GCA_964609065.1. GTDB lineage: Bacteria > Pseudomonadota > Gammaproteobacteria > Steroidobacterales > Steroidobacteraceae > UBA964. The sequence goes on along the minus strand of CAZSRB010000017.1, from coordinate 6,329 downwards.
AACTGCGACGGGTTTTCGCGCAGACTGCGTGCTAAGGCTTCCACCTCTGCAGCTGCCGCACGACTCTCGCGCGTCAAATTCTCGATCTCAGGTAACCCGTGTCGGGTGAACTCCGTCAGACCCTCAGCGTTCTCTGCGAGCAATTGATCGAGCCGGGCGCTGGTACGAGCCATGCTCTCAGCGACCTGATCTACGCGTCTGACCACGTCTTTGATCAGTGGAGCTGTCTCTTCGGTCGTATTGCGCAGCCCTGCTGCCACTTCTTGCAAATCGCCGGCGATCAGCCGCAAATCTTTGGTGAGCGCACCCACCTCCTGCATCGTCTCGGGTAACACTCGACTCGCAGCGTCTAAATTGGCGATTACGCTCGATAGCGCGTCGATATTGTCATCCGACAGCAGACGACTGGCACGCTGCGCCACCTCTGAGGCGCGCCCCATCACCTCCGGCACGCCGCTCAAAATGACATCAAATCCCGATCTGACCGATCGAATCACTGGATAACGTTCACCGGCGACCACCGCGGCCAGTCGTTTGGTCCCCGCGTCGCCCAATAGATCAATGTAGAGCAGGCCCGTCACGCCAAGCAAAGATAACTCCGCCACGGTTTTCTCCGAGATAGGCGCTTGCTCGTCGATGTCGACAATCACCTGAACCCGTGCGGCATTGCGTGGGTCAATCCGCATCGTGACGACCCGCCCGATATCGACCCCCAGATAACGAACGGTACTGCCAACCGTCAGACCGCTCACCGAGCCCTCGAAGTACACCTCATAGCGCTCAAAACTACGAGAATCACGCGCATCTGAGTACCAAAACACCAGTGCGGTAGCGAGCGCCAGCACGAACAACACAAAGGCGCCGACAGCAGCGTAATTGGCTTCACGTTCCATGTATGGCTCCAAAGCGACGAGCGCGATCACCGTGAAAATAGGCCTGAATCCAAGGATGCGGATGATCGACAATTTTTGCCAGCTCATCAGCAACCAGTCGACGCTCAACAATGACACCCACTCGATTGCAGGTACGAAAAATACTGTCCAAATCGTGTGTAATCATAATAACGGTCAGCGCAAGCTCGCGCTGCAAGCCTACCAATAGCTCATCAAACGCTGCAGCGCTAATAGGATCCAGACCAGAGGTCGGCTCATCCAGCATCAAAAGTGGCGGATCGAGTGCTAGCGCCCGCGCGAGGGCGGCGCGCTTAATCATGCCACCGGAGAGCTGCGCGGGATATTTATGAGCAGCTTCAACAGGCAAGCCCACTAGTTTCAATTTAAGCATGGCCAGCTCCTCAAGCGCGCGCGCACTAAGCTTGAGATGCTCGAGCATGGGCAGCTGAATATTTTGCAATACCGTTAGCGAACTGAACAAAGCACCGGCCTGAAAGGTGACGCCATACAATTGCTTGGCGATACGTAGCTGCGCCGTATTGAGCGCATTGAGATCAATACCGAATATTCGAACCTCGCCCGCCTGTGGACGACGCAAGCCGAGTATGGTGTTGAGTAAGACACTTTTACCCGACCCAGATCCTCCGACGATACCAAAGATTTCGCCTCGATTAACCGTTAAATCAAGCCCATCGTGGACGATTTGTGATCCAAACCGATTAACAACACCCGTCGCTTGCACTGCAGGCGCTTCGACATTAAGACTAAGCTCGCTTAGGTCGGATCGCATCAGATCCCAATTTCCATAAATAAGACGGCAAATAAGGCATCTGCCAGAATAACCAAAAATATAGCCTGCACGACAGCGACCGTAGTCAATCGCCCAAGCTCGCGTGAGGAGCCTCGCACCTGTAATCCACGATACGTACCCGCCATCGCGATCAGCACAGCAAAGACCGGCGCCTTGATGATTCCCACCCAAAAGGTCCACGCTGCGATCGACTCTTCCGCCCTCTGAAAATATTGAACGAGTGGCATATCCAACAGTAAATGACAGAGTAATGCCCCACCCAGCACCCCGACGACATCGGCGATCACTGTGAGTAGGGGTAAAGAGATGATCAACCCAATCAAGCGCGGTAAGATCAACACTTCAATGGGTTGGACACCTGTTGCGTCGAGCGCATCAATCTCTTGATTGAGCTTCATAGCGCCTATTTCGGCAGCAAAGGCGCTGCCCGAGCGCCCCGCGACAATGATGGCGGTGAGCAGTACGCCCAATTCACGCAACACCCCTACCGTCACCAAATCTACTACAAAGATATCGGCACCAAACTGACGGAGTTGCTGCGCGCCCATATACGCAATAATGACGCTGATGAGAAAGGCAATAAGAGAAACGATGGGGACAGCCGTAATACCAGTGTCGTAAACGTGCCGAACAATCGATGTGAGACGCCAATGGCGCGGTGAAAATAATCCCCGCGTAAATCGCAAGAGAAGTTCGCCTATAAACGCGAGTCCCGCTCGAGCCGCCCGACCCTGATCTACGACATTACGCCCAATTGCCGTGACTGGACGAAAGTTTTTTTCCAGCTCAATAAAATCAGAGGGATTTGCACTCAAGGTTTCCGTCACGAGCTTCAAAGTCGGCGGAACACCTTGCGGGTAGCTGATGCTGATACCCTTTGCGCGCCAGCGCTCAATAAAATCGTGTAACAACCAAGCGCCACTAAGCTCGAGGCGTAAATCTGGCGCTGTACCGATCTCAATCGTCGAGCATGACGACAAGGCTAAATCTTGTAGGGACGCTTCGATTTGCCCTAATTCCCCCGCCAGCCAGTCACCCTCAAGGGTGAGCTGCAAACTATCCTCGCGCAGCGTCGCGCGATAGAACATTAGGGAAGGTTGCGGTGCGAGCCGTCGCACAAGGGCGCTTTACCCGTGTGTTTGCAGGCACAAAACCACTGCTTGCCTGAGGTCTCTGCGATGTACTTTTGCGGCGCGAAATCCGTTCCCTTATGCGATCCGTCACAAAACGGCTGTTGGCTTGAGCGTCCGCAGGTACACCACCAATAGGTCTTGCCGGCTTCAACATCTACCGCGATCGGGCTGCGCGCTGCGATGACTGGATCTGACATGTTTCCGCTCTCCACCGTTAAACTGTCACTATCTAACACGGTGAGTCTAACTCGGAGCGACCCGTGACTGCTATCGACAAAGATGCGGATGTCAAAGATCTTTCAAACCCTTCGGTGCGATTTACGGGCGGGATCGGCACGCCGTTGTCCGGTAACGCCACGCGACTCATGCTGCTTGGCGCTGGGGAGCTCGGCAAAGAAGTCGGCATCGAAGCGCAGCGGCTTGGTATTGAGGTCATCGCGGTGGACCGCTATGACAATGCCCCCGCCATGCAAGTCGCCCACCGATCACATGTCATCAATATGCTGGATCGAGCGGCCTTGCGAGCACTGATCGAGACGGAACGGCCCCACTTCATCGTTCCCGAAATTGAAGCGATTGCGACCGAGGAACTACTCGTATTGGAAGAGGAGGGATTCAACGTTATTCCGAGCGCAAAGGCGGCTCGCCTCACGATGGATCGCGAGGGTATCCGGCGACTCGCCGCAGAATCACTGAAATTACCGACATCACGCTACGGTTTTGCCGAAACATTGGCTGAATGCCGGCAGCTAGCGAACGAGCTTGGCTGGCCTTGTGTCATGAAGCCCGTGATGTCCAGTTCCGGTAAGGGCCAGAGCGTACTTCGTACAGCCGATGACGTTGAAAAAGCTTGGCAATACGCGCAATCGGGCGGTCGAGCGGGCGCGGGCAAAGTGATCATCGAAGCGTTCATTCCCTTTGACTACGAAATCACACTGCTGACAATTCGCCATCGCACCGGGACGAGTTTTTGCGAACCGATCGGGCACTGGCAAGTCGCGGGTGACTATCGGGAGTCGTGGCAGCCGCAACCTATGAAATTGGCAGCGCTTGAAGAATCCAAGCGAATCGCCAAAGCGATTACTGATGCGCTCGGTGGCTGGGGAATTTTTGGTGTGGAGTTATTCGTCAAAGACGATCAGGTGTGGTTCAGCGAAGTGTCGCCTCGCCCGCACGATACCGGTCTCGTCACATTAATTTCCCAGGACCTATCGGAGTTTGCTTTACATATCCGCGCCATTCTGGGATTACCGATTCCGATCATCCGTCAGCGAGGGCCGGCTGCTTCCAGCGCGATTTTATTGAATGGCGAGTCGCGCAGGGTTCAATACCAAGGCGTCCGTGACGCACTGACCGAGGCCGATACCAGCCTCAGACTGTTTGGAAAACCTGAGGTCCAGGGCCAACGTAGGATGGGGGTGACCTTAGCGATCGGCGATGATATCGACGACGCTCGACGCAAAGCCCGCCGCGCGAGTGACATCATCACTGAGCAAAGCCAACTCTTAGCAGACTGAAAGACGCTCAGGCATCGTCGCGCCAGCGCCGCAAGCGAATCGCGAGCGCCAACAGTAGCGCGGCCGACAGCACACCAAGCCAGAGTGAAGGGCTTGCCAGTAAGGGCACTGCGCTCAGCGCTTGATACGCTTCAGCGACGGTCTGTAGCGTTGTCTCATCGTCGCGCGAACGCATCAGACCCGGTTGTAAGGCCTGAAAATAACCACTTAAGCGATGACCAATAAAAACTATAAAACGCTCGCTGCCGAAGGCGACCTCCTCAAGGATTGCTACGAGCAAGGGAGGCAGCACGGCCCAGAAAAACGGGCTGCGTTTGGCAAATACCGAGATCACCAATAGCCATGCTGCGATGGGCGCATACCAAAGCGCCGCAATCAGTAAATTCTGTAGTAGGGTCGCTTGTACGAGTAGCCACGCTGAGCCGTGCCACACACCAAGAGGTGCGAGTGCGGTGCCAGCGACCATGAATTTGACGATCAGGAATATGAGTACGCCGCTGACGAGCGAAATGCCCCAGACCCAGACAGGCATCAGGAGTGCTGCAACCGCGAACTTGGATAGGACCGTTGAGGCATCTGAAATCGGTAAAGATTTCCAAAACAGGATGCTGCGATCTCGTCGCTCACCATAGAGCGTATCAAGTAGGTAAAAGAATACGACCAGCAAGCCCACAATCAGCTGGGGGATCAGCAAAGACCCCATCCATACAGCAAACAGCTGTACTTGTGCGACAGGCGTCGCAGCTAAATCTGAGAAAAACCCAGCTTCCGGATCACCTAATTCGAATTCTAGCCCACCGACTCGCGAGCCAAAGAATGTGGCAAGTACCAATAGAAGGGCCGTGACTAAGGGCGCCCACACTAAACTACGATGCTCCCACAGCTCACGCCTCATGAGCGTTAAAAAGGCCGTCACGACTGTTCTCCCAATAGCGCGACAAAGAGATCAGAGATGGAGGGTGTGCGCACTTCGCCGAGCGCGGCATACGCCCCAGGATCCTTTGTCTCAAATATGAAAAGCTTCCGCCCAAAGACCTCGCGCTCGTGTAGAGGCTGCATGGAACGTGCCTCATCCGCTTGTTCTGGGCTCGACAGCACTTGTACATAACGGGCTTCAATGTCACTGACCGCACAATCGAGAACGACTCGGCCTTTGCGCAGCAAGATGATGTGGTCAAGCAAATGCTCGACCTCTTCAACCTGATGCGTCGTCACCAAAATCGTACGTTGATGATCAAAATAATCATTCAGAAGACGCTCATAAAATCCACGGCGATACAGTAGATCCAAGCCTAAAGTGGGCTCATCAAGCACCAGTAGTTTTGCGTCGATCGCCATGATCAAGGCGAGGTGCAGCTGGGTAATCATCCCCTTTGAGAGCTGACTGACTCGCTGATGTAGTTGAATGTCAGTGCTCGCGAGGACTTCTTCAGCACGCGTGCGATTAAATCGTGGATGGATACCGCTCACGAAGTCGAGTGCCTGGGACACCCTCATCCACTTAGGTAGCACCGCCACATCGGCGATAAAACAGACGTCGCGCATCAGCGCATCACGTTCACGACTCGGGTTTTGGCCAAGTACCTGCAAATGACCTTCAAAAGGCGTCAACCCTAAGATCGCTTTGAGTGCGGTGGTCTTGCCGGCGCCGTTCGCGCCCATCAAGCCGACGATGCGTCCTGAGCCAATGGTAAACGTGACGTCGTCCAGAGCGAGTGTTCCGCGGCCATAGCGCTTGCTGAGACCACGCGCTTCAATAATGGGTAGGGGCGTAGTGTCCTCTGTCATGGCGTGCTATCCGACGACGGTGGGACGGAAAGCAGGGTTTTTTCATCGAGCTCGAGTCGATCGATCACCGCACGGATACGCGGCCATTCCTGCTGTAGGAAGCGCTCACGCTCGGCGCTCATCAGTTGCGCTCGGGCACCGGCATTCACAAACATGCCGCGCCCACGCCGCTTCTCGACTAACTGCT
>CAZSRB010000016.1:17683-35305 GCA_964609065.1 uncultured Acidibacter sp. | reverse complement strand
ACGGGTGCGTTTCTAGCGGGGATGATGCTCGCCGAGACCGAGTATCGTCATCAGGTTGAAGCGGTGATTCGGCCATTCCGAGATATTTTGCTCGGCTTATTTTTTATTTCGGTCGGCATGATGCTGGACCTATCGGTGCTGCAGCAGCAATGGCCCTTAATCGCGCTCCTTGTGATTTCTTTGTGGCTAATCAAAGTCGTACTGATGTGGTTGATTGCGCGCGTGGCAGGCCTGCCCTCTACTAAAGCCATGCGTGCTGCGATCATTTTGGGCTCCGGTGGCGAATTCGGTATCGCGATCCTGACAATATTGATTCAGGGTCGTGTGCTGGATCCGCTTATCGCACAGCCGTTGTTGGTGGCTTTGGTCTTAAGTATGGTTGGAGCGCCAATCGTTCTACGCTATAACCGTTGGCTTGCAGAGTGGTCGGTTGGAGCTGCGCAAGCCGCGCCACCATCGCCGCCAGATACCTCAGTGGCACTCACCACTCTCGCGGATCGCGAGCACGTGATCATTTGTGGGTTTGGACGCGTCGGACAACATGTTTCGCGTGTCTTGCAGTCTCAGGGCTTTGAGTACATTGCCATGGATCTCGATCCCGAGCGCGTTCGGGCGGCGCGGGGCGCGGGTTTACCCGTGATGTATGGCGATGCTGCCGATGAGGGACTGCTCCACGACGTGGGTGTCGAGCACGCGAATGCAGTGGTCATAACGTTTGCGGAACCTGAAGTTGCGCTGGGGATTGTGGCAGCCGTTCGACGAAGTCGGCCTGACGTGCCGATTCTGGTGCGTGCGGAAGATGATCGACAACTGGTAGCCTTACAGGATGCCGGGGCCAACGAGGTCGTGCCGGATACCTTTGAATCGAGCTTAATGCTGGCTGCGCACGCGCTGCAGTTGCTGGGACAGCCTCCCGCTGAGGTGCTACAAAGTATTGAGGCGATGCGGGCTCAGCGTTATCAACAGTTAAGAGGCTTGTGGGTCGGGGAGGGCGAGCGGGTGGCGGAAGCGGCAGGCTTAGCCGTCGAAGAGATCCGCACGGTTGTGCTACCTCCCCAGTCCTGGGCGGTGGGGCGAGCGATTGCGGTGTTAGCTGAGCGCGAAGTCGCTGTCACGGTGAACGCAGTCCGTCGTCACGGTATCGCAGGAACCGAGCCCGAGGCGAGTCTACGATTGCAAGCGGGTGATGAAGTGATTCTGGCTGGGTTACCGGCCGAGCTTGAACGAGCCGAGCAAATATTACTGACCGGTTAGGGTTGTCAGCCAAGGGCGGCGGTCGCGCGTAAAGCCTCACGCAGTGTGTCGGTCATCTCTTTGATTTCGTCAATGGTGCTGATGAACGGTGGCGCCATCGCAAGGGTCTCCCCTGTGAACCTGAGCATCAAACCACGCTGCAGGGCTTGTTCAAAAACTTGAAAGGCACGCAGTGCCGGCATGCCTGGCACCGGTGCAACATCGATGGCGGCAGCGAGTCCGAGATTACGAATATCGGTGACGAGGGGTTCGCCCCTTAAGGAGTGAACGCAGTCCTCGAGCACGGGCGATAGGCTCGCGGCCTGCGGGATCGCGGTGGGTAGCAAATCGAGTGCCGCGTGCGCCGCAGCGACCGCTAGCGGATGCCCCGAGTAGGTGTAGCCGTGGAAGAATTCGATTAGATGATCGGGTCCAGTCATGAATGCATCGTGGATGGCTTGATCGACGATGACGCCACCTAAGGGGACAGTCGCGTTATTGACCGCCTTGGCAAAGGTGATCATGTCAGGGCGAACCGCAAAGAAATCTGCTGCGAATGGAGTGCCTAGACGGCCAAAACCCGTTATGACTTCATCAAAGATCAGCAGAATGCCATGCCGAGTGCAAATTTCGCGTAGCCGTTGTAGATATCCTTTGGGAGGGACGATAACTCCCGTTGAACCTTGCATGGGCTCCACGATGACCGCTGCAATATTACTGGCATCGTGCAGTGCAACGAGTCGCTCAAGCTCGTCGGCCAAATGTAAACCCCATTCGGGTTGGCCTCGCGAGTAGCCCATTTTTGATGGCTCGAAGGTATGCGGTAAATGATCCACCCCTGGGATCATCAACGGCGCAAACATTTTTCGATTCGCGGGGATGCCGCCAACTGAAATGCCACCCATCCCCACGCCATGGTACGCGCGTTCGCGTCCAATAATCCGTGTCCGCGAGGCCTCGCCGCGCGCTCGGTGATAGGCAACCGCGATCTTCAAGGCGGTATCGACAGCCTCCGAGCCCGAGTTCACGAAAAATACTTTGTCACCTTCGCGCTTGGCGAGCGTTGTAATTCGTTCGGCCAACTGAAAGGCTGCCGGATGACCCATCTGAAAGCTTGGGCTGAAGTCGAGCGTGGCGACTTGCTGCTGAACGGCCTCGACGATCGCGCGAGGGGAGTGCCCAAGCGGGCAGCACCATAGTCCCGACAACCCATCAAAGACTTTTCGACCATCGGCGAGCGTGTAATAGGCGCCCTCAGCCGCTGTGATCAGACGCGGGTGATTTTTGAAAAACCGATTATGGGTAAACGGCATCCACCACGCATCGAGCGAGGGGTGTCCCTCGCGCGATACGGCGGTAACGTTAGCCGTTTTCCGGTCGATCACGCCATCACCGCTGCAAGTCCTTCCGTCAGGCGCGACATATTCTCTGTGCTTGCGCCTGCGATATTGATGCGGCCATCTGGCGCCATATAGATGTGATGTTGCTCACGGGCTGCTCGCACCTGCTCGGCATCCAGCGGTAGTTTCGAGAACATGCCACGCTGCGAAGCGATCCAGGAAAAATCTTGTTGTGTCTTCTGGTTAAGCGTATCGGCGAGAGTGCGGCGCAAATCATTGATCCGTCCTGCCATATGCGCAAGCTCATCTTGCCAGTCGCGGCGAAGTGCAGGATCGCTCAGCAAATGCGCGACGATCGCGGCGCCGTGATCGGGTGGCATTGACCAAAGCGTCCGCGCCAAACGACCTAATTGTCCACTGACGATGGACGCTCGTTCGGCGTTTTCACTGGCAACCAGTAAAAGGCCGGTTCGCTCGCGATAGAGTCCAAAATTCTTTGAACAAGAAATCGCAACAATCATTTCGGGAACGCGTTTGGCGAGTAACTGAATCGAGGCGCTGTCTGCTTGCAGATTTTCACCTAATCCTTGATAGGCGATATCCAAGAAGGGCAGTAGGCCGCGATGCTCGAGAATATCGGCAATCTGCTGCCACTGCGAAGGGTCTAAATCCTGTCCGGTTGGATTGTGGCAACAGGCATGCAGTAGCACCACAGCACCAGCCGGTAGGGTGTTCAAATAGTCACAGAGTTCTGTAAACCGGACGCGATGGGTCCTCGGGTCGTAATAGGGGTAGCGACTCAGCGGAATACCGGCGCTGCCAAGTAACGGGATATGGTTCGCCCACGTCGGATCGCTGACGTGCATAGCGACCTTCGGCGCGGCGGCGGTGAGTAGAGCGGCGCCGAGACGCAGTGCGCCACTTCCACCTGGGGCTTGAGCGAGTGACAACTCGGCTTTTCGACCGCCAAGGTCATCACCCAGAACCAGCTCAGCCACACGTTGGTTAAATTGCGGGTTGCCCACTGGGCTGAGGTAGCTTTTGGTGGATTGTGCTTCGAGCATCGCCGACTCCGCAGCACGAACCGCGCGCGGCACTGGGGTTCGACCCGCTTCGTCTTTGTAGACACCCACCCCTAAATCGATTTTGTGGGGGGAGGGATCCTGCGCAAACGCAGCAGAGACGCCCAGAATGGGATCGGGTGGAACGCGTTCCAGAGACTCAAGCATGAGAGACGGCCTACAGACTAAGGATGAAGGGCCTCATTATCGCAGCCATGGCGAATGCTCACCACTGTGGTCTTTGCGGTGTTCGCAGACTGAGTCGCGAACGCGGCTAGCGGGGCATGGGTGGCGCGGTGCGCGAGGAGGTTTCGGTGGACTCAGGCCCCGTGCGAGGTCGAGCGGCAGGGCGAGAGGGCACAAAGAGTTTTCGCACACTCAGTTCGATAAATCGTCCAAGAGGATCCAAGAGTTCAGGACGGTAGTTCGCGGGCGTCAACCCCGCTGAATCCGTGACGGACTGACGCTGATCAAAGACGTTATCGATTCTGACAACGACTCGTGCACCACGCAGCCAGTCGCGGCCACTGGCAAAGGGCTGTAGTCCGAGGTCAGCGAAGAGCCGTAGATCCACCGTCGTGAGATCGGCAAAGCGTAATCCTTGAGGATCGGGTTGCTCAGTGCTGACGATTAAACCAGTGTTAACCCGGGTACCTTGTTGCCAGCGTGCGTTCAGTCGCCCCCCGTAGCCATTTCGCGCACCGCTTAAGCGTAGCTCTAGCTCCTGTTGGGTGCTGCCGCGATCATTGAAAAGCAGATCCCCGCCCAGCAAATCAAGCACGCTACGATTTGGGGTGTTCAGACGAACCGAATCTCGCTGACGCAGCGTATGGGTAAGGGCGAGTTGCCAGCTGCCTTGACGCGCGAAGGCACGAAAGCGAGCAGGGTCGGGTCGCCCGCGTCCACGCGCGCCACGCGCCGGAGGCTCAATCTGTGGCCCCCAGGGTCGACGCAGGTTCGCAGTCCAACGCCATTCGCGGCGTTGCCGATCGCCGAGATTTAGAGGCCGCGCGTCGATCACCGTTAAGCGTCCGTCCTCGTCACGTTCAAAGCGTTCGCTAAACGCAAGGCTGGTGACTGCGGTGGCGAGCGGCAGGTCTCCAACGAGACGATCGGAATCGATCTGCAGATACTCGATACCGAAATCAAGATCAATATCTTTGAGTGGCTTGCCATTAAGGCCCACTTTAATCGTGCGAGTTTCACTCGCCAGCAGATTGGCATTACCGCCATCGATGCGTGTGACGAACACCGTTTCATTGCGTAGGAAGTCAAAACTACGAACCGCGGGCGTGCGCACTTCCGGTGCACCGAGTTCCGCCATTCCCGGGGCATTCTCTTCTTGAGTCAAAGATAAGAGCACGCGCCAATCGTCTGCAACTCGGGCATTCAGTCCTGCGCCCACGACATGTAACTGATCAAAGTCGGAGAGATTTTCCATCGCGCCGTTGATGTTGAGACTGACGCTACGACGAGGGCTATCGGGGTTGCTGCTTTCCCAAACTGGCAGGTCGACACTGGCACGCAGGTCTTGGCGCTCTCGCGTCAATAAACGAGTGAGCGAGCCTGCCGTGGCGCGGATACGTCGCTCTCCATAACCCATGCGCACATTGACCGAGCTTGCGCCCGCGGGTAAGTCGCCGATACTCCCGGATACCAGTACATCTGCATCGAGCACTTGGTTGGTCGATTCGCTGCTTGCGCTTAGCTGCTCCCCCACACGCGTCCGCGACTCGTTTGCTTCACGCTCGGCATTGAGGCTTGCGGTGATCCGCCAACCTGCCCACGCGCCCTGTAGTTGTCCGCTACCGCGTAGCTGCTGCAAGTCGTTCTCGCGAGTGACACGTTGTTCGTCAACCAAGCCGAGTCCTCGCGTACTCTCGCGCTCGTCAATGGATGCGCTGAGTGTCCCGGACCAGCCCTCGATGAGTGGGCGGCCAATCACGGTGTTGAGCGCACGGGTACGGATCTTTGGTAACAGCGAGCGGGTGGGATCGAAAGTCTCCAAGAGGGCATCACTCTGCGATTGAGCGCCCTCTAGCTGCCATCGCAAAGGATCGCGTAGACGTAGCCACGACGCTTCGAGCTCATCCGTACGCCGACCGCCTGCGCTACGCTCGCCCGCATCGGCTTCCAGCGTGATCGCTCGAAAACGTGGTCGTAAGACAATGTTCAATACGCGTTGGGTTGGCGCGTAGCCATATTTGAGCGCTACTTCTTCCGGCAAGATATCGCTGCGTAGGATGGCCTCGCTCGGCAAATCGCGAATTTCGCGAAAGCTCGCGACGCGTACACCGTTCAGCAGCACGATCGGGCGACCCCCGCCGGCCGAGCGCCCACTGCCAAGTTGAGAGCCGAGCGCGCTGATGAGCTCTGCCACATTGCTTACACCGAGGTTACGGATATCCCGCGCGCTTAATTGCAGTTCCGGTTCGATATCGCCCATCACGCTACCGATCTGCCGACGACTGCTGACGACGATTTCTTCGAGCTCGATAGGCTCATCCTGCTCGACGCGATCTCTCGACGCGTTCTCGGTGACCGCGCGGGGGGCGTCGTCGTTTGTTTGGGCGTGTACGCCGACCAGTGAGGCGCTCATTAACGCCAGCGCCCAGCCGGCTGCCCTTGCACCGACTTGAGGACGCGTGTTACGCATTAGGACTCCAGGGTGCCAGCGGCGTAAAGCGCGCGAATGGCTGTTTCGTCATAGCCGAGTTCGCGCAAGATCATATCGTTGTGCTCGCCTTTTCCGGCGAGTGAGAAATTTACCTTGCCTGGCTCGTCAATGAATTTGACTGGCATGCCAATGTGCTCGCGGCCTTGCGAATCGAGTAGGCGCATCTGGCGTGCCTCGGCTTGTGGATCATCAAATGCTTCGCGCAAGTCTTTCACAACGGCAAATCCAATATCTTTGCCTTTAAACCACGCTTCCCATTCATCCCGTGTTCGAGTGAGAAAAGTGGCGCGCAAAAACTCGATCAGTGGTTGTTGGTGCGCGCCAGGGCCTTGCTCGCAGAGGGCAATAAAATCGGGGCGATCCAGTGCGGTGAGTAAGTTACGAACAAATTTGATTTCTTGGGCGCCAAGCACGATGTGTCGGCCATCTGCCGTTCGATAAATATTGTAAAACGCAGCGCCGCCTAAACTACGTTGTTGTTTGACAACGGGGGCTTGTTTATCCACAAAGACAGGGCCCGTCACATTCGGTGTGCAGGCGAGTACCGCATCATGCATGGAGATATCGAGGTAGTCGCCTTGTTGGGTTTGCTGGCGACGATAGAGCGCCATCATGATGCCACCGAACGCAAAGAGCGAGGCGCTGATATCAGCGACGGGTACGTGGGGGAGAGTCGGCTCGCCGTCCTGTCCTAAGTTTAGGCTCACCACACCCCCGAGTGCTTCGGTGGCCAAATCATGAGCGGGCAGATCCCGATAGGGTCCCGTTTGCCCAAAGGCGGCAATCGAGCAATAGACCACTTTGGGATTTCGAGCTCTAACCACCTCCGGGCCGACGCCGAGGCGATCAACCACGCCTGGCCGAAAAGCTTCGATCACCACATCGGCTCGATCGCAGAGCCTAAGTACAAGCTCGCGACCCGCTGGATGCTTAAGATTAATACAAACACTTTTTTTGCCGCGGTGGGTATTGCGATAGAAAACACTATGCCCATCTTCGCCTAAGCCAATATGACGGCCAGGTTCACCTTCGCCGGGGGGCTCAATCTTCACGACCTCCGCGCCATGATCAGCCATGATCTGCGTGAGAAAGGGTCCCGGCAGAAATAGCGAGAGGTCAACGACTCGCAAACCTTCAAGTTTCATGCACGCATCCTGCGATCTTGGTGGTCAAATCACGCCTTGTTGCTGTAGCGCGTTGAGTTCGTCATCAGTGTAGCCCAATTCTTTGAGTATCGCGTCCGTGTCTGCGCCGAGTGCAGGCGCCGACTTTGCCGGCAAGCGTGCTCCATCAAGCAAGATGGGGTTTGCAAAGCTTCTGAAGTCCTCACGCTCAGGGTGAGGCGTATGACGGATCATCCCTGTCGCGATGGGGAATGGGTTTTCTAAGGCCTGTGCGAGATCATGGACGGGTGCGGCCGGCAAGACACCTTGCAGGCGCTGCAGCCAGTTGGCGGTTGTGTCGGTTTCAAAAATCGCGTCCAAGAGGGGGGTGAGGGCCTCGCGATGTTCGCGTCGTGCGGGCATCGTGCTGAAGCGGGCATCATCGGCAAGCGCAGGACGGCCGAGTACCCCCATGAGTTCCTGCCAGAATTTTTCTGTCATACACATGATGAAAATCCAACCATCAGCGGTCTTAAATAGTTGGACCGGCGTCGCTGTTGGATGGGCGCTACGAGGCGCTCGCCCTGTTACCCATTTTTCATTGAGGTACCAAGTTCCTGGGTAGGAAAGTTGGTGTAGAGCCACATCAAACAAACTGACATCGATGTCGCGACCGACACCGCTACGGGAGACACCAAACAGAGTTGACACTAAGGCTAATGCCGTCGTGATGCCCGTCATAAAGTCGATGATCGAGAGACCCATCCGCGCAGGAGGGGTGTCCGGTTCACCGGTCACATGGAGGTAACCCGCCTCGGCTTGCATCAAATAGTCATACCCCGGCCACGCACGTCGTTCGTTGTGTCGTCCATAGGCGGACAGGTGAGCGCAGACGATGCGCGGGTTAACCGCTTTAAGTGCGTCATAGGTCAAACCGAGCTTGTCAGGTTGATCGCCGCGCAGATTGTTCATGACGGCATCTGAGCGACCGACCAGACGCTCAAAGGCGGCACGACCGGCATTGGTCTTCAGGTTTAGGCAGACACTGCGTTTATTAAGATTAAAGGTTTGAAAAAAGTGTGAGTCGTGTTCACCTAAAAAATAGGGGCCCATGCCGCGCGTGGCATCTCCGCCTTGCGCTCGATTTTCGATTTTGATGACTTCTGCGCCAAGGTCAGCGAGATACATGGATCCAAATGGCCCCGCACCGAACGCCTCAAATGTCAGAATCCGGACCCCTTTAAGCGGCAAGTGCGGTGTGGTCACAGCGGGTTTCGCTCCATGAGCTGACGGGCAATGATGATACGCTGCATTTCATTGGTGCCTTCGCCAATGCACATGAGCGGCGCATCACGATAGTAGCGCTCCACGTCGTACTCGATTGAGTAGCTGTAACCGCCAAAGATCCGCATGGCTTCGAGGCTATTTTCCACGCCCGCTTCAGAGGCGAAAAGTTTAGCCATGCTCGATTCGAGATCGCAGCGTTCACCGGTATCGTATTTTCGTGCGGCTTGGTCAATCAGTAGACGTGACGCCTCTACACGGGTGGCCATGTCCGCGAGCTTGAGCTGGATGGCTTGATGTTGAGCGATCGGTTTACCAAAAGTTTGGCGCTCCTGCGCGTAGCGAAGTGCGTCGCGCAAAGCGGCTTGAGCTATGCCTGCGCCACGAGCGGCAACGTTAATGCGACCGAGTTCAAGACCGCCGACGGCTTGCTGAAAGCCGCGTCCCTCGCTGCCGCCAATCAAATGATCAGCCGGTACACGGTAATCGGTGAAGACGAGTTCCGCACTATCGATGGACTTGTAGCCTAATTTGCGGATTTTTTTGGCCGCCGTAAAACCTTCGCCTTTTTCACAGATGAAGAGACTCATCCCTTTGTGTCGAGGCGTGGCGTCCGGGTCGGTTTTTACCAATACGGCAAAGTGAGAACCATAGACGCCGTTGGTAATCCAAGTTTTGGTGCCATTAATGACATACGAATCGCCGTCCCGGCGCGCAACCGAGCGAATGGATTGTAGATCCGTACCGGCATTGGGCTCGGTCAAGCCGATGCCACCACGCCATTCGCCACTCGCGAATTTGGGTAGCCAGCGTGCTTTTTGGGCATCCGTGCCGTGGCGCTGGACGCAGGCCGCCATGATTAGATGCGAATTGAAAATACCGACGGGCGCCATCCAGATGGAGGCAATTTGGGTAACCAAGCGCGCATACGTCGAGGCACTGAGTCCTAGCCCACCGAACTCCGGCGCGATCGTCGCGCCAAATAAGCCGAGCTCGCGCATTTGCTCGACGATTTCTTCGGGATATTCATCGGCATGATCGTATTTTTTGGCGATGGGTTTGAGTTCGCGTTCACTCCAGCGCTCAATGCTGTCTAGGATGTCTTGATCGATATCGGGGTGTGACGTGTTCATGCTGCGTCTCAATTGAAATTAGGTTGGAAGCAAAATTTTTGAAGATTCAATAATTCAGCTTATCTTCGACCGAGTGGCCGCGTTTGGCGACGAGGATGCTGCGCTCGAAACTACAGACCTCGGTGCCATCCTGATTACGGCCGATGGTTCGGACGGTCACGATGCCAGCGGTAGGGCGTGAGTTCGACTCGCGCTTGGCGAGGACCTCCGATTCGGCGTACAAGGTGTCACCCGCGAAGACGGGGGCTGACATGCGGATCTCTTTCCAACCGAGATTCGCGACGGCTTTTTGACTCACGTCGGTGACACTCATGCCCACAAGGAGTGCGACGGTCAGAGGGGAGCACACAATGCAGCGACCGAACTCCGATGCTTTGCCGTACTCCGCATCAAAGTGCAGCGGGTGTGTATTCATGGTCAGCAGCGTGAACCAGGTGTTATCCGTTTCAGAAATCGTACGTCCCGGGCGATGCTCATACACGTCGCCGACATTGAAATCTTCGTAATAACGACCAAAAGATTCGCGAAAACGTTGCGGACCGATAGGCTTAGCGGACTGGCTCATTCAGGCATCCTTCATAGGGGCGTAGTTGACGATAGAGGCGTCTGGGCAAATGTCCGGACAAACGGTAGGATGCCACGTCATGAATGCGAATGCACATCGGGTGAAGACACCACGTTATCAGCAACTCGCTGAGCGCCTAGCGACGGACATCGCCCGTGGTCGCTATCCGGTCGGCAGTATCCTCCCCGGTGAGCATGAGTGGGTATCGCGCTACCGAGTCAGCCGCTACACGGTCCGCGAAGCGCTGCGGCGTTTGAGCGAATGGGGCCTGATCAGCCGCGCCCGCGGTATTGGCACAGTCGTGATCGCGCAAGAGCCCGTCAAAGCGACCGTCCAGCATTTAGGTTCACCCGCCGAGCTGATGCGCTACCCGACTGGCAGTCGATTAGAGGCGGTCTGCATCGAGCCGGTCACAATCGATGGCGCCCTAGCGCGTCAGCTTCGAGTGCCTCCAGGCGAGGGGTGGTATCGCGTCTCGGCGAAGCGATACCTCGCTGGCGGAGGCGAAGCCATTGGCTGGTCGGATATTTACTTGCCCGCAGACTATGCGGCGGTGGCGCCCATTGTGGGTCAGCGTACCGGTCGCGTGTTTGAGCTCATCGAAAAGCGCTATGGACGTCGCGTTCAGCGCGTAGAGGTCGAAATCCGCTCGGTTTCTTTGGATGCGCAAAGCGCTGAGGGGCTGCAGGTAGGGGAGTTATCCCCCGCACTTGAAGTACTTCGGCGCTACTTGGGCGCCGCCGACGAACTGCTGCTCTGCACGGTCGCCCGACATCCGGCGTCGCGATTCACTTATGCCTTCAATCTTAGGCGTGCCCCTTCAGGCTCAGCCTGGGTTACGGACTAGCTCGCGGAATCGGTTACTGACTAGGCCGTCGTGCCGCCACTAAGGTTCCGCGGCTTCGGGCAAGGTCAAGTGCCAAAATCCCAAGGACGATCAAGGCCATCCCTAGCCATTGCCAAAGATTGAGTCGCTCATCAAGCGTCAGCCACGCGATCACCACCGTCGTGGGTGGTCCGGCGGTCGAGAGTACCGCGCCTAACTGTGCGCCAATTCGACGTACGCCCTCGGCCTGTAAAAGGGCGGGAAAGAACATACACAGCACACCGAGAGCAAGCAGCAATGCCCAGCCGCTCGCAGAGATCTCGCTCAAGCTGCCGACATCTTGAGTCCAAAGAAAATGAGGTACGAGACAGGCAGGTGCTGCGGTCATCGCAAATAAAGCGAATCGCGAACTGCCGATCTGACGAGTATATTTTTCGCTGATCAAGAAATAGACCGTATAGGTCATCGCTGAGCCAATCACCAGCATCGCTCCTAATAGATTGGCCTTAAGTTCGATGAGATCGAAGCCACCCATGGTGAAGAAAATACCCAGGTAGGTCAGAAGTGTCGCGGTTGTCACAGCCGGGCTCGGCCACGCCCGATCTCGCCAGCACGTGACGATGACCACCATCGCAGGGTAGCTGAAAATTAAGACCCTTTCGATGCTGGCATCGATCATGGTCAAGGCAATGAAATCGATCAGCGCGCCAAAGTAATAGCAAAGCGCACCCACGGCTGCGGCTGCGATGAGCGCTTCACGAGGGGTATCGAGAATTTTGCGTAAACCTTCACGGTAAATGGCAAACCACCAAAATAGCGGTAGGGCGAGCACCGCACGGACCGTGACCACGGCTTCCACCGAGACACCCATGTCGTAGAGGTGTTTGGCAAAAATTCCCTTAGTGGCGAACAGCATAGCCGCGACCGCGACCGCGCTGGCGCCGATGGGGTCCATGAGAGAGACCGCCTGTGGGAGACGGGGGGCGGTCGGCGGTGTTTCGGACATGACGCCAAGCGTATCATTCACACGGGGGTGCCGTAGTCAGTGCGCACGAATGTGCGCGGCGTAACGACACGCCATGAGTGGACGTTTGCAAGCGAAGGAGATATCGGGATGCCTGGTCCGTTGCACGGCGTAAAGATTATCGAGATGACCAGCGTAGTGCTCGGTCCTTGGGCCTGTCAGATGCTCGCTGACATGGGTGCGGATGTCATTAAGATTGAGCAGCCGCGCGGCGACAGTAATCGTACGTTGGGCGCATCTCGTCACCCGGGCATGTCGGCGCTCTACCTGACGTGCAATCGTAACAAGCGCAGTATCGTGCTTGATCTCAACCAGCCAGGTGCGCGCGATGCCTTGCTGGCCTTGATCAAGGATGCGGATGTGTTTGTGCATAACAATCGTCCGCAGGTCATGACCAAGCTCCATTTGGAGTACGACGACATGCGCGCAGTGAATCCGCGGCTGATCTACTGTGGTGCCTACGGTTATGCCAAAGCGGGTCCTTACGGTAGCTTGGGCGCTCTGGATGATTCTATTCAAGCGGTCAGCGGTATCGCGATGCTCAATGAAATGGTGCTCGGTGAGCCGCGTTATCTGCCGACCATCGTGGCAGATAAAACCACTGCACTGACTGTCGTGTATGGGGTACTCGCGGCGCTCTTTCACCGCGAACGAACCGGCGAGGGTCAAGAACTCGAAGTGCCGATGTTTGAAACGATGGTGAACTACGTGATGGCCGAGCACTTGTGGGGCATGACGTTTGAGCCGCCGCTCGGTAAGCCAGGTTACGTGCGTCTAATGAGTCACCATCGCAAACCCTACAAAACCTTGGATGGCTATATTGCGATCCTGCCGTACCTCGATGCTCACTGGGCCAAGTTTTGTCGTATTACAGACCGAATGGACCTCGTTGAGGATCCACGGTTTTTGACCCTAGCCGATCGGGTTCGCAATATTGATGACACGTATCAAATTACCGGCGAGATCATGGCAACCCGTACTACGGGGGATTGGCTCAAGGCCTTTGATAAGTCGGGTGTGCCGCTGATTGTGGTGAATACGCTTGAGAGCTTGACCACCGATCCTCATCTCGAGGCGACAGGGTTTTGGCAATTTGTGGATCACCCCACTGAAGGCAAGTTACGGATGCCGTCTTTCCCGGTGAATTTTGGTAGTACCAAAGCCTCTATTGATAAGCACGCGCCGCGCTTGGGAGAGCACACCGAGCAAGTGTTGCGAGAGGCTGGACTGTCTGCCGAGACAATCAAAGAATTGACGGCCACCCGCGCGGCCTTGACGGCCGAGCAGGCGAGCGAGTCAGTGGCGCGAGGTGGGGATTAGACCCGGTAGTTGGGCCGCGGTAATTGGGCCTAGCCCCGATTGCTCAGGTGATTATTCGCTGAGGCCGTAAACCTTCAGCGCGTTATCACGTAGGAACTTACGTAACGGTTGCTCCCGGAGTCCGAGGCTGAGTACCTCGTCCATGGTGCGTTTGAAGCCGAGTACGGGAAAGTCTGTGCCAAACAATACTTTGTCCTGGCCATACGAGTTGATATAGCGTACGAACGCCTCTGGCCAATACTTTGGACTATGCGCATCGGAGCCAATGAATACGTTGTCGTGCTTCCATGCCATCGCGATCATTTCGTCAGTCCAGGGAATCCCCACGTGAATGCCAATCAGCTTGAGCTCCGGGAAATCACAAGCAATGCCATCAAGTAAAATGGGTCGTCCAACGCTACGCATGGGCGCCTCTTTGGCGTAGACCATCGACTGTCCGACTTGCATTTGAATCGGTACGCCGAGCTCCACGCACTTAGCGTAAAAGGGATAGTACTTGGCATGATCAGGTGGCAAGTCAAACCAGTGCGGGTAGACATGGGCGCCGATAAAACCCATATTTTTGACCGCATCTTCCAATGCGCGCACGCCGTTCATGCCTTCGTACGGATCAATCCCCGCCATCGCGTAAAAACGGCCTGGGTATTTTTCGACCGCGCGCGCCACGACTTCATACGGTAAATGGAAGGACCCCGGTAGACCTAACCGCCCGACCTTTGGCGCGAAGAGAAAAGCCCGCTCGATACCCGCTTCTGCCATCTGCGCGAGTTGATCGTCGAGGGATAGCCCTTGCATATTGGCCTTGGATTTCATCTTTCCAGCAAAGAATTGGTCTTGCCAGCCAGGTCGATAGCTCAGCGCCTCCTCGGTCCAAATGCCAGCCACGATGTCGATGGCGGGGACGGGGGCTGCAACAGGAGGGCTGGACTGGGTGCTGTCAGGCTGAGTGACGGAAGTCGTGCTCACAGGCGTCTCACTTCATCTTTCTGGGTTTGAAATCGCATTATCGCTCGCGGTGACCCTTGGGAGTGGGCTTGCAAGCTGGCGCGACCAACAGGCAGGGGTCGCTGTGGGATTGTTGGCCAGTCGAGGCGCGACTATGTGTTGCGTATTTACAACGCTTGGTCTGCGATCGCAACGGACTTCGTTGCTATCCGATGACAGTCCCTCGTACACTGCGCTCTGACTCATAACTCCGTTCGTCTAAGGAAAGATTCTGGAGGCTCTCATGTCCTATCGTTTTTCGCGTGCGTCGCTGGTCGGTGCGGCGGTGTTGGCTGCTCTCAGTGGTGGCAAAGCACTGGCTCAAGAAGCCCAGCTAGAAGAAATCGTAGTGACTGCCCGTCAGCGTGCCGAGCGCATCGAAGATGTGCCTGCCACTGTTCAGGCGTTTACTGCACAAGAAATCCAAGCGGCGGGTATCGAACGTCCGCAAGACTTTATCGCGCTGACGCCAGGTGTGGCTCAAGTGCAGACCGCTGAGGTCGGTGACCTTCAGGTGACGATTCGCGGTATCAACACGGGACGCGATGCCGAGACTAACTTTGCGTTGGTCGTCGATGGCGTGCTGCAAACCAACCCGCAGGCCTTGAACCAAGAGTTGAACAACGTTTCGCAGATCGAAGTGTTGAAGGGCCCGCAGGGCGCGCTCTACGGTCGTAACGCCGTGTCGGGCGCGATGATCATCACGACGCGCGAACCGGGCGACTCGTTAGAGTTCGATGTCGGTGGCGGCTACGGCCAGTACAACAGCTTCAAGCTGAATGGCTACGTCGGTGGACCGATATCCGATAACCTGCGAGGTTCTATTTCCGTTTATACCCGCGAAACCGATGGGCAGTGGGAAAACACGTACCTAAACTGTGATGATTGCGTCGATTTCTTTGAAGAAACAGGCGCGAGTGGTCGTCTCATGGGCGCATTGGGCGATAACGGCACTTTTGATGCCAAGCTGAAAGTCTCCATGCTGGAGGCGGGTGCGATCAACTTCAATGCATCCTTTGCTCTGCAGGAAGCGGCACTGAGCGGGTTCGGTGATCTCTTTTGGGAGAACGCCAACACTCATAACTTCGTGTATCTCAATAACGTCAAGCCGCAGAACGAGCAAGAGAACATCAACTTCTCGTTGAAAACGGAGTTTGATTTGACGCCAGGTACGTTGACCACGATGGTCGCGTATAACGATCAAAAGAACTTCTTTTTGACCGACGGCACCAGCGCGGCCTTTGGTTTGTATGCCAACGTCGCGAGCTGCCAAAACTCCTTGGCTGCTCGTACCGCTGACACGCCACTGCCGGCTCCGTTCTTCTATCCCGGCTTGTTGCCGCCCTATGGTCCAGTGACCTGCGATGGCTATCAGTACCAAGAGCGCAACCAGAAGGATCTCAGCTTTGAGCTGCGATTGACCTCACCTGGCGATGAGGCCTTACGCTGGGTCGCGGGTGTTTATGCTGCCGATATTCAGCGTCGCGTGGTGGTCTCGCAGGGCTCGGACAATGATTTGGGCTTCGTGACCGAACCGTTGGTGCGCACGGGTGGCCCGAATCCAACCGACTTGCTGTATGACGACAACTTTGACAGCACAGTGATCGCGGGCTTTGGTCAAATTGCCTACGATATTTCCGAGGGACTTGAACTGGCGCTCGCACTGCGTTACGACGAAGAAAAGCGCGAAGTCTCGAATAACGTGCCAAAGATTGGGCCGCAGACGCCAGGCTTTAGCGGCACAGGTGCATTTATCAACCCCGCCTACGATGTCAATCCGGCACTCACCTCGATTCCAAGTCGTGAGCGCACCTTCTCGGAGATGCAGCCGAAGCTCTCCATCAATTGGAAGGCAACGGATGACTTTGCGGTCTTCGCTTCCTACGGCGTCGGCTTCCGCTCGGGCGGTTTCAACTCCTCGGGTAGCCGCGATACGGTGGAGCTGAATTTCGGTGCTCTCTGCACGGGTCCGACCCAGTGGGAAAACATCGCGATCAGCACCTTCTTGACCGTACCGGCGTGTAATGCCGACGGCTCAGATCGTTCGTTGAGCAACGTGCAAGACGAGTACGAAAAGGAAGTTTCGAAGTCTTTCGAAGCGGGCTTTAAGGCGACGCTGCTTGATGGCTCCCTGGCAATCAACGGTGCGGTGTATCAGACCGATATCGAAGATATGCAGTTCTTTAACTTCTTTGCGGGTCCGTTTGGACTGCTGCGCGTGGTAACCAACGCAGAAGAAGCGGAAGTGAAGGGTGTTGAAGTCGATGCACGATGGCGCGTGAATAGCATGGTGACCTTGTTCGCGGGCTACGGCACCGCGGACAGCGAAATCAAGCGCTATGACGGCCGTCCGTATACCGCCGGTAACAAGATCCCCTACGCGCCGGAGTACACCGGTAACGCAGGTATTGATCTGAAGATTCCGGTCGGTGCCTCGGATTGGGTCGTTAACGCGCGCCTCGACGGCTCCTTCGTGGGCGAGACATGGTTTAGCACCGTGCAAGCGAATCTGGTGCCGAACCTGTTTACCTACTTCGGCTTCGGACAGGGCGAGTTCTCTAAGCAGAAGCGTGATTCGTTCTCGCTGATGAACGCACGCTTAGGTGTCTCCAACGGCACCTGGAGCGTCACGGCTTGGGGTCGCAACATCACGGACGAGAATTACTTGGCCGAGGTGATCCCTGCTCCAGAATTCGGTGGATCGTTCATTCACGATGCGCCAGGCTCCTCATGGGGCGTGGACTTCGCGTACTCGTTCCGTTGATTTGGGACGTTGATCGATCGGGTGCGTTAAGTTCGGCTAACGATTAACGCGCTCCACATTCAAAGAGGGCCGGGCAACTTAGCTTGCTCGGCCCTTTTTTTATCTGTCCTCACACCTCGGGTGTAAACTCCGCGCGTGAACCGTACCGAGATCCAGTTTCCGCCAAAGCATGCCGCGCTGCGCGAGGATGTGCATCTACTTGGCTCATTAGTCGGCGAGGTATTGCGCGATCAGGGGGGTGACAAACTCTTTGAAGTCGTCGAAACCGATCGGCAACTAGCGATCGCTCGACGTAATGGCGATCTCAA
>CAZSRB010000016.1:0-17583 GCA_964609065.1 uncultured Acidibacter sp. | reverse complement strand
AAGTCGTCGAAACCGATCGGCAACTAGCGATCGCTCGACGTAATGGCGATCTCAACGCGGCTAACGAGCTTGAGCAACGGACCCGAGGTCGGTCACCGGAATTGGCGCGTGAACTGGAGCGGGCTTTTACGGCGTGGTTTCAGGTCGTCAATCTCGCCGAGCAAGTTCATCGTGTACGTCGTCGACGCGCTTACTTTCAGGATGATCGTCACCGACCTCAGCCAGGGGGTGTAAGTGCCGCCATCGGGGCACTCAAAGAAAAGGGGCTAGATCGAGACGCCCTAATGGCGCTACTGCAGTCCCTACAAGTCGTACCGGTCTTTATGTCGCATCCGACGGAATCCACGCGTCGAACGATATTACGCAAACAGCAGCGATTGGCAGATTTATTGTTTGATCGACTGAACCCGACTCTTTCGCCGAGCGAGCAACGAGCCTCGGTGGCGGAAATTCGCAGCGAACTGACGACCAGTTGGCAAACGGGCGATCATCCGCGCCAGCAGTTAACGGTTGCGGATGAGCGCGAGCATGTCATGTTTTATTTGGCTGAGGTGCTCTACCGGATCGTGCCCGATTTCTACGAGGAAATCGCCGAGGCAATTGGCCAACATTACGGATCGTCACCCGATCCGATCGACATTCCTGTGTTGATTCGTTTTGCGT
This sequence comes from uncultured Acidibacter sp., assembly GCA_964609065.1. Lineage (GTDB taxonomy): Bacteria > Pseudomonadota > Gammaproteobacteria > Steroidobacterales > Steroidobacteraceae > UBA964. The sequence goes on along the minus strand of CAZSRB010000016.1, from coordinate 16,920 downwards.
CCTGGGTGGGCGGGGATATGGACGGTAATCCCGATGTACACGGGAAAACCATCCGCGAAACCTTGGCGCGACAACAGCAGGGCATCATCAATGCCTACTTTTTGGAAGTTCAGGAGCTAGCGCAGGTTCTCTCGCAGAGCGGTAGTCGAGTCACCGTGAGCGAGGCGGTACGACAACGAACGGCGGAATACGCCTTACTCATGCCTGATGTGCGATCGAGTGCGCCGGCGCGTCATGACAGCATGCCGTACCGCGTATTTTTGCTGCAGGTTGCCGAGCGTCTTCGTGCCACCTATGAGTCGCGATCGACAGGCTACGAAACACCACAGCAGTTCGCACGTGACATTTCTTTGGTTGCTGAGAGCTTGTTGGCAAACAAAGGGCGCTACGCCGGCTTGCATGCTGTACGACGATTGCAGCGACGGATTGATACTTTCGGTTTTCACTTGGCGACACTCGATGTTCGCCAACATAGTTTGATTCACCACGGGGTGATCTCGCGGGCCATGGATCGCCCCGATTGGTTGCTGCTGACAGCGGCGGATAGACATGCTCAGCTCGTTGCATGGCTTGAACAGGACGTCGGTCCCAAAGCGGATTTAGACGCGCTCGGTAAACGCACGCTGGCGGTATTTGCCACCTTGCTGCAGTGTCGTCGCCGATATGGTGATGCCTCCGTCGGGGCGTATGTGGTGAACGGCGTGACGAGTGCGGACGATGTGTTGGCGCCAGTGTTGCTTGCGCGTTGGGCCGATGCAGTCAACAAAGATACTGACTTAGTGGCGATCGATTTTGCGCCGATGTTTGATTCGATGCAGGCGCTTGAGGCTGCTGGGACCAGTCTATCGAGGCTATTGGCAGAGCCGCTCTATCGACGGCATTTGGATGGTCGCGGCCAACGCCAATGGGTGTGGGTAGGGTACTCCGAGAGCAGTAAGCAATCCGGTATCGTCGCCTCACGCTTTGCGGCGTATCGAGCCCAAGGAGATATCGTCAAGGCTCTGCATGCAGCGGGTGAAAAGCAACTTTTGTGTCACGCGCGTGGCGGCAGTATTCCTCGCGGTGGCGGTCGCATTGATGCCATGCTCAATGGGATGCCAGCGAGCGCCATCAATGGCTGGCTCGCACTGACCGAACAAGGTGAGAGCATTAATCATCACTATGGGTTGGGCTCAATTGCGCTGCGCACCCTTGAGCGCGCGTTTGGGTCTTTGTCGCTCGCGACAGCGTCAGTGGGCGCTCCAGAGGGCGACGTACCATCGGATGCTGATTGGTTGCCGATCGCCGAATCTATGGCGGTCGCGGGCGCACGGGCGTATCGAGAGCTGATCATCGAGTCGCCGGGTTTTGAAGCTTGGTTTCGGGCGGTGACGCCGATCGATGTGATCGAACGCATGCAAATCGGCAATCGACCCACGACGCGACATGGACATACCGGTCTCATGGCGATTCGTGCGGTTCCTTGGGTATTTGCCTGGACACAAAATCGGATGCTTTTGCCCGGTTGGTTTGGCGCGGGCACGGCCTTGCAGGCTGCCCTAGAGCAGTTTGGTTTGGAGGCGTGTCGCAGAGCGTGGCGTTCACCGTTTTTGAGTCATTTATTTGATGATCTATCGGTGATGTTGTCACGCACTGATCTTGCGATCAGTGCGCACTACCTGCCACTTGCGAGCCATCAGCTAAAAGAGAGTAATCAATTTTTTGAGATGATCAGTCGTGAGTATGAGCTCGCTTGTACAGGCTTGCTGCAAATCACAGGACACGCGGATTTACTCGATGAAGATCCGATGCAACAGCGCGCATTACAGTTGAGGAACCCTTACGTCGACCCCATGCACTTGATGCAGGTGGATCTATTGTCGAGATGGCGAGCGGGTGGCCGTGATAATCGCGACTTGCTCGATGCGCTACTTGCGAGTATTAATGGAATTTCACAGGGTTTGCAGAGTACAGGTTGATGCGTGCAACCAAAGTAATCGATCACAGCGTGTCTTATCCAAAAAAGACTAAGGCCAGAGTTTTAGGGGACTTCATCAACGGGTGCCGTATCGGCGTGGGCGCTCTTGTGGTCTGTGGTCTCATGGTCGGCGCTCTCACCGTCGGGCCAACGGCCGCGGCGGATGAGCCGACCCTAGATGAGATCTCTGCGAGTGCAGTGGTCGCTTGGCAAGGGCGTAATGATGTCGAGGTGCCCAATGATGGGTCGGCATCCCGCTTCGCGCTGGATGCGTTGACCGGTGACGGGCCGTGGGTCACCGGTCGTATCGAGCTAGCTGGAAAGTGGCGCGAGCGGCAAGAGTGGCGGGTATTGCTCGCACCGCTGGCGCTATCTGAGTCGGGCATCAGCGCCACGGATATTGCGTTTCAGGGCGCAAGTTTCATATCGGGTCCGATCGATGCACGTTATCAGTTCAACTCCTGGCGTCTTACCTGGCGTTATCTTTGGATCGACCGCGCGGACTTACGCGTGAAAGTCGGTTTTACCGCCAAGGTCCGTGATGCCAGTATCCGTTTGCGGCAAGGGTCGCTGCTCGCCAGTAAGAACGATACGGGCTTTGTACCCTTACTCCATGCGGTCGTTGAAAAGCCCCTTGCAGACCGCTGGTTGCTCGAGGCAGATATTGATGCGTTGGGTGGCGGTCCAGGCTACGCCGTCGATTTGGGCGCGGGATTCTCGTATTCGCTCTCGGATGATTGGCGCGTGCGCGGCCAGCTCCGTTTTTTAGATGGCGGCGCCGATAATGATAAGGTCTACGCGTTCGCGCGCTTTAGCAGTTTTAATCTGGGCGTGGTTTGGCGTCCTCGCTGAGGGGCTGATCTTCCTCAAGCGCTAAGCGGGATGGGCCATCGAGGTCTTCGAATTGACCTTGATTGACAGCCCAAAAAAATGCCCAGATAGCCAGACCTACCAAAAAAATCGATAGCGGTATCAGTAAGTAAATACTGGCCATTATGCCTCCCTGATTTGATCAGCGGCTAGCCGACGCGCGTTAAAGACCACCAAGAGTGAGGAGAGCGACATGCCAATCGCCGCCACCCATGGCGGCATCAGGCCGAGAGCGGCGATCGGTAGCGCGGTGAAATTGTAGGCTGCCGCCCAACGAAGATTTTGGCGGATGATTTTGAGTGTCCGTCGCGCAAGACGAATGCTATCGGGTAGCGGGCTCAAGCTTTCCCTGAGGAGTAGCAGATCGGCAGCGGCGTGTGCGAGTGAGGATCCACGACCCATAGCCATTGAGACATCTGCAGCGGCCAATACCGGTCCATCATTAACCCCATCGCCCACCATCAGCACCCTGCGAGCGCTGGCTGACTGTAATACTTTGAGATGCGCAAGCTTATCGGCAGGGGTTTGCTCGGCCAGTGCGGTATCGAGTCCTAAGGAGTTCGCCACATGCTGCACGCTGGCGGGGCGATCGCCACTCGCTAGCTCCAATCGCAAGCCAAGTTGTCGCAAGGATTGCATCGTCTCAGTCGCTTCGGGCCGGATACCGTCAGCCAGCGTGAAGCGCACCAACGCGCCGCTGTCACTCGCGAGCCATACGCTGGTGTAGTCATCGAGTGGGCTATCGACGTTGATGGATAGTTCAGTCTGGATGAAGGCAGCTCGACCGAGGATCCACCGGGTGTTTTCGAGCTGCGCGCAGACGCCTTCTCCAGGAATTTCTTTGGCATCGGCGCAACGTATACGAGAGTCAGCGTGCGGGGTAAAGGCATGCGCTAAGGGGTGACTCGAACCGGCTTCAAGGGCTGCGGCGATACCGAGTGCCTCCGCTGTGCTGAGTGCATGGGGAGAACGGATGATCTCGGTGTGGATGACAGCGGGCTCACCTGCCGTCACGGTACCCGTTTTATCCAACATGATCGTGTCAATTTGAGCGAGCCCTTCGATGGCATCACTATGCATCACGAGCACACCCATGCGAGCGAGACGCGACGTCGCAGAGGCTATTGCGACGGGGGTGGCTAATGACAGGGCGCAAGGGCAGGCTGCAACGAGCACGGCCAATACCGCGTGAAATGCGCGCGAAGGATCAATGATTATCCAGAGGATGGCTACCGCTGCAGTCGCTAATAGCACTCGCAGAACGAACCATGACGCGGCGCGTTCGGCGGCAAGCCCAAGTCGCGGCCGTTCGCTTTGTGCACGCTCTAACAAGCGGACTAAGGAATGGAGGGTGGAGTCAGCTGGGTTTTGGGTCACTTGCAGGGTGAGCGCTGAGCCGCAATTAATGGAGCCCCCGAGTAGCGTGTCGCCGACTTCGCGTCGTTGAGGTAGCGACTCTCCCGTAATCAACGACTCATCGACGAGCGCATAGCCATGCAGTACTTGGCCATCGACGGGGATTATTTGCTGGCTACCAATCGCAAGATGATCGCCGCGCCGGACGTCGCTAAGCGGTATTTTCTCACTCGTCCCGTCCTCTGCGCTGACGCGGCGCACTTCGCTCGGTAGCGCGCGGGCGAGGGCATCGGTGATATTGGCCGCTTGATGCCGACCCTTCATTTCAAAGAAACGACCGATCGATAAAAAGAGAATAAACATAGTGACGGAGTCAAAATAAACTTCGCCACTACCTCGCAGCATATTGAAGACGCTCGCAAAGTAAGCGAGCAGCAACGCGAGCGAGACCGTGACATCCATGCCGAGCACGCGGCGGCGCAAGTCGCCGAGCCCGCCGCGCAGGATGGGCCAGCCCGAATACCAGAGCACTGGCGTGGCCATGACGAAGCAAGCGATACGTAACGCTTCGGCCATGGAGGGATCGATCCCTTGATAGGCGCCCGCGTATAGCCCGCCTGCGTACATCATCACCTGCATCGAACCGAGTGCTGCCAGACCGATGCGTTTAAGCGCGCTACGTCGTTCGTTGCGCTGGGCTAAAACGGCCGCTTCACCCACTAGCGGTATGGGTCGAAAGCCAAGCTGACCGACTGCGCTCAGGATCGTGCCAAGCTTGATTTCTTTGGGATCCCAGGTGACGGATACTCGGCTATTAACCACATTCACATCGGCTCGACGAATACCGTGCAGGCGATGAAGTGCTGAATAGATGGATCGCGCGCAGTTAGCGCAGTGCATTCCTTCAGCATTGAAGACGGCGTGCGCTTCGCCACCGCTTTCGCTGCTCCAGTGCCCATCGAGCAGCCAACGATTCGCGTTGGCCGTGTCGGTCGTCATTGCGTCGACCCAAGTTGTAGGCGGTCAAAAGTCGATCCGAGTTTGCCCCGTAACCGCCATTCGGAGTCGTGGGCGACTTCCACCCACCAAGCCCCCTCGGGTAGAGGGGACCCATCGGCGATATAGCGTCCCTCGACGGTATCGACCCGCTCTAGCACCCGCGTTTGATCGAGTGCAGGAAGCGTCGCATGGGTGAACGTGAGCTGCAAACGATTAGGGAGAGGGGAGGAGGTCAGGCTCTGTAGCTCGGCTTCAATACGGCCACTTGCCGTGATCCGTAACTCGACCGTTAAGCCCTGGTCACGCGCCACTTGGGCGCGCTCGAGATCCGCATCGAGCGCGGCGCCTTCCCACGCATACTCAGCGGGTAGTTCATAGCCATTACTTTGTACCGCAACATAAAGTGTTGCGAAGCCGGCAAGAACGGTCGCAAGAGGGATGCCGATGACGGCGTACAAAACCGGATTACGCGTGGCTGGCATGGTCAGAGTTCCTACTGCATGGGTGCGAAGAAACGGGCTTCGGAGCTGGCGGTCAGTTTGGGGTTATCGGTTTCCGCAATCGTGAACTTCAGGGCGGCTGCGGGTTCGGACGGACCGACCGATTGGCCGCTAAGGCCTGCTCGGTCGTCCCAGGCATTACGCCGTACCCTCACCGCGGCGTTGAAGACTTGACCTGAGGCGACGCGAAATCGAGGTGAGCTCGGGTCTAGGCGGTACTCGCGTGGATCACGTTGCGGATCCAGTGCACCCACGGCGACTACAAATTCTTTGGGATCCGCGTCCTTGTTCATGATCTTGAGCAAGTACACATTCTCAATTTCACCCGTTTCGAGCGTGCGATAGAGCGTATTGCGATCGTGAATGACATCGAGCGCCACCGGCTTACGCAACGCCAAGGCAACGAAGAGTCCGACCGTTAATAACGCAAGTAGAGTGCCGTAGACGATGACTCGTGGACGAACAATGCGAGTCTTTTGATGATCGATGGCGTGTTGAGTGTCATAACGGACCAGGCCTCGGTCGTATCCGAGTTTGTCCATGACGCCATCACAAGCGTCAATACAGGCAGCACAAGCAATACATTCGTACTGCAGCCCATTGCGAATATCGATACCGGTCGGACACACCTGCACGCAGAGGGTACAGTCGACGCAATCGCCTAACCCCGCGGTCCGCGGATCGATCCCTTTTCGACGGCTGCCGCGCGGTTCACCGCGCTTTTCATCATAGGTGATGATCAAGGTATCGCGATCAAACATCGCACTTTGAAAGCGCGCATAAGGGCACATGTACTTGCACACCTGTTCGCGTAAAAAGCCCGCGTTACCGTAGGTGGCGAACCCATAGAAAAGCGTCCAGAACGTCTCCCAAGGGCCAAGTCCCAGGGTGGCTACCTTATGAGCAAGGTCTTGAATCGGGGTGAAGAAGCCGACGAAAGTGAATCCCGTCCATAGCGCAAAGGTGATCCATAAGAACTGTTTCGTACCCTTACGTAGCAGCTTATCTTTGGACCAAGGCGCTGCGTCTAACTTCATGCGACGGGCGCGATCACCCTCCGTGACCTTTTCCATCCATAAGAAGACTTCGGTCCAGACGGTCTGGGGGCAGGCGTAGCCGCACCAGAGTCGTCCGCCAACCGCAGTAAAGAAAAAGAGACTGAGTGCGGCAATCACCAGCAACCAGGCGAGAAAAATAAAATCCTGCGGCCATAGCGTGAGTCCAAATAGATGAAACTGGCGAGCGGGAAGATCAAATAAAATAGCTTGCCGATCGTTCCAAGTGAGCCATGGCAGACCGTAAAAGAGCCCGAGTAGAACCCAAGCCGCACTGATGCGCAGGCGACTGAATCGTCCGCGTATTTCTCGTGGATAAACTTTTTGATGCGCTGCGTAATAGGAGTCCTCAGTCGGCGCTGCGTCGTTAGCGGGACTCGTGTTGGTATGATTCATGCGTCAGGTGGAGTCAGTAGCCAGGCTGTGAGGCCGGCGGCCACTGCACAGCTACACCAAAAAAATAGGAATCCCACGCTATACAGGGTCGTGCGATCGGGTACTAACGCCGTCGGCGCTAAGATAGCGACGATGGGCGAGGGGTCAACAAAGGCGAAAAAAACCATCGTCGTCACGCTAGCAGCCAAAAAAGAGGCCCACGCCACCGTGAATAGGCTGCGACGACGATGCGAGAGATCGCCTGCTGCGCCTGCTGTCGTCTCAGTGCTCGATTTGCGCGACACGAGGGGCTCCTAGACTCAGCACATACGCAGTCAGTAATTTGACGCGTAACTCGCCCAGTCGCTCTCCTTGCGCAGGCATATTATTTTGACGGCCTTGTGCAATCGTATGTCGGATGGCATCTACTGAGCCGCCGTGTAGCCATGTGTTATCGGCGAGCGTGGGGCCACCTACCATCGGATTGCCTTCGCCTGCAGCGCCATGGCACACGGCGCAATACAGGGCAAAGGATTGGGCGCCCGCGCTGGCATCGCCGATGGGCGACTCGCGACCCGACAAAGATAGGACGTGCGCGACGGCATCATCCACACCTTGCTCCCCGAGGACCTCAGCCCACGGGGCCATCACGCCCATACGTCCATACAGGATCGATGTTTGAATCGCCTCGGCATCGCCTCCCCACAGCCAATCGGCATCGGTGAGGTTGGGGAAACCGGTGGCACCACGCCCATCGGAGCCATGACAGGCAGCGCACTCATTGGCGAACAAGTTACGACCGATGGTGAGGGCTTGCTCATCCGTGACGAGCTGCGTGGCATCCATATCCGCAAAGCGAGCCAAAATGACTTGAGCTTTCGCCTCTTGTTCGGCTTGTAAGGCTTCCCACTGCTTGACGGAGGTCCAACCTAAGCTCCCTTGCACGTTGCCAAGGGCAGGGTAGAGCACCACATAGCCGACAGCGAAGATCACGGACAGTACAAAGAGCCATAACCACCAGCGCGGTAAGGGATTGTTGTACTCCTTCAGATCGCCGTCCCAAACGTGACCCGTTGTATCTTCCGTGCGCTGAGTCTCGCCACGCCGCTTACGCATCCAAACGAGTAGCCCGACCGCAGCGAGCGTATTGAGTACCGTCAACAGGATGACAAATAAGTTCATACCCGAGCTCATGACGGGTCCTCCTCGAGCGGCAACTGAGCCGCTTCATCAAATTTTTTCTGTCGTCGATGACTGTAAGCCCAGACACAGACGGCGACGAACGCCAACATCGCCAGTATCGTGCTGATGCCTCGTAGGATCCCCATGGTTTCTTCGCTCATGCTTCGCTCCTACGTTAGTTCCATTGCTTGGAGGCGAGCCCCAAGCCTTGCAAATACGCGATGAGCGCCTGCATTTCGGTTTTACCTTCCACCTCCGCGCTGGCGTTGGCGATTTCTTCGTCCGTATAGGGTGTGCCAAGCGTACGAAGCACCGTCATTTTCTTAGGGGTCACCGTGGCATCAATAAGGGCGGTATCTAGCCAGGGAAAACCTGGCATATTCGACTCTGGCACGAGATCCCGCGGATTCAGTAAGTGCAGGCGTTGCCACTCATCGCTGTACTTACCACCCACGCGGGCAAGATCGGGGCCGGTGCGTTTGGAGCCGAACTGGAAAGGTCGGTCATAGACAGACTCGCCCGCCAAAGAATAATGACCATACCGTTCAACCTCGCCGCGCAAGGGACGAACCATTTGTGAGTGACAGGTGTAACACCCTTCACGCACATAGATGTCTCGACCCTCTAGTTGCAGTGCAGAGTAGGGAGTGACACCCGGCGCGGGTTGAGTGACTTCGTCCGATACGGTGAGCGGCACGATTTCCACCAGACCACCGATGCTGATCACGATGGCAATTAATACGCCCATCAGCCCAATATTTTTTTCAATGATGTCATGTTTCATAGCAGGGCTCCGATTAGGCGTGGGCCGGTTGAGGGTCGGGGATGGCAACCGGACTGGCTCTGCCCTGAGAGATCGTTTTGAACACGTTGTAAGCCATGATGAACATGCCACCGAGCACTAGTAGACCGCCGAGTAGACGGATACCGTAGTAGGGGTAGGTCGCCTTCAACGCTTCCACAAACGTGTAGGTCAACGTCCCATCGGGGTTCGTTGCACGCCACATGAGGCCTTGCATGACACCCGCGATCCACATCGAAACGGTGTAAAGCACGATACCGATGGTCGTCGTCCAAAAGTGAATATCAATGAGCCGAGTGCTCCACATGCTGGTTTGGCCGTAGAGGCGCGGAATCAGCATATAGAGCGATCCAACCGAGACCATCGCAACCCAGCCAAGGGCGCCAGAGTGCACATGACCGATTGTCCAATCGGTGTAATGCGATAAGGCGTTGACCGTTTTAATGGACATCATCGGACCTTCAAAGGTCGACATTCCGTAGAACGACAGCGATACGATTAGGAACTTGAGAATCGGGTCGGTACGCAGTTTATGCCAAGCACCTGAGAGCGTCATGATGCCATTAATCATCCCGCCCCAAGAGGGAGCTAGCAGCATCAAAGAAAAAACCATGCCGATACTTTGTGCCCAGTCGGGTAAGGTCGTGTAGTGCAAATGGTGAGGGCCTGCCCACATATAAATCGAAATCAAGGACCAAAAGTGCACAATGGAGAGTCGATAAGAATAGATGGGGCGGCCGGCTTGTTTGGGTACGAAGTAGTACATCATGCCGAGAAAAGCAGCGGTCAGGAAAAACCCGACGGCGTTGTGTCCGTACCACCATTGCACCATGGCGTCGACGACACCCGCGTAGGCCGAATAACTTTTGGTCAGCGTGACCGGTAGCGCAGCACTATTGACGATATGAAGGACAGCGACCGTGATAATGAAGGCGGCAAAGAACCAGTTAGCGACATAAATATGCTCGACTTTGCGTTTGGCGATGGTGCCCAGAAAGACGACCGCGTACGCCACCCAAACGATGGCAATGAGGATGTCGATGGGCCACTCGAGCTCGGCATATTCTTTGCTTGACGTCCAGCCGAGCGGTAAAGAGATCGCCGCTAGCACGATGACTAATTGCCAGCCCCAGAAAGTGAAGGCCGCGAGTTTGTCACTGAATAAACGTGTGTGACACGTGCGTTGCACCACATAATAACTGGTGGCGAAAATGGCGCTGCCGCCGAAGGCAAAGATAACGGCGTTTGTGTGCAATGGGCGCAGGCGACTGAATGTGAGCCACGGCACATCAAAGTTGAGCGCCGGAAACATGAGTTGGGCGGCGATCAGTGCGCCCACCGTCATCCCCACAATTCCCCAAACGACGGTCATCAGCGCAAACTGTCTGACCACCTTGTCGTTGTACGACACGGCTGTGTTCACGGACATTGTTTTTCTCACCCCCGTCGCGCCCACACGCGATCAGTCAACCGCCCCAATCAGGCAGGCGAATGTTGGGGGTAGCTCATCCGAGGGTGAATAAGTAGATCACGCAGTCGAGGGTGTTCAGGCGCGTCTGAGGGGACGCACCTGCAAAACTTAATTAGCCTGCGGTGAGGTCAGTTCGGCGCGAGGTCGTTCTCAAGCTCCAGCACCATACGCACGAGCTGGGCGAGTGAATGCGCACCCATTTTTTCCATCACACGCGCCCGATGGATTTCTACCGTACGCTGGCTGACGCCCAGATCACCGGCCATCACTTTGTTGGCTTTGCCTTGGGTGACGAGCGCAAGCACTTCTTGCTCGCGTGGGGTCAACGATTCATAGCGCGATCGTAGTGTGTCGCGTTGGGAGAGCAATTTTCGATTTTCGCCATCGGCTGCGAGTGCGCGCTGCACCCGATCAATCAGGTCCTGATCGCGAAACGGCTTTTGTAAAAAGTCGAATGCGCCGTGCTGGATCGCCTCGACGGCCATCGGAATATCGCCGTGACCGCTGATAAATATCACCGGAATGATAGCGCCGCGTGCGTTGAGTTCCATTTGGAGTTCGAGCCCGCTCATGCCTGGCATACGTACATCCAACACCAAGCAGCCAGCCTGATCAGGTTGCCACAGACTTAAAAACTCTTGTGCCGAGGCATAGACCGAAGTGGGTAAGCCCACCGACTTCAGCAATAACTTAAGTGAGCTACGGACCGCGTCATCATCATCGACCACATGGACGGTGGCTATTTTCATAAAGACCCCCCTGGATTTGAGTGAGGCAGGCTGAGCACAAATTGTGCACCCCCGCCGGGAGCGTGCTCGTAGTTCAGCTTCCCATGGTGCGCCTCCGCGATGGTTCGACTGATCGCTAGCCCTAAGCCCGTTCCCGTTGATTTACTTGTACAAAATGGATCAAAGATTTGAGGCAAGATGTTCTCGGGAACACCAGGCCCTGAGTCACTAATCACGAAGCGGATATAGGCCGATTTAGGCGGGTTCTGCGTGCGCAACAGAATCCGCCTTGCCGTCGGTGGAACATTTTCGAGTGCCTCGATGGCATTACGGAGTAGGTTCAGGAGCACCTGTTGTATTTGGATGCGATCGAGAGGCGCGGACGGGAGTGTTGGGTCTAACTCCAAAGAAATTTTGATTTCGCGTAAACGAATTTCGCTTTGGACAAAACCGATGACTTCCTGAAGCAAATGGTTAAGGTCGCTCGGCTCTTTTTGCGTGTGGCGGTTTTGAACCAGCCCCCTTAACCGACGAATGATTTCCCCCGCGCGCAGCGCTTGCGAGGCGATTTGCTCGAGAGCGGCACGAATATCGCCATCGGTATCAATCCGATCAAGCGCTAGAGACTGCGAAAAACGCTGAGCGGCGTGTGCATAGTTGCTGATGGCGGCGAGGGGTTGGTTGAGTTCATGGGCGATGCCCGCAGCCATCTCGCCTAGGGTGGCTAAACGCGAGACTTGGGTGAGGCGTTCTTGTGAGGCTTGCGCCTCCTCAAAGGCACGTCTCGAGTCGGTGATATCTTCTCCGGATGAGAAAAATCCGGTGAGTCGTCCCTCGGCATTACGCATTGGGATACAGCGCCAAGCGATTAAACGGCGTTCACCGAGCGCCGATTGCACGGCGTGTTCAAAATAACGCTCTGCGCCGCTGGGATCATTCTCCATCGCGCGAAACTCGTCTTCTAGGAGCGCGCGCTGATCCTCCGGCACCGCAATATGCAGCCAGTCGCGTCCGAGCAAGTCCATTTCTCGCCGCGAGAGGGTTTCGCAGCCTTTGCGATTAATCAGTTGCACACGATAGTCCGTCGACAAGGCAAGCAGTATTACCTGCGCCATTTCGAGGTACATGTTCGCTCGATCACGCTCGCGACGGATCGCCATCATGGCCTCTCGTCGCAACGTGATGTCGTGGAGCAACCCAATGAATCGAGGCGGCTGTGAGCCGTGTATCTGGCCCACCGAGAGAAAGACGGGAAAAATGCTGCCATCTTTGCGCTCGGCATCGACCTCTCGGCCGATCCCAATGATATGCGGGACACCCGTTGCGAGATACCGCGCCATGTATCGATCATGGGAATCGCGATCGCGATGCGTCATGAGCATACTGACATTACGGCCGATGACTTCTTCAGAGGTGTAACCGAACAGGCGCTCGCCCGATCGATTGAAGCTTTCAATGATTCCGCGCGCATCGATCACAATGACGGCATCCACCGTGGCATCCAGCAGCGCCTGCAGTTCATATTCGGAGGTGGGTTGCGCGGTCGGGTCTTGGCTCATGTCAACACTCAATCTGGCGCGTTATAGCGGCGCTGATGCGCACCCGAATCCTATCACCCGATAGATCGATAGGTACTTTCAGCAATAGTCCATTGCCACCATGCGTGCGATTTTTCGCATAGCTCTCAATGGGCGAGTGGGTTCGAGTTTGCGGATGCAACCATATCTATGGGGACAACGGACGATCGAAAATGGATGAGCGATCGCTAAAAGATGATATTTGGCTGAGCGAAGCCGAGCAGATTTTGCTCGCACGACGCGCGGAATTAGCCCAGCGAGTCGGTCGCACCGAGGTGGATCTACACCATGTTCACGAACCCTTGGTGGCTGACTTTGCGGATCAGGCCACCCAGCGCGCCAATGAGGATGTGTTGCGAGAAATCGGCGCGAGTGCCCGTGATCAATTACGTCACGTGAATCGAGCCTTAGAGCGCCTCGCGAAAGGCGAGTATCCCTATTGCGTTCGCTGTGGCGTTGAGATTGGTCACGATCGACTGCGAGCTATCCCTGAAGCAGATTTGTGCGCGTCTTGCGCGTCTGCCGATCAACGCTGACCGTCAGGCGCCCTTCAGATGCGTACCGTGCAGTCCATATTAGTACTCGCAGATCGCTCAAATGAAGCGCAGAGCGCACTACAAAAGGCATCGGTCTTAGCGCGGCATTTTCACGCCCAAATTGAGTTATTCGCCTGTGACACGGAGCACGCTTGGGCCGTTGGTGTGGAGCGCCAATCGCCCGCTGCACGCGAAGTGCTGGATGCCTGCCTCGCGGAGAGTCATCGATATTTGAATGCCTTACGTGGTTCGATCCCAGCGGCCGATCTACGTATCAGCACCAGCGCGGCCTGCGCCTCGGAACTCACGGAGGGCGTCGCACGACGCGTGCGCGATTGGCGTCCAGATTTGGTCATCAAAAATTTGAGTGATGGATTTCCCGGTTTGCGACCCACTCAAGCCTTAGATATGCAGTTGATTCGAGCGACACGGGTACCCATGCTCTGGGTTCGTGGCCATGCTTGGCGCCCGGTTCCAAGAATCACAGTGGCGCTGGATCTCACCAGTGAGGATAAAGCACTGACTCAGCAGGTACTCGATACCGCAGAGTGCTTGGCCTTGGGGTGTCACGGTGAGCTCTCGATCGTGCATTGCCTCGATCCGTCAGCCGTTACGGATGCGCAACTGTCATCTAGAGCGAAGCAAACCTGCGACGAGCTCGGGCTCAGCGTAGATCGCGTAAAGGTCTCGCGAGAGAGTCCGATCGCCAGCTTCGGTGCTGGCGGAACGCACTCAGATATGGATGTATTGGTGCTCGGTGGTGTGCGGGCTAGCGCTTGGGAGCAGGGCTGTCCAACGACGACCGAGGCACTCTTAAATGCTTTGACCAGCGACGTTCTGCTCGTGCCGCGCGGGCGACACGATCTGACCCATTAGTCGGGCCACCCAAGGGACGGGCGCCTATTGGCCCAGGCGGGCAGTTTTGCTCGCGTTTGGCTTGTACAGCTAGAACGGGGCGTTTACGCTTTGCTAATGAATTCCCGACACTTTTTTTCGCTGACGCTCGTCGCAGCCGTCGCGTTCGTTACCGCGCTCGCGACGACTGAAGTCCGTGCCGCTTCGTCTCGTTTTTCAGCTGAGGACGAGGCGGTGTACCAACAAAGATTTGCGACTTTGATGGAGTCGTTCCGATTAGGGCTGGGTCTTGAGACCTACGATCCGCTCGAGTCGGTGCCTGGGGCGACGGACTATCAGGCATTTGAGGTCGTGGATGCCAAGAGCATGACGATCAGCGCCGAGGCCTTGGCCCAAGCAGAAGCCTATGCTGCTGCCAATCGGTCCATCGCGCTACTGGTTTGGCAGGGCGGAAAGCTACAAATGGCCCGCTACTTTCAGGGTGACGCCAATACAACTTTTGCCTCGCGTTCGCTCGCGAAACCCATGTCAGCCGTAGCGATTGGTCGCGCACTAGAACTTGGCGCCATTCGCTCTCTGGACCAGCCGATCAGTGATTTTATTAGCGAGTGGCGTGACGATCCCGGGCGATCAAAGATATTAGTACGCCATCTGCTCGATATGCGCTCGGGTCTCTTGCCGCAGGCCGTCGCCACCACGGCTGAGGATGTTTTGAATCGAGCTTATCTCCACCCGCGTCATGATGAGGTGATCTTGTACGAATACCCGTTGGTGCATGAACCGGGTACGCGCTACGAGTACAACAACGCGACCTCAGAGTTAGTGGCGCTATTGATCAAGCGCGCAACGGGGCGGCGATACGCTGAGTTTTTGGCCACCGAGATTCTGCAGCCGTTGGGCGCGATGGGTGGCGATATTTGGGTCAATCGGCTAGGTGGGACTGCTCACTCGGGGTGCTGCCTGCTGTTACCGCCCGAGAGTTGGTTGCGTTTAGGTTTGCTGCTCATGTCCGATGGTGTCTGGGCCGATCGTCGGTTACTGCCCTCGGGATACGTCGCGGAGATGCGTCAGGGCACCGCCCAAAATCCTTACTATGGGATGGGGGTGTATGTGGCGGGTCGATATATTGAGCGTCGCGGTTTTGCCAACCCCGAGCGCGATCGACCGGCCTTACGCGTGTTGCACTCGGAACCTTATCTATCGAACGATGTCTTCTTGTTCGACGGCAACGCCAACCAAGTTGTATACATGATCCCGTCAGCGGACATGGTCATTGTCAGGGTTGGGTCGTCCCCGCCGCGGGGGGAGGGGCAGGAATGGGACAATAGCTTTCTCCCCAATGTCTTATTGAAAGGCTGGATGAGTCAGTCAGCTGAGAGAACGCTCACTCCGCAATCTCGGGATTGATCTGTTATACTGTTGTAGTTTAATATAACACTTCGACCTGATTTTGCTCGACCGATGCCACGCTGGGCATCGGTCTTTTTTCAACTAAATCAAAAGATTAATCACGTTTATGAAATTGAGACTCATGGCTGCGCTACCCCAGAGTTTGCGTTGGGTAGTCGGTATTCTGGCGGCATTCATTCTTCTGGCCTTGGCTCGGCAATTTATAAACACGGCTGGGGGTGGCGATAGTGTTAACCCGCCGCTGCTCGTGAGTGTCACAGAGGTTCTACCGAGCGAGATCGGTGCGGTGGTGACGTTCAGTGGTGCGATCGCGGCGCGCGATGAAGCGGCGATTAGCGCAGAGGGTGAGGGCGGTCGGGTCTCGGCACTCTATGCCGAAGCGGGTGATGTGGTGAGAGCCGGCACTTTGCTGGCAAAGCTCGATACCTCATTGGTGGCGCCACAGGTCGTTCGCCTAGAGGCAACCTTGCAGGAGGCGCAGGCGAACGCAGCGGTCGCCGCAGCCGATTATCGCCGTGCTCAGGAAGTGGCGAAGATTGGTGCGCTTTCCGCTCAGGAGGTCGAGCGTCGACAGGCCGGGCAAGTGGCGGCTGAGGCGACCGTCAAAGTAGCCGAGGCCCAGCTCAGCGAGGCGCGCGCCCGGCTTGCTCGCACGGAGGTTCGAGCGCCGTTTGACGGAGTCGTCCTGACCCGCTCAGCGGAGGTCGGGCAGTTAGCGGGTCCGGGATCTGGACCGCTCTTTCGATTGGGGCGTGCGGATGGCATTGAAATGCGAGGTAACGTGGCTGAGCAGGATCTACCGCAACTAGCGGTGGGGATGCCGGCGCGGGTCCGAGTCACCGGCGTCGAGCAATTCTTTGACGGTCGAGTGCGTTTGATCGGCGCGGTGATCGATCCGCAAACGCGTCTTGGGAGTGTCAGGATCGACTTGCCACTGCACCCGAACTTGCGACCGGGTGCGTTCGCCCGCGGCGAAGTGGAAACGACTCGACAAACTCGCGCGTTGATTCCGCAGACAGCGGTGATGACCGATGACGGCGTGAACTTTGTATTTTTGGTGGATGAGGAGTCACGCGTACAAAGGCAACCCATTGAGGTGGCGAGCTCTCGTCCAGAGGGCGTGGTGGTGAACGCTGGGCTGTCAGCTGGGGATCGAGTGGTGACGCTTGCGGGTCCCTATCTGCGCGTGGGCGAGACGGTGAGGGTCGCCGAGTGAGGAACATGTCCTCTTGGGCGATTCGCAACCC
>CAZSRB010000015.1:34242-35824 GCA_964609065.1 uncultured Acidibacter sp. | reverse complement strand
TTTTTTGGTGTCGATTCCAAAAAATTACTCGGTAAGCCACTGCAAGAATGGGTCGATTCGGCGAGTGCTCGGCCAGTTGCCGAGTGGCTGCTGGCGTTGCAGACCACGGGCAGAGCGCGCGAATTACGAGTGCGTTCACCGCAAGGTAGCACCGCAGGCGCGCGTCGCGAATATCGATTGCACGGGGCTCTTTTTCGTCAAGACTCGGTCTCGCACGTTTTGATTAGACTGCAGCTGGTTGAGACAACAAAAGCCGCTGCGCAGCGATCACCTGCTGGGCAGGATAGACAGGTTGATGAGTTTTTTGCGCAGTTACCGGATGCGTTAGTGGTTCTCGACCAGTCCGGCAAAATTACCTTGGTTAACCAAAGTTTTCTTGAGTTGACCGAGTTAGGCAGCGAAGAGCTGGCGCGGGGCGAGTCGCTCGACCGATGGTTAGGCCGTCCAGGTGTTGATCTTGGCGTGATGCTGTCGAATCTAAAACAGCACGGCGTGATACGTGCGTTCTCGACCACCGTTCGTGGCGAGCTCGGCGCGTCGACGGAAGTGGAAATTTCGGCAACGCAACTTGGCGAGGGTCCGAGTCCCCATCTAGGGTTTTCGATCCGTAACGTGGAGCGGCGTCGAGTCGGCGAGGCGAGGGTCGGGCGCAGCTTGCCACGCTCGGTCGAGCAACTCACCGAGTTGGTCGGGCGAGTATCTTTAAAAGAGCTGGTGCGCGAAACGACCGATGTGATTGAGCGTCTGTGTATTGAGGCCGCGCTAGAGTTAACTCAGGACAATCGAGCCTCCGCTGCGGAAATGCTGGGACTTTCGCGGCAAAGTTTGTATGTGAAGCTGCGTCGCTATGGCTTGGGCGAGCTGGAGGCGGACTGAACCGCCGAATACGTTTCGATAAGATGTAAACCTTAATTGACACCAAGGGGTGTCATGGTTATGTTGCCCGTATGACCGAAGGCGTGGGCAACCTGACCGCAGGCCGTCGTCCCGCGTGGCCGGCGATGCTTGAATTGCTAAAGCCCGTTACGTGGTTCCCCCCGATGTGGGCATTTCTTTGCGGTGTCGTAGCGGCGGGCGCAGCGCCGGACGGACGCTGGCATATCATTGCTGTGGGTTTAGTGTTGGCAGGGCCACTTATTTGTGGCACCAGTCAAGCGGTGAACGACTGGTTTGATCGTCATGTCGATGCGATCAACGAGCCCCGTCGGCCGATCCCGTCCGGGCGTCTGCCGGGCCTGTGGGGTCTATACATTTCCATTGGTTGGACTTTTATTTCATTGGTGGTCGCCTATTTGCTCGGGCCATGGGTCTTTGCGGCGTCCTTGCTGGGTATGGCCTTAGCGTGGATGTATAGCGCGCCACCGTTCCGACTCAAAAAAAATGGCTGGTGGGGTAATTCTGCTGTCGCGCTTTGTTACGAGGGAGTGCCATGGCTGACGGCTGTAGTCGTAATGACCGGCGTGCTTCCTGAATCTCGGCAAGTTGCTATTGCCTTACTCTATAGTTTTGGTGCTCACGGCATTATGACGCTCAACGATTTCAAATCAGTCGCCGGTGATCAGCGCATGGGCGTCGGGTCTTT
>CAZSRB010000015.1:0-34142 GCA_964609065.1 uncultured Acidibacter sp. | reverse complement strand
CGCTCAACGATTTCAAATCAGTCGCCGGTGATCAGCGCATGGGCGTCGGGTCTTTACCGGTCCGCCTGGGCGTCACGCGCGCGGTCTGGGTGGCCTGTATTGTGATGGTGCTAGCGCAGATCGGTGTGATCGCGCTGCTGTCTATCTGGCAACAGAATGTACATGCGTTGATTATTTTGGCTTTGCTCATCGGGCAGCTACTCATGATGAAGCGTTTGGTGAGGCGGCCCGCAGAGCTTGATGTTTGGTACAACGCTCTAGGTGTACCGCTTTATGTACTCGGCATGATGGTCAGTGCGTTAGCGCTGCGTAATTTACACATCACGGGTCTTTAACATGCACGAAGCTCCCAACGGATTTGAACGAGAATATGATGTCGTCGTGATCGGCGGCGGGCCGTGCGGCTCGACCGCAGCGGATGATTTAGCTCGAGGCGGATGGCGAGTGGCGCTTTTGGATCGGGCAGGACGTATCAAGCCTTGTGGAGGCGCCATTCCTCCGCAACTCATCAAAGATTTTGAGATACCGGATTCTTTGCTAGTTGCGCGTATCCGTGCAGCGCGTATGGTCGCGCCGAGCTCGCGTTCGGTCGATATGCCGATAGAAGGCGGCTTTGTCGGTATGGTTGACCGCGAGCATTTTGATGAGTGGCTGCGTGCGCGGGCAGCGAGCCATGGAGCCACGCGCTTGACCGGCGAGTTTCTGCGTATTGATCGTGATGCGGATGGCGATGCGATCATCTCGTTTCGTGACAAGAGCGGGGCGTCGGGAGAGGGCGGATCGGAGCAGCAGTTACGTGCCCGAGTGGTGCTGGGTGCCGATGGTGCGCGCTCGGAAGTCGCGCGCCAGTGTATTGCGGGCGGCTCTGAAGTGCCTTTCGTCTATGCGTACCATGAAATTCTACGCACGCCCCAGCAGGCGCCGGCGAGCTACGATGGCGAACGTTGCGATGTCTATTATCAAGGTGAGTTGTCGCCGGATTTCTACGCCTGGGTCTTTCCTCATGGCGAGACGATTAGTGCAGGAGCCGGTACCGCCATCAAGGGATTTTCGATTCGTCATGCGGTTGATGACTTAAAAAGAATCGCCGGACTCGAGCGCGCAGAGCTCGTGCGTCGCGAAGGTGCGCCGATTCCTCTAAAACCTTTGAAGCGGTGGGATAACGGTCGCGATGTGCTCGTTGCAGGCGATGCTGCAGGCGTGGTGGCGCCCGCGTCGGGCGAAGGAATCTACTACGCGATGGCCTGCGGGCGAATGGCCGGCGAAGCGATTCACACATGTTTGGCCACCGGAGATGTGCGGGCGTTACGCGAAGCGCGGCGCCAGTTCATGGCGGCGCATGGTCGTGTGTTTTGGGTACTCGGTCTTTTACAACGCTTTTGGTATACCAGTGATCGACGGCGGGAGCGGTTTGTCAAAATGTGCTGTGATCCCGATGTGCAGCGCCTTACCTGGGAATCCTACATGCACAAAAAGCTTGTGCGTCGTAGCCCAATGGCGCATATCCGAGTATTTTTCAAAGATTTAGCGCATCTCTTGGGTCTCGCCCCCACGTGACGACCTTGGCGGCACGATTTGCCGATGGCAGCGTGCTGCTGTGGATTGTCGCCTTGGTGGTGGTGGAAGGGGCGGTACTCGCGTGGCTGTGGGTTAGCAAGCGCATTGGATGGGCGCCCCGCCTGCTTTTTGGTCAGTTAGCCTCCGGAGCCTCGCTCATGCTCGCGGTCCGGGCGGCGATTCTTGATCAGCCCTGGACACAGATTGCCCTGTGGCTGATCTGCGCGCTAATCGCTCACGTGGTGGACTTGGTACTGCGCTATCGCGCTCAAGCGTCATCGATGTAAGAAGAACGTGATATTTTTCATACTATCGATTAGCAGATGGGTTCGACCATGCGGATTTCGCAGTCAGGGGTGCTGTGTAGCCTGATTTTAGCCAGCTTGATGGGCGGTGAAGCCCACGCTCATGGGCTGAGGCTGAGCGCCGAGACCGAAGGCAATCGCATCGTCGGCGAGGCTCGTTATGTCGATCAGTCGCCCCTCGTGGGTGTGCCAGTGCAGTTACACCGAACGGATCAGGGTGAGAGCGAGGCCGTGATCGGCTGGCAGAGCACCACTGATGCACAGGGCGCGTTTCGCTTCCAGAAACTACCCGCGGGTCACTATCAACTTCGCCTCAACGATGGCTTGGGCCACCAGGCCAAAGTACAGCTGGAACTGACGCCGAGCACGTCTACGCCACGGGTGTGGTCGTCTGCAGAGCCTTGGCAACTACGCGATCTGGTCGCGGGGCTTGGCTACATCGTCGGTATTTTTGGTCTGCTCAGTGTGTGGATGACGCGGCGTCGGTCGCGAGTCTGATTGAGTAGGTTTCGGCGCATGCATCTATCAGAGGGGGTGCTCGAGTGGCCGGTGTTGGCGTCAGCGGCTGCGCTGGCGACATTCGGTGTGGGCTTGGGCATGCGCGCCCTATCTCAGGATCGTTTGTCCACCGCAGCGGTACTCACTGCCGTTTTCTTTGTCGGTGGCACGGTGCATATCCCCATCGGGATCGGCAGCGTGCATCTCGTACTGACGGGCTTACTTGGCCTATTGCTAGGTTGGGCGATATTCCCAGTGTTATTAATTGGCCTTTTTTTGCAGGCAGTGCTGCTCTCGTTCGGTGGATTTGCCGTGTTGGGGGCTAATTTATTGGTGCTAGCTTTGCCAGCGGCACTGGTCGGTGCGCTCTTGCGCCCAGTGTTGCGTTCAGTGATGGCCGTGAATCGGAACTCCGTCAGTCTATGCAGTGCGATGGGCTTGGGAGGTCTCAGTGCAGCCCTCAGTATCGGTGGATCTATTCTGTTAGTGGCTTTGCTGCTGTGGTGGTCGGGCGGTGAGAGATGGCTATCTTTGATCTATGTATTGAGTGTGGCTCACTTACCCGCATTGCTGATTGATGCCGCAGTGACAGCGCTGACCGTCGGTACCCTGTTACGCGCGGCGCCCGACTTGTGTCAGCGATTGCTGGAGACGCCTCAGCATGCGTGAGGTGTCGATTTCAGGCTTGGCGGTGAGAGGGGATGATCGTGCGCGTCTGTGGATGGCGATATTAGGTAGCGTGCTCATCGCGAGCATGCGTGACTTTAACAGCACTTTAGCAGCCTTATTGGTGACGCTGCTTGTCGCCATTGCGGCAATCGTTGTGCCAAAGATTGCATTACCTTCGCTGCGGGTGGGGCGGGTCGTGCGGCGTCTTCTTCAGGTCAATTTATTGTCAATATTTATCTGGCTGACCCTGCCATGGGGGTGGACGATCTCGCAAGGCTGGAGCTGGCAGCCTGAAATGGCGACTCAGGCCGCGGTGGTGACGCTGCGACTCAATGCGATCGTATTGTGGTGTCTGGTGTGGCTTTCTCAGATGGAGCCTCAAGTCCTAGCAAGTAGTTTTCGTGCGCTAGGCGCCCCTGCTCGCTTGGCTTTGCTGCTGTATTTGACCCTGCGACTGCTTGAGACGTTAACCAGTAGTCGCAAACGTCTGCAGCGCGCGATGCGGGCGCGTGGATCTGCACGTAGTCTATTGCGACGTTTGCAGGGCGCTGCGCAGTTACTGGTACTTTTGATCGCCGAGGGCGTGCGACGCGCAGATATCTTTGTCGCGGCGCTGAGAGCCCGTGGTCTCGACGTGCAGGGCCCCCACTTTTATCTGCCGTCATCGGTGTCGCAACCACTTCCGTGGCGCCAGCGGTGGGCGTTTGCCGGGGCCATTATGTTACTGCTGCTTGCAGGCTGGGGGCTATAGCGCGATGGAAGGGTGGGTGCGGGAGACACAGGCGCGGGAGGTGCAGGCGCGTGAGGGCTCCTCCGAGCATGGAGCCCTTTTGCAGATTAAGGGCCTCTCTGTGCGTCGGCAAAATCACGACGTGTTACGCGCAATTTCTTTGGAAATTCACTCGCGCGAGCGCGTGAGTATCGAAGGCGCGATTGGGTCGGGTAAGAGCACCTTACTCTGGGCGATAATGGGTTTGATCGAGCGGCAAGCGGGTGAGATTCAAATATTTTCTAAACCCTGTGTGAGCGAGCCGGATTTCGCTCAGGTCCGAGGGCATATCGCTCTGATGTTTCAGGATCCCGATGATCAGCTCATTGGGCCGACCGTGTTGGAGGATCTGGAGTTTGGTCCACTGAATCTCGGTGTCGATCGGCGACAGAGCCGTGATCGGGCGCGGGAGGTCTTGAGTCAGTTGGGGATCGAAGCATTGGCTGAGCGCGCCGTGGGGACATTGTCCGGCGGTCAAAAGCGATTGGTTGCCTTGGCAGGCGTGATGGCGCTAGAGCCCCGCTTATTGTTGCTGGATGAGCCGACGGCGTCACTGGACCGAGCGGCCGCCGAGCGTATGGTCGAAGTATTGGCGTCTTTGCCCTGCGCGCTAGTGCTCGCAAGTCATGATCCGCTGTGCATCGAGGCGTTATCGACGCGGCGGCTGACGCTGCGCGAGGGGGCGCTTGCCTAGCTTTGGCTTACAGAGTGACTGTGGTTTCAAAGACCTGAGCAGCGTGTCCAATAATCCAGACCGCTGACAAGCCACCGTCTTCAAACTCCAACTCGACATCGATCTGCCCCGGCCGATTTTGGAAATGCCCCTGAGCGGCGGTAAAGGATGCACGATCTCCCTCGCGCTGCAAAATACCGTGCTGCAACAAATAGGCGCCCAACAAGCCGTGAGCATTTCCACTAACGGGATCTTCAGGAACTCCAATCGCCGGACAAAACATGCGCGAAAGACTTAAGCAGCCCTCAATTTGTGAGTCCAGCGTGAAAACAAAATGTCCTGTGGCCCCCAACTGAGCCGAGAGTGTATTCAGCCGATTCATGTCTGGTTTTAGTTGTTTCAATTGTTGAGGCCCTCGTACCCCAACTAAGAGGCGCGTACGCGCACCACCGGCCGCGCCGCCCACAATGCGCAGATCAAAGCGCGGATCTAGATCACTGCTCGAGAGCGCGAGTGCGTCCAGCACGGCCAATTTTTCGCGATCATTGAGCTCGCGCCCGATGGGTGGAATGGGTTGCCGCACAGCAATTCGTCGCGCAGCACCCGTACCCCGTATTTCCACATCAAAGATTCCAGCCTTCTGTCTTTGTTTGAGGCAACGAGGTGCGGTGTCATGACGCGAGAGGACGTATTGCGTTGCAATCGTGGCGTGACCTACAAAGCTCGATTCTGTTCGGGGGGTAAAAAAGCGGACCCACACGTCATGGTCTGAGGCATCGGCAGGGAGGACGAAGGCTGTGTAGCCATTATTGAGCTCGCGAGCGATGGCGAGCATCTCATCATCGCTTAGCACCTCAGCATCCAGCACGACGCTCGCCGGATTTCCCGCGAACATTTGCTGCGTAAATGTATCGATCTGAAAGACGCGAACTGATCTGGCCATGATGTACCCCCATCGGATGGCAGCCGGTTAGTGCCCGGAGCCGCGAGGCCACGAGGGGCGCGATTGTAGGCAAGTCGGCACGAGACTGCACCACGAGCTTGCAAGACACTGATTTATATGGATAATCCCGACCTGCCTTGGGGTGGCCGAAAGGCCTGAGATGTCGCATGGGGCGACGAACCCGTTGAACCTGATCCGGCTAGTACCGGCGGAGGGAGTAGGTGAAAGCGTCTTATTTAGCCGCGTCCGCGGCTGTCATTATATCCGTCATTATTTTGAGTACCTCGACCGAGGCCGCCGAAGCGGATCGTTTGGAGGAGGTCGTGGTCACGGCGACCTTGCGTTCGGTGACCGAGTTTGAGGTCCCGGCGAGCGTGACGTTGCTGAGTGGCGATCGTTTATCGGCAGCCGGTGTGCAGCACCTCGAAGATCTGTTGCCGCAGGTGCCAAATTTGAACTGGGCCTCGGGTACGTCGCGACCGCGCTATTTTCAGTTGCGTGGAATCGGTGAAACGGATCAGTGGCAGGGGGCGCCCAACCCCTCGGTGGGGTTTTTAATTGATGGCATGGATTTTTCGGGGATCGGTATGCCGGCAGGGCTTCTCGATCTTGCGCAGGTGGAAGTGTTGCGCGGACCGCAGGGTACGACGCTCGGCGCGAATGCATTAGCGGGACTCATTAATCTACAGACACGGGCACCCGATGGTGTATCCGCAACCGAAATTAATTGGCAGACAGGAGAGCGAGGGCTGCAGTCGGTTGGTGCGGTACTCGCGGGCGGTTTCTCTGGGGCTGATGAGAGCCCCTTATCTGAGGCGAGCGGTTGGCGTTTGATCGCTCAAAAATTAGTTGATGATGGGTCGCGAATTAATCGAACCCTCGGACGCAAGGACACCAACGGACTGGATGAAACCACGGTCCGATGGCGTAGTCGTCATCAAGTGCTTGATCACTGGCAAGCAGACCTCTCGGTATTGTGGGTCGATCAACAAAATGGGTTCGATGCCTTTGCGATTGATAATAGCCGCGAGACTCAATCGGATGATCCGGGTGCCGATGAGCAGCAAAGCCGTGGCGTCTCCCTGCACCTCGTCAGACCGGGACAGATCTTTTTTTCTAGCCAATCCTCGCTCGTCGAAGCCGACATGCTCTACAGTTTTGATGGCGATTGGGCGGCAGATCCTAGCTATGATTTCACGTCGCGTTTTTTGCGAGAGCGACAAACGTGGACTCAAGATTTGCGATGGAGTTCGACTGCACCGAATGTGGTACGCGGCGCGAGAGTGGACAACACACGTGTAGCGGGAGAGCTTTCCTGGGTCGCCGGGCTTTACGGTTTACGCGTCGCAGAGACCAATGATCAACTCGATCTTTATGGTGGCGAGGTGTTTCGTGCCTTGGTGAGTGACTATCAAGCAGATCATCTGGCGGCCTATGGAGAGCTCGCCTGGGGTTGGTCACCGTCTTGGCAGGTGACACTCGGACTGCGAGCCGAGCGACGCGAAACCCGTTATCAAGATAGTGACGGGAGTGATCTCGATCCTGCCGAAAACATGTGGGGCGGTAACATTTCGCTGAACTATGAGTCGAGCGCCGAGAGCCGTTGGTATCTCAGTCTGGCGCGCGGCTATAAGGCGGGTGGATTCAACTTGGGTGCGGTGATTCCCGATGCGCAACGGGAGTTTGGAGCAGAGCGTCTCGTGAGTGCGGAGCTTGGGCATAAGCGTCGCTGGGGTCAGGATCGGGGCTCAGCGTCGATGGCATTTTTTTACATGCGTCGTCTCGATCAGCAAGTGAGCACTTCTGCTCAACTTGATCCCGGTGACCCCCTGTCGTTTATTTATTTGACGGCTAACGCAGCCGAGGGCGCAAATTATGGTCTTGAGGCGGACGCGTCGCTTCGCTTAGGGGAGGGGTGGCGCATCACGAGCTCGGTGGCTTGGTTGCAGGCGACATTCAAAGATTATCAGACCCTGGAGCGAGATCTTCGTGGTCGCAAACAGGCGCATGCGCCTGAGTGGCAGGCTATGACGGCGATATCTTATGCGCGACCGACTGGGTGGTTCGCGCGTTTGGAGGCGCAATATCAGAGTGAATTTTTCTTCAGTGACAGCCATGATCAGCAGGCGAGTTCGCGATTGTTAGTGAACCTCGCAGCAGGCTACGAGCGAGATCGCTGGCGGATCGAGTTATGGATGCGTAATGCACTCAATGAGGATTACGCCCAAAGAGGATTTTTCTTTGGTAATGAGCCACCTGATTTTCCGGATCGTCTCTACATCCAGCTAGCCGAGCCGCGGCGAGCGGGTTTGAGTGTGCGGTGGGCTTTTAATTGACATTTTTGCTCGAGATCATTGCGCTACTGACCGGTATAGGTTACGCCGTCGGGGCGGTCCTTAGAAATCGCTGGGCGTGGGCGAGTGGCGCGGTATCATCGGCGCTGCTGGCGATCCTCGCCTTTGGCGCGTCACTGCCGCTACAGGCGATCTTGCAGGCGGTATACGTATTAATGGCCATCTACGGGTTTTGGCATTGGTCGCGTCACACGTCGTCCAGTCCGATCCGCGTGAGTCGCTGGCCTTGGCAAGCGCATGGGCTCGTAGGAATTGCTACCGTCACTGTGGTGCTACTAGGAAGCCCATTCTTTGAAGCTTCGCTAGGCTCCGCTTGGCCTAGGCTCGATGCGGCAGTGACTTGCCTGAGTCTGTGCGCGACCTTCATGACAGCACGAGGCGTGCTTGAGAATTGGGGGTATTGGTGGTGCGTCAATGTAGGGTCTATTTGGCTTTACAGTAGTCAGGCTCTTTGGGGGGTGACGGCGCTTTATCTCGTTTATTTTTTGATTGCGATCGTGGGTTGGCGACAGTGGTGGCGGGCTTATCAATCGCAGGAGTCCTGAGAGTGTCAGACTCGCTGCAAACAGGGCTTGCGCGTATCCAGTATGTGATGGTGGACGGTCGCCGACGCGTGCGGCGTCATCCGCTGGCTCCCGAGCAGGCGCGGCTTCTCGGTAGCGATGCCGAGGCTGAGCTAGAGGCGCATCGTTTGGCCGTCCAAGCGGGACTGGCGCCCGCGATCATTGCTGCGGAGCCCTCTGGAAAATGGCTGGATATGGAGGCGGTGGTGGGTAACACGCTGCCGGACAGTTGGCTAGAGACGCGGTCAGGCTGTACTCAATTATTGGGCGTCTTAGCTCAACTAGGAGCCATTCGCTGTGAGCAGCTACCGACTGTCTGCGTCGGCTCGCGGTGTCGTGAGTTACACGCGCATGTCGCTGAGCGCGATGCGCGAAGGGCGCAACGCACCGAGGCGCGTGTCAGAGCCTTAGCCGTGCAGAGCGTTGGGACGGCTGATGGTTTAGTCGCGGCTGGTTTAGTCGCCGATCGACTGGTCCATGGAGACCTACACGCCCAGAACGTGTTGATCCGCTCTGAGACGGGTCGTTGGTGTCTCTTGGATTGGGAGTATGCGCATCGCGGCCATGCCCTAGAGGACCTCGCGGGCGTTCTCGCTGATCACCCGGATCAGCTCGTTGCGCTTGAGCAGGGACGGGGGGAATTAGCCGTCGCGCTTCGAGAGGCCGATTGGTCGATCTCGATGAACCAGTTACGCGCAGCGGTCGCGCTACGCGTGTTATTGAACGAATTGTGGACTGATCTTTACACTCTGCTGCAAATCCCGCCCACGACGCTGGAATAGCCGCTCCCGGCGCGGCACAATAACTCTTTTCTACAGTTATGGTCTGGGTCATCGATGGCTCGGGTCTTCTTTTGAATCATGTTAGGAAGTCATCATGCCCGTTCTTAAAGTAATCGATCGTGACGGTGCGGAGCACGAAGTGCCCGCGCGCTCTGGCCTCAAAATTATGGAAACGTTGCGCGAGCTCGATTACGGCATCGCTGCTATTTGCGGGGGTATGTGTTCATGCGCGACCTGCCATGTGTACATTGACGAGCCCTGGGCAAATAAAATTCCGGCACCGATGTCGGACGAGACGGAGTTGTTGCAGGAGCTTGCCCATTACAAAACGGGCTCTCGTCTTTCATGTCAGGTAGATATGACCGATGAGCTGGATGGGATGCGCGTCACGATCGCACCGGATGAGTGATCGAGTCTTCTTTGGCGATTGAGCAAGCTTGGGCAATTTGATGCGCGCGTAAATCGAGGCGTGGATCTTAGCGAGGCGAACCCATGGATCTGTTGTATCTCTTTTTGGTGGCGGGCGCGGCGATCGCCATTTGGCGTATTGTGACTCAGGTCCGTCGTGGTGCGAGTCGTCCGCAGGATGATTGGGATCAACGCATGATCGAAAACTTGCGACGTAGTGGCATTAATCCTTTTCAGCCGATGGAAGTCGATTTCTTTGTTGCTGTGCCGTCGCTCGAGGCGGCCAACACACTCGCGCAGACCCTACAGGGTGAAGGCTATGCGGTTGATATTCGCGAAATGCCTGATAGTGCCGATCAAACCCACAGTGTGCATGCGCTGAAAACCATGCAACTTCACATCGAAGCGGTGCGAGCTGTTTCCAGACGTCTGACTGAACTCGCTGAAGCGGCCGGTGGGCGCTACGACGGCTGGGCGCCGGGCGGTGAAAAATAAGCCTAAAAGCCTTTACTCGTCCTTTCTTTACCCGTCCTTTATTTTTGTTCTGTTTGTCGCTTGACCGCCTCTGCGGCCGCGCGGATCGCCTCCGCATCGCCCAAATAACGGCTTGATAGCGGTTGCAGCGCGTCGTCCAATTCATAGAGGAGCGGTACGCCCGTCGGGATATTCAGCTCGACGATATCCGCCTCGGGTACGTTATCCAGCATTTTGACCAAGGCTCGCAGGCTGTTGCCATGAGCCGTCACGAGTACGTTACGGCCGGCTAAAAGCTCAGGTGCGATCCGCGATTCCCAAAACGGCTTTACCCGTTCCAAGGTGGTTTTGAGCGACTCTGTGGCGGGCAGTAATGCAGGATCGATCCCCGCATAGCGCGGATCAAAACGTGGGTGCCGAGGGTCATCCGTGGTTAAGGCAGGCGGAGGAATGTCGTAACTGCGCCGCCAAATCTTGACTTGTGATTCGCCATGCTCGGCCACGGTTTGGGCCTTGTTGAGCCCCTGCAAGGCGCCATAGTGCCGCTCATTCAGGCGCCAGCTACGCTCGACCGGGATCCACATCCGATCCATGCCATCGAGCATGATCCACAAGGTCCGAATGGCGCGTTTTAGTAGAGAGGTGAAAGCAATATCAATCTCAATACCCGCCCGTTGTAGTTCGATGGCCGCCTGGGCGGCCTCCGCGCGACCCTGATCGGACAGATCGACGTCGGTCCAGCCGGTGAAAAGATTCTCGACATTCCAAATACTTTGGCCATGACGGGCCAATACCAGCTTACCGGGCACCCTAACGTCTCCCATCAGTGCTAGATTCAGGCGTCGGATGGTAGCACGCCCTAGGGTGGCCACCCTCCGGCAGCGGCTCCATTCAGCCTGCGGTCATCGATAACGGAATCGGTTGGGCGATGCGCTGGCGCGAAGTAGGGTCGTCTGAACAACAACATGAGACCGCGCTTTATCCCATCACGGGTTGGGGTGGCGCAAACGGGGGTGTCGCTATGAGTGTAGAAGTAGATTCTCTGCCTAAACCGGGCGGTGGTCTGAAAGGGTTCTTCTATCGACCGCCTTGGGTCGGTCTTCTGGCTTTTATTGTCGTGTTCGTGGTGCAGGCTCTGGGTCACACGGTCATGATCATGATGGAAGATATTTGGCCGGGCCCAGGCTTCGTCTATGAATCCGCCTTTGCGATGGGTCTGTTCGGTGCGGTGCTACTTTGGCTGGGCATGCGACATAAGAATGAAGTCGCGGCGACCTGGTACGGCTTTTGGGCCGGAACCTTTTTGTGGACCGGTTGGGTGGAGTTTTCATTTGTCTGGTCAGCCCAAGTACTGGGTGTGCCCGATCTGATGGATGCGACGAAGCCGGGCGTCATTGCTACCAAGGCTGAATACTTGGTGATGATGTCATCAGTAGGTGTCCTAGGTTCCACGCTGGTTTATTTTTTGTTCAACAAAGAAACCAAATGTAATTTCTTCATCTGGTTTCAGCGCAATTTAGGTTTAAAAACAGGGAAGCCAAATCCTGCTCATGAGCGAAACTTTGCGGCGATTACAGCGCTGGAAACCGTCTACGTGATCTGGTTTTTTTACTTGGCGCTACTTTTCTTGTACGACGAGAGTTTCCTCGGTGATCGGCATCCCGTTACCTACGCTGCGTTTTTCTTGAACACCATTTGGGCGGTGTATCTATTTCGGCGTCTGATGAAGTTTTGGCGTGTCACCACGG
Source organism: uncultured Acidibacter sp. (assembly GCA_964609065.1). Taxonomy (GTDB): domain Bacteria; phylum Pseudomonadota; class Gammaproteobacteria; order Steroidobacterales; family Steroidobacteraceae; genus UBA964. Next base: position 22,399 of record CAZSRB010000015.1, on the reverse strand, counting down.
CCATTCGCTACGGTATTCCGACGGCTATCATCGCTTGGAACTGTGTCGAACTGGGCGGTCGCTGGCATTTGTTTACCGAGTTTTGGGAGTACCCTGAGCTGTACACGCTAGAGCTGATCGCACTGACGATCGGTATTGTGGGAGCAGCTTGGATGGCCGCGCGGACACCGTTACACCAAAAAGCGGAGATCTCGCGGCAGAAACTAAATCAAGGTCCAGAGGGTGATCAAGCCCCGTAATCCTGATAAAACTTTGTCAACCTAGCAGTGACGATCCACGCCGCATGCACAACGCATGCGGCGTTTTTTTTGAGTCTCTCTGAAGCGTTGCAGATTGATGGCTGCTTGATCGCGCGCGGCTTTCGGATGATTCAAATGGTAAGCGATCCCACCTGCGAGTAAGCCTTGTCGTCGAACACCGGCGAGCTCAAGACGCCAGCACAGATCTTTGTCTTCCGAGCCCCAGCCTGTGAAGGCTTCGTCGTAGCCATTAATTTTGAGTAGGTCCTCGCGCCAAAATCCCTGATTGCAGCCCTTGATGGCGAGTATCCTGCGGCCTAACCCGCGTAATAGCGGCTGCAAGATAGGCGAATGAATCGCATGTAATCGACGGCGACCTATCGCGCCACGCTCAAAGAAACTAGGTGGCGATGCACCTTGTATCACCGCGTGCGTGGTCGCTTCATCAAGAGGGATTCGGACGCCTTGCAGGTAGAAGGCGGGGCGGGCGGCACGATAATGATCTGCCAGAAACTCAGGATGCAGCACCATATCGCCGTCAATGAACACTAAGTACTCTGCGCTGGATGCTGCGAGTGCGAGATTACGTAGTCGCGCGAGCCGAAATCCTTGGTGTTCTTGTCTGACATAGTGCACAGGATAGTCAGCCTGTCGCGCAAAAGCGGCGACCTCAAGTCGGGTATCAATACCGGAGCCATCGTCTGCGATGATTAACTCATCCGGCGGTCGACACTGAGCGCGTACGCCTCGCAATACGCTCGCCAGCGCCTTGGGCCATTCATAGGTAGTGATGATTAAACCCACCCGCATGGTCTTACCTCGGATTTTTTTCGATCGTCAGACTCATGGATGTCCCATGGCGAGGCTATGCATGGCGCTCACGACGACTGAAAGCATGGCATGGTCGAGTTTTCCACTCGCTTGTGTTTCCGTCAGTGTCTCTTGCCAACGCTGACGGGCCTCGTCCGAAGGGGTATGGCCGGTCAGCATCGCTGCGACGAGTTCTCGCCGAGCGTTTTTTGCCTGCGAGCGCAATTGCCGTCGCGCCGTCGCGTGTAAGGAGCTCGGCGCAGGAAGAGCATCAATTTGGTATTCAATCCAATCGAACTTAAGCGTGATCGGTAATCCGAACCAAAGATTGGCGACTTTTTCTAGCGGCTGCCGACGAGACTGTGCGAGGTCAATGACCTCGAGCATCCACTCCAGTACGGGAAAGTCCGCGAGCGTGTGCGCATCCTCCGGCTTCATGCCGGCCTGTAGTAATTTGTGTTGCTCGTTTAGACGTTGTGCAGCGAGTTCGCCTACCAGCAGCCGCGGCAGCGCCTGCCGCAATTGGCGGACACCCGGTCCGTAGTGCGCCACGGCAGCGGAGACACTCAGGCGAGTATCACTCCTTGCATCGTCATGTCGCGCCAATAGCCACATGCTCGCATGACGAAGCGCGCGCGCGACACTCGCGTAGTGCTGATATTGCAATACGGTATCAAGACGTCCATCCGACGCTTCCAGTCTCGCCCACGCGTCTCGCGCGTCGAAGACCTCTCGAGAGATACTGTACGCACGCGTGACATCGATCACGCTGCATCCGCTTTCCTCGGCGGCACGTAGCGCAAACGAGGGACCCATGCGGTTGATGATGCTATTCGTCGTGGCAGTGACAATGATTTCGCGTCGCAAGCGATGCTGCTCAATATCCTCCGCAAATCGACGTTGTAATGCGGTTGGAAAGTAGCGGGCAAGCTCTTGGGCGAAGTAAGGGTCTTCCGGTAAGGCTGAGGCTGATAATCGTCGATTCAAATCCAGTTTCGCGTACGAAAAAATAATGGCTAGTTCGGGTCGGGTGAGTGCTTGATTGCGTTTCTGCCGCTCGATGAGTGCGTCTTCATCCGGTAGACGCTCCACTTTTCGGTTGAGCCCGGCGTCTCGCTCAAGGCTACGAATCAATACCCGAAGTTCATTCGCGCGCACGTGAGCTTGCGATTGCAAGATCGACAGCGCTTGGCTCTGTAGGTAGTTATTTCTTAGCGCAAGTTCGGCCACTTGCGGTTCTAGCTTTGCCAAGAGCTGTTTACGGGCCGAACGCGCTAAACGTCCACTGCCCTCGGCACTCGCTAATAAAATTTTAATATTGACTTCGAGGTCAGAGGTATTGACGCCTGCGGAGTTATCAATGAAATCTGCATTAATTCGTCCGCCCTTTAGGGCAAACTCCACCCGCGCAAGCGGGGTAAGTCCAAGATTTCCACCCTCACCGACGACCTTGGCTCCCAGATCCTTGGCATCCACGCGGACCGCATCGTTTGCGCGGTCGCTGGCATTCATGTGCGTCTCATGTGAGGCTTTCACGTAAGTGCCAATTCCGCCGTTCCAGAGAAGGTCGACCGGCAAGCGCAGGATGGTCTGAATCAGCTCATTAGGTGTAATCGTGGATGAGGGGAGGCCGAGTAGCGCGCAGGCTTCTCGGGACAGTTGTAGTGACTTCGCGCTACGTGCGTAGACACCACCACCCTTAGAAAGAACGTTCGTACTGTAGTCCGCCCAGCCCGAGCGGGGTAGCTTGAACAAGCGCTCGCGCTCGCGAAAACTGCGTGCTGCGTCGGGGTTCGGATCAATGAAAATATGCTGATGGTTAAATGCCGCTACGAGTTTGATTTTTGGGGACAGCAGCATGCCATTGCCGAACACGTCGCCTGACATATCACCGATACCCACGGTCGAGAATTCTTGAGTTTGTGTGTCAATTCCGAACTCTCGGAAATGGCGTTTCACACACTCCCATGCGCCGCGCGCGGTGATACCCATTTTTTTATGGTCATAGCCGACTGAGCCACCTGATGCGAAGGCATCGCCTAGCCAGAAGTTCCGCGACAAAGAGATCGCGTTAGCAATATCAGAAAATGTCGCGGTGCCTTTGTCGGCGGCGACCACGAGATAAGGATCGTCGTCATCATGACAAGCGACATTTAATGGCGGCACAATCCGCCCCTGATCGATATTGTCGGTAATATCCAGTAAGGCGTAAATATAGGCTTGATACGCAGCAACCCCTTGAGCTAACCATTCGTCACGTCCGAGCCCAGCGGGGTGTCGGCGAACGACGAAGCCACCCTTAGCACCCACAGGCACGATCAAAGTATTTTTGACGTGTTGGGCTTTCATAAGCCCTAAAATTTCGGTGCGGAAGTCCTCGCGGCGATCCGACCAGCGCAGCCCGCCACGGGCGACATGGCCCATCCGGAGGTGTACGCCCTCGACGAGCGGGCCGAAGACCCAGGTTTCGATCTCGGGGCGTGGGAGTGGCAGTCCGGGAATGCTAGCTGGGTCCAGTTTGAGCGCGATGGTCGCGGTCTCATCGGCTAGACGCGCGTGAAAATTGCTTCTTAAGCAGGCATCAATGACCGCTAACAGCGCTCTTAAAATACGATCTTCGTCAGCGCTCTCTAACGAGTCCAACTCTTTAAGTAAACGTTCTCGTACTGCGTTTGCCTGTTGGGAGCGCTTTCGTGTGCGCGGTGAGGGTCTATTTCGGAGCTCAAAGTAATACCAAAGATCAGCTGCAATATCCGCTTGTCGCGAGAGTGTCTCGGCGATGTACTGCAGACTGAACGGCAATCCTGTCTGTAATAGGTACCTGCACAGGGCGCGAAGTAGATTGACTTCGTTACTGGCAAGAGAGGCGCGTAATACTAGTTGATTGAGCGCATCATTGTCATAAGTGCCGCACTGGACTGTGCGCATCGCCTTCAGCAGGCGCTCCGCGTCATCGCCTTTCGAGAGGTAATGCGCTGCCGCCGGATCAATCTCAAAGCCTTGAATCCAGCCTGCCGGTAGAGTTTCGGTCGCCAGAATGGGCCATGGGTGTTCGGCCAGCAAGCGCAAGCCAAAGTTTTCTAATAACGGCATCAAATCGGCGATCGGTAAGGGTTCGCCGTGACTCACGATGCGTAACTCAAGGTGCGTACGGTTGCGACCTTCGGTGCGCACGATGCGCCAGTGCGAGCGCTCTGTCGCGCTCAAACTTTCCATCGCAGCGAGATCGTCCAGCGCAGTCTCGATATCGATATCGCTTTGGTAGGACGCCGAGAAGCGCGAGCCATGACGACGCTTCATTTCTGCAGCTAGTGCAGCCGGGTAATGGGTGTCGATCCCCCGCTCGAGGCGATCGCGCCAGGTGAGAGCCGCTTCGCTGATCGCGCTTTCCAACGTGACGCGTTCGACACGACCGAGTGTGCGTAGTGCGCCGCGTAAGGTGAGTTGGAGGCGTGCGTGTCCGGCGCCAGCGAGTTGTGTTTGAGAGTCTATTTGGGTCGCCTGCAGTGCAGCTTTTAATAAATTTTCAATACGCAGTCGGACTTCGGTGTTGTAGCGATCACGCGGTATAAAAATGAGGCAGGTCCAAAAATCGCCGACCGCATCGAAACGTAACAAGGTGCGTGTGGTACTACGATCGTAGAGATTCACGGCCGCTCTGACGAACTGATGTAATTCTATGGTGCTACTCGCAAAGAGTTCGTCTCGCGGCCAGTTCTCGAGCATGGCCAGTACCGCTTTGCCATCGTGGCTACGCGAGTCGAGGCCAAACTTCTTGATCAGTCCGTCCACCTTTGTGCGGATTACAGGGATCTCATGGGTGGAAGCAAAGTACGCACGCGATGTCCAAAGACCGATTATTCGGTGCAGTCCAACGATATCGCCTTGTGTATCGAATTGTTTGACGACAATTTGGTCGAGATGGCCTGCGCGATGGATGCGAGATTGTTGTGACGACTTGGTAATGATGAGGGGTCGCTCATCGTGTTGCAGACTCGAGACGGCATGATCGGTGAGCCAGAGTGGGTCGGCAACGCCTCGGCTTAGGATGCCCAGCGCTCGCCCGTGCTGTTTGCGCTTTTTCCAGCCGCGTAACGAATCCATGCCTAGCAAAACGAAATTGCCTGCTTCGACCCAGTCAAGTAGCGCCAGCGCTTCGCGGTGATCGTGCTGTTGGCTGCTCGATAGGCTGCCAATCGGGCGATGGGTGAGCTCTACGGAAATATCTTTGACGCGAGACCTCATCGCCGCCCAGTCCGTCACGGCCTTTTCGACCTCGAAGAGGACGTCGTGTAATTCGTGGGTCAGTGCGCTAATCATCGCGCCGTCAAATTGCCGATCGATCTCGATCAATTGCCAGGACTCGAGCGAGCTTGGAGCGGCGGTGGTGGCAGGCTGGCGCGAGCTTCGGCCGAGCACGGGATGGATTAGTAGATGGACCGCAATTTGATGCCGTGCCAGCGTCAGTGAGACCGAGTCCACCAAGAACGGTCGATCATCGGTAACAAGCAAGATGTAACTACGACGCTCGTTGATGCCTGTGATAGCGCCGGTATCAACAATTTCGATGATCGGCTGGCCAAGTGGCCGTCGCCGGCCGAGTTGCCAGTGGCGCTTGGCGAGCTGGGCGAGTTCGAGGGGGGATCGAGCGAGCAGATCCTGCTCATCGACTCCGGCAAAGTAGCGCTCAAGCCAGTCGGTGGGAGGGCTCTGCGGCAGGGTTTGAGCCGCGGCGACGATTTTAGTGATGCAGCGAGCACGCGCCGGCGGCATGACAGCGCGGGCGCGGTTACCAGAGTTTTTCATGGGCGTACTTTGGTGCGGGTCTGAGAACTTGTCGAGATCCGAAGGCGAGTTCGCCGGTCAGGCAGACTGGTAAACCGAGCCATCTAGGGTTACACTTGCAAAGTTACGCAAGAATGTAATTATGCAAGACACCGACACCATCGTTCGAACCCTGCGGGCCGTGGCCGATCCTGCGCGGCTACGTTTGTTGCGTTTGTGCGTGGAAAAACCCGTGAGTGTCTCTGAGCTGGCGGTCATGACGGGGGACAGTGAGCCAAACGTCTCTCGGCAGTTAAAACAGTTGGCCTTGGCTGGTCTCTTACGGCGAGTTCGTCGCGGTCAACGGGTGGAGTACCAGCCGGTTGAGTGGTCGGCCGACGCCCAAGGGCAGTCAATGGGGCAGCCGCTCGTACAGTTATTGATGAGACAGCTGGACCCTGAGGAAGCGAGCTTGCGTGAAGCGCGTGCGCGCCTGCGCGGGATCGAGGCGCGCCAACGTGCTGCGACGCCGCTCGTGGGTCGCAGCGGTCACGAACCTCTGCAACGAGGGCGACTCGGGATGACATGGGCAGTTGCTGCCGGTGAGTTTTTGGCCGCGGATATCTCAGGTCAGCGGGTCTGCCTGCATGTTGCGCAGCGTGAAATCTTTGATGCGGTCGTCGGCATTGCAGGAGAAGTGGTCTTGCGGGTCGAGGGTCGGCGCGAACGTGACGCGGTCAGTGCCTGGTTGCAAGCCGAGGCCTTACCAGGAGCGGTCCAGACCGCGAGCGAGTTGCGTACTGCCCCGCACTTTGACGTGTGTGTGGATGTAGCGCTCGATGGAGAGATCCGCGATGAGCGTCAACTCGGCAGCCTGCTCTTACGAATACGAGCCTGTTTGCGAGCAGAGGGCGTGGCGTATTGTGCGGTCCCTTACGACGTACTCGCCTCCAGCAATTCGCCCCTGTCGCATTGGCGTCGCATGCTCGCCGAGCGAGGCTTCGAGTGTCTTGGGTTGCACCCCATTGAAGCGGATGGTCAGCATTTATTGCTGACTCGTGCCCGAGTTAAGAAACAGTAAATCTGCAGCGGAGTCACTGCGCGATGAAAAATCCCCCAACGGTTTCCTTTGAGTTTTTCCCGCCAGCCGATGCGGCGATGGAAGAGACGCTGTGGGCGTCGGTTCAAAGATTGGCGCCATTAGCGCCGCGCTTCGTTTCGGTGACCTATGGAGCGGATGGGTCCACTCGAGATCGCACGCATGCCTTAGTGAAGCGTATTCAAGGGGAAACTTCACTCACGGGCGCGCCCCATTTGACCTGCGTGGGGGCGACCCGCGAAGAGGTGTTAGAGGTTGCTCGAGGGTATTGGGCAGAGGGCATTCGTCACATTGTGGCGTTGCGCGGGGACGCGCCGCAGGGCGCGACGTCCTATCAGCCGCATCCAGAGGGCTTTGCCTATGGTGCAGATCTTGTCGCAGGGCTACGTACAGTGGCTGACTTTGACATCTCGGTGGCCGCCTATCCCGAGGGGCATCCCGAGGCGTCGTCCCCTCAGGCCGACTTCGATAACTTTAGACGTAAAATCGACGCGGGCGCCACCCGCGCGATTACCCAGTTTTTCTTCGACAACGCAGATTATTTGAATTTTCGGGATCGTTGTGCGGCCGCAGGGATCGGCGTGAGTATCGTACCGGGGATCTTGCCAATCACGCGCTTCGGTCAGGTCGCTCGTTTTGCTGCGCGCTGTGGTGCAAAAGTGCCTAACTGGTTGGCAGAGCGTTTCGCTGGACTTGAGGATGATGCCGATACGCGTCGCATGATCGCTGCCAGCGTGGCGATCGAGCAGGTGTCAGCTCTGCAGCGCGAAGGAGTCGAAGAATTTCACTTTTACACGCTCAATCGTGCTGAGCTCACCTACGCGATTTGCCATGCGCTGGGTTTACGTGCGGAGGCATCGGCATGAGCTGTTGCGCGACATCGACGGTGACGGACACAGCCAGTTCAACGACCTCGCGTGCAGCAGCAGTGCCCTTTGCCATTAGTCCGCTGGATGAATCGGCGCGCACTGAGCGTGTTAAACGCTTAAGAGCACTCGCTGAGGAGCGCATTGTTCTACTTGATGGTGCCATGGGAACCATGGTCCAGCGCCACAAGCTCGATGAGGCGGGATATCGCGGTGCGCGTTTTGAACATTATGGGCGTGACCTGCGCGGCAATAATGATCTTCTGTGCCTAACCCGGCCGGAGCTGATCGCCGATATCCACCGCGACTATTTTTTGGCGGGTGCGGATATCGTCGAGACCAACACTTTCAATTCCACTTGGGTCGCCCAAGCCGATTATGGGATGGAAGCGTTGGTCCCAGAGCTTAATTACCAGGCGGCGCGTATCGCGCGTGATGTGGCCGATCGCGTCGCACAAGAGACCGGTGAGCCCCGGTTCGTCGCGGGCGCTCTCGGTCCGACAAACCGTACTGCATCGCTCTCGCCAGACGTCAACGATCCGGGCTATCGCAACATTAGTTTTGATGAGCTGGTGCAAGCCTATACCGAGGCCACGCAGGCGCTCATTCAGGGTGGCGTCGATCTCATTCTCATCGAAACCGTTTTTGACACGCTGAATGCCAAAGCAGCGTTATATGCAGTTCGACAGACGCTAGAGTCGATGGGTATCGATCTACCCATTATCGTCTCGGGCACGATTACTGATGCATCGGGGCGGACCCTTTCTGGGCAAACGACCGAAGGGTTTTGGAACTCAGTGCGTCATGGTGAATTATTTGCGATCGGCTTGAACTGCGCGCTCGGCGCCAAGGATATGCGTCCGTACGTCGCCGAGCTTGCGCGTTTAGCTGACTGCCATGTGTGTGCCTATCCCAACGCGGGACTACCCAATGCGTTTGGAGAGTACGATGAAACGCCGGCCGAGACCGCAGCGATCCTCGCTGAATTTGCCGAGTCAGGCTTATTGAACATGGTCGGCGGCTGTTGCGGTACCACCCCTGAGCATATTTCATTGATTGCTCAGGCGGTTAAAGGTTCTAAGCGTCGCATTGCCGCGAAACCTGAGCGTAAATGTCGCTTGTCGGGTCTGGAGCCGTTCAACATTTCGCCAGAAACGCTGTTTGTGAATGTCGGTGAGCGCACCAACGTGACGGGGTCCGCTCGGTTTCGAAAATTGATCGAAGCAGGGGATTACACGGCGGCTCTCGATGTGGCGCGTCAGCAAGTCGAGGCGGGTGCCCAGATCATCGATATCAACATGGATGAAGGCATGCTCGATTCCGAGGCGGCCATGCATCGCTTTTTGAATCTGATCGCTGCCGAGCCAGATATCGCTAGGGTACCGGTGATGATCGACTCTTCGAAGTGGTCGGTGATTGAGACGGGGCTCAAATGCGTACAAGGCAAAGCGATCGTTAATTCGATCAGTTTGAAGGAGGGTGAGGCGGCCTTTATTGAGCAAGCGCGAAAAATTCGTGCGTACGGTGCCGCCGTTGTCGTGATGGCGTTCGACGAGCAAGGGCAGGCTGATTCCATCGCGCGTAAAGTGGCCATCTGCGAACGCTCCTACAAAGTACTGACTGAGCAGGTGGGCTTCGCGCCTGAAGACATTATTTTCGATCCCAATATCTTTGCTGTCGCAACGGGTATTGAAGAGCATGCTAATTACGGGGTGGATTTCATCGAAGCGACGCGTTTGATCAAGGAGCGCCTCCCTTACGCCATGGTGAGTGGTGGAGTGAGTAATGTTTCTTTTTCCTTTCGCGGCAATGAACCCGTACGCGAGGCGATGCATAGCGTGTTTCTCTACCACGCGATTCGCGCCGGTATGGACATGGGCATCGTCAACGCAGGCCAGCTCGCCATTTACGAGGACATTGACAGCGAACTACGGCATGCCGTTGAAGATGTGATCCTGAATCGCACACCCGAGGGTACGGAGCGCTTACTGGCGGTGGCCGAGCGCTTTAAAGGCGGCGGTGCAGCTAAGCGAGAGGTTGATCTCGAGTGGCGTCGATGGCCGGTTGCCAAGCGATTGGAGCATGCGCTCGTGAAGGGACTCGATGAATTCATTGTCGAGGACACCGAGACGGCACGCTTGGAATTTGATCATCCTATTAAGGTGATTGAAGGGCCCTTGATGGATGGCATGAACGTGGTGGGCGATCTCTTTGGTGCGGGAAAGATGTTTCTGCCTCAGGTCGTCAAGAGTGCGCGGGTCATGAAAAAGGCGGTCGCACACCTAGTGCCCTTCATAGAGGCGGGTAAAGCAGCCGGTGCGGCGCGCAATAACGGTAAAGTCGTGCTCGCGACCGTCAAAGGCGATGTGCACGATATCGGTAAGAACATTGTCGGCGTGGTTTTGCAATGCAATAACTTTGAGGTGATTGATCTTGGGGTAATGGTGCCCGCTGAGCGGATTTTAGAGGTCGCTCGGCGAGAGGATGCTGCGTTGATTGGGCTCTCTGGATTGATTACGCCATCGCTTGATGAGATGGTGCATGTGGCCAAAGAAATGCAACGACAAGGTTTCGATATTCCTTTGCTGATTGGTGGTGCAACGACTTCTCCTGCGCACACGTCGGTGAAGATTGCACCTCAGTATCGCGAGCCCGTCGTATATGTGAAAGATGCGTCTCGCGCTGTCGGCGTCTGTCAGTCTTTAGTGACAACTAGCTTGAAAACGGACTTCGCGGCACGTATTGCGGCAGAGCACGAAACTCGTCGTGAGCAGCATGCGAGTAAGACGGTGAAAAAGCCAGCGCTCTCCTTGATGGCAGCGAGATCCAATCGACGTCGTATCGATTGGCAAGGCTATCGGCCGATCGCGCCGCTGAAGCCAGGCGTCCAGCTCATTGAGCAGCAATCGTTGAACGAATTACTTGATTACATTGATTGGATGCCATTTTTTAATGCCTGGGAGTTCGCTGGGAAATTCCCTGACATTCTGACCGATGAGATCGTAGGTGAGGCGGCGAGTACCTTGTACGCGGACGCCCGACGTATGCTCAAAACATTAATTGCCGAGGAATGGCTACAGGTTCGTGCCGTTGTCGGGTTTTTCCCCGCGAACTCGGTGGGCGATGATATTGAAGTGTATTCGGATGAATCACGCACGACACCCATCTTGACACTCAATCACTTGCGCCAGCAAAAAGCGAAACCGCCTGGCCAGGCGCAAGAATGTCTAGCCGACTATGTGGCGCCCAAAGATTCTGGCATACGGGATTATGTCGGCGCTTTTGCGGTCACAGCCGGAGTCGGTATCGAGTCGGTTATTGAGCGCTTTGAGCGTGCACACGATGACTATTCGAGCATTATGCTCAAAGCGCTTGCCGATCGTTTTGCCGAGGCGGCAGCGGAGTTTTTCCATGAGCGCGCGCGTCGAGAGTTTTGGGGTTACGCCACCACCGAGCAGCTGACGAGCCGCGAATTAATCGACGAAGCGTATCGGGGCATTCGTCCCGCTCCCGGTTATCCCGCCTGCCCAGACCACAGCGAAAAAGCCAAGTTATGGCAGTTGCTCGATGTGGAGCGACGCACGGGTATTACGCTCACCGAAAGTTTTGCCATGTATCCGACCGCATCGGTCAGTGGCTGGTACATCGGTCACCCGGATAGTCATTACTTTGCTGTCGGCAAAATCGACCGAGATCAAGTCGTCGATTACGCTGCGCGTAAAGGCGTCACCTTGGAGCAGGCCGAGCGATGGCTCGCCCCCAACCTGGGTTATGACCCCGCAGGCTGATCGGTACGCACCACCGAGACAATCACCACATCCTCCTCGGGGACGTCGTCATGGCCGCGGCGTCGCGTGGTGGGTTGTTGCGCGATCGCATCCACCACCTCCATGCCTGCGGTGACTCGGCCAAAAACGGCATAGCCTGCGTTACCGGGGCTTTGATTCAAAAAGTCGTTATCGACCAGATTGATAAAAAACTGCGATGTCGCGCTGTGTGGGTCGCTGGTGCGGGCCATCGCGAGCGTGCCACGAGTGTTGGCAACGCCATTACTGGCCTCGTTGCGGATCGGGTCATGCCCTTCCTTATGCTCCAATCCCGCGCTGAAGCCGCCGCCTTGAATCATGAACCCTGGGATGACGCGATGAAAGAGGGTGCCTGCAAAGAAACCCTCATCCACATAGCGCAAAAAGTTTGCGCTGGTTTCAGGGGCCTCAGCTTCAAATAATTCAACGGTAAATTCACCGGCACTGGTGGAAAAAGTCAACATGGTATTGCGTCCTCACGTCAGGAAGGGATACGGCCCTCGGATGCGCGCCATTGACCAGCGAGATCCCGATGAGACTGGACGTCAGTGTAACCCCTCGTTAGTAGTTCTGCGCATACGTCGTTAGCTTGGGTGTGACCGTGTTCGAGCAGTAGCCAGCCTCCGGGCGATAAGTGGCCGGCTGCGCGAGTGATCAGGTGACGCAAGTCATGCATCGCATCAGCGCCCGGTGTCAGTGCGAGACTGGGTTCATACTTCAGGGAGTCTCGTTGCAGACAGGGATCGTCGGCCGCCACGTAGGGGGGGTTACTGATAATAAGATCAAAGAGCCGTTGTCCAACCGGCTCAAACCAATTGCCATGCAGAAATTCGATATTATTTAGAGCGAGTGTTTGCGCATTTCTTTGAGCAACCGCTAACGCTGCTGAGGACAGATCGACCGCCGTCAGGTTCCATCGTGCTTGTTCCTTGCGAAGTGCGAGAATGATGGCGCCTGAGCCGGTGCCGAGTTCGAGCACGCGAAGGGGGCGAGTCAGCGTCCGAGAGAGAATCTCTCCGCATTGCAGCGCGCGCTCCACGAGAAGTTCCGTTTCAGGGCGTGGAATCAGCACATCTTGGGTGACCTGTAACGATAACGACCAAAATTCACGATGCCCGCTTAAATAGGCGAGTGGCATCCCGTCTTGGCGCTGACGCGTCCAATCGGCGAGTAACGCTTGCTCTGCGACACTCAGTTCGCGATCGGGGTGCTGGTAGAGAATTGATCGGTTAAGCCCTAGCGCGGTCAGCGCTAAGGTTTCAGCTTCGCGGAGTCGGTCAAGGCTGTCGAGATTCTGCAGTTGGGAGTCGGTCCGCCCGAGCGCGGTGCTGATGTCGGCGATGGCGGTTGCCAGCGTTAAACCGGGACGCGAGGAGTGAGCAGTCATGAACGCGTGTGTGGGTTGAGGGTGATAGAGTGCGCAGCGTAATGACCCAGTATGCCTCTTCGCGAGATCCCTTGCTGCTCGGCGTGGATCTCTTTCTCGACTCGTGGTGGGTGACACTCCCGGCGGCGCTGTTTGCGGTGCTGGCGGGCCAATTGCCCGCTGCTTATGCCGCTTGGCAAGGTTTACCTTTAGCCCTCAACGAGAGCAAAGATGTGGGCTGGTGGCTGCTGATGGCAACCGCTATTCTGATCAATCTTTGGGCCTGGCTATTTATCATGCACCGTCAGGCGATGCGCTTAATCGGGCGCTCTACGACGGTCGGTGCGGCGATGCTTGCGGCAGTGAAGGCCCTACTGCCCGCTAGCCAAGCGCTTACTTTGATGTCGGTACTGATCGCGATCGGCTCGCTGGCACTCGTCATACCGGGTATCTATCTTTTGGTGGTCGGTTGGCTGGTGCTACCTGCGGTGGTCAGTCGCGAGGGTTCAGCGCGTGTTCTGATCGATGGTTGCCTACAGTCTGCGCGAGGCCAATGGTGGATCTTAGCTAAGGGATTGCTACTGACCTTAATTGGAATCATGGCCCTATTTGTCGTCGGTAACTTACTCGGTCTATTGATATTTGAGTTGAGTTTGCTGGCGGGTCAAGGTGCGATCACTAACGATGCGCTAGGGCAGGCGATAATGAGCGTGATTGGCGGCATGTTAGGCGCGCTGTACATGCCGTTCGCCTCCGCCATGGCCGTTGCACATGAGTCGCTACTTACTGCAAGGCGTCAAAGCTCAGCCAATAGCTCGCTTTGATATTCCTGCGAGAGCGGGCCGATCAAGGGGTCGAGCTCACCGTTCATCAGCGCATCCAGTTGGTAGAGCGTGAGATTGATTCGGTGATCGGTCACGCGTCCTTGCGGAAAATTATAGGTACGGATTCGCTCTGAGCGATCGCCGCTACCGACCTGTAGTTTGCGGCTACGCGCTTGGTCACTCGCTCGTTTTTCTTGTTCGGCCGCTTGCAGCTTGGCTTTCAACAAAGACATCGCTCGACTACGGTTTTTGTGTTGTGAGCGTTCATCCTGACACTCCACCACCACGCCCGTCGGGATGTGCGTGATACGTACAGCCGAGTCGGTTTTGTTGACATGCTGACCTCCCGCGCCCGAGGCGCGAAAGGTATCGATACGCAAATCCGCCGGATTGAGTTCCACCGCTTCGAGTTCACCGAGCTCCGGCAGAATGGCAACGGTCACTGCAGAGGTGTGGATTCGTCCTTGCGCTTCGGTCGCCGGTACCCGTTGGACTCGGTGGGTACCGGACTCAAATTTAAGCTGAGCAAAAACCTGTGCGCCGCTCACTTTACAGATCACCTCGCGAAAGCCACCATGTTCGCCTGGGTTTTCATTGAGGGTTTCGACCGTCCAACCGCGCCGTTCTGCATAGCGTGCATACATGCGCAGTAGATCACCCGCGAAGATAGCCGCCTCATCGCCACCGGTTCCAGCGCGTATTTCGAGATAAACATTGAGGCCATCACGCGGATCTGCGGGGATTAAGAGCCGCCGCAGCTCGAGTTCCTGCTGCTCCAGTAACGCGGAGAGTCGCTGTTGCTCCTCCTCGCCAAGCGCCCGCATCTCGGGATCCTCATCTCGGCTCAGTTCCGCGGCGGCAGTCTGCTCTTGTTCGGTTTGCAGATAGGCGCGATAACTCGCCGCCAGCCCATCTAATTTTGCAAACTCCATGGAGAGATCGCGAAACTGATTCGAGCCGCCATCGAGCGCGGGGTCAGCCAATTGACGGCCTATTTCCTCGTGGCGTTCGTATTGCCGCTGTAGGCGTTCGCGAATGGATGTTTTCATGGGTGGGCGCGATTCTCTAGGTCGGCGCGCGGGCTGACAAGTTATAGTGCGGAGATAATGATGGATCAGCGAGATAAGGCCCCAAAAGTCGCCGCTCCTTCGAGTATCGCGAAGGTGGCAGCGCGCACCTGTGTGCGACGAGCCAGCAGAGTGGTGGCTGCACTGGTCGGTGGGATCTGGGCCCTATCAGGCTTGGCGAATGAAGCCGATCAGGGTGCCATGTCGACCCACGATGAGGCGCTCATGGCCGGTGATTGCCGTACGGCCTCTGAGGGGTATGTCTTGGAGGCGATGGCGGATCGGGATCCGAGGACCGCGGTGCGTGCGATCGAGGTCGCCCGTGCCTGCCATCACATGCCTGCGGCGTGGCAGGCGGCTGAGCGACTGTGGGTGCTCGATCCGGAAAATCCCGAGGCCTTGCGTTTGGTCGGTGTGGTCGCCTTGGAAACTTGGCGGTTGGCTGAGGCGCGGCGCGCCTTTGGTGAGTTGATCGCCAAGCCTGATGTGGACCCGGAGCTTGCCTGGGAGGACATTATTCCTTCGCTGGCAGAGGGGCAGGCGGTCGATGCCGCTTGGCAGGTACTCAATCCGCTGGTTGATCGCTCCGTCGTGGCACCGAATACTTTGGGCGCGCTGGCACGGATGGCCTGTAATGCGGATAACCTGCAACAGTGTCGGCTTTTGATTGATGCGGCGCGCGAGGCGGGTATCGCGCCCGACGCGCGGCTCGTACGATTGTCGGCGAGCGTTAACGCTGCGCTCGGCGACGTCGATGCTGCACTTGCCGAAGCGGGCATGTTGGCCAGAGCCGATCCGCGCGATCATGCGTTTGCAGCTGTCGATGTTTTGATCTTTTTGGATCGGCTGGAAGATGCCCGTTCGCTCCTGCAGGAGATCCAACGGTTAGCCAGTGAAGCGTCCGTATCGGCCATCGTACATGAGGCGGATCGACGTCTTGCTTTGCTCGCGCAGCAGCAAGGGCAGTGGGCACTAGCTGAATCTTTGTGGCGAGCTCGACTTGAGCGCGATCAAGGATCGGGTGAGGCTATTTATTATTTGTCGGTGCTCGCAGAGAGGCGCGGAGACTCGGACAAGGCACTACAAGGCTATCAGCAGCTGATTGCCGCGGGCGCGGGACTTGCGCCGCGAGCGCGGGCGGCCCGTTGGCTGCTCGCGCAAGGCGATGAGGCGCAGGTCCAGTCGCTCTTTGATGATTGGGCGCGGGCAGGTCGCAATGATTCGGTTTCGATAGAGGTCACCCGATCGCGGGTACTGGCAGAGTCGGGTCGTTTTGAGCTCGCATTGAAGAGCTTAGAGGCTGCCCTTGAGCATTATCCTGATCATCACGACTTGCGTTATCAGCGCGCTATCGTCCATGACTTAGCGGGCGATACTTCCTCGGCAATCAAAGAATTTGAAGCCTTGCTGGTTTCACGTCCAGAGGATGCAGGACTTTTGAATGCTCTCGGGTACACGCTTGCAGATCGTGGTCAGGACCTGCGACGTGCCGAGCGCCTGATACGGCAGGCCTTAGAGCAGCGACCCGACAATGCCGCCTTTCTCGATAGTCTCGGATGGGTCCTTTATCGCCGTGGCAAACTAAAAGCAGCAAAGCCCGCATTGGAGCGCGCGTGGCGATTGTCGCGCGAGCCTGAGATCGCGGCGCACCTTGGCGAGCTTTTATGGGTGCAGGGTGAGCAAGAGACGGCGCGTCGACTGTGGCGGCGAGCACTCCAGGCTGCCCCAGATTCAGCACTGGTGCGTCGTACAATCGATCAATTCTTGGATGAAGCCCCCTGAGAATTCAGGCCAACGGATGCGACCGATGATGTCTTGGGTTCGTCTATTACGCCATACGGGGGTTGTGGCGGGCTGCGCTTTCTTATCGGCCTGTGCGACCTGGTCACCACGCGTAGACTTACCGAGCCGCACCTTACCCATTCAATGGCCGGCGCGCGCGGCCGCGCTTGCTGAGTGGGATCGTTATTCTTTGCGCGCGCGTGTCTCGGCAGTCCGTGGTGATGAGGTGGTGACAGCACGACTCGTGTGGTCTCAGAACGGAGCGCTAAGCCGCCTAAATCTAACCAGCCCACTCGGCATCGGTGGCCTTGATTTGACGATGACCGAGGACGTTGAGCAACGACTCAATGACGCGTTGGGCTTTGAGGTGCCGGTCAAATCTTTGCGATATTGGTTGCTCGGTATTCCCGATCCAAGATTGCCTGTCGCAGGACTCAGCCCCATGGATGAGTGGGACTTGGGCTTGCCGCGAAGCTTTGAGCAGCAGGGGTGGCGGATTGGCTTGCAGCGTTATACCTCTGTACCCGGCACGTCATTAAGGATGCCGAGTCTTTTGGAGGTACGGCACGAGGCCGTGCAGCTCAAGATTTTTATTGAAAGCTGGGGTACCACGACCTTAGCGGTGCCGACGGTCGGAGCCTCGGTCCGAGAGGGCTCAACGTGAATCACGCGCTCGACCCAAGGCTACCGATCGAGTGGTGGCCCGCACCTGCGAAATTGAATCTTTGGTTACACGTCACGGGTCGGCGAGACGATGGTTATCATGATTTGCAGACGCTGTTCCAAATCATTGATCTGTGTGATGAGCTTTCGTTTGAACTCACGGATGATCCGCGCATCCTTCGGGTTGATGATGAAGGTGCCGAGTCTGGCGCTCTGCAGCAGGTGGCGATGGATGACGATTTGTGTGTCCGTGCCGGGCGGCTACTGCGTGAGCAGGCGGGCGCCGCGGGTGCGTCCTTACCAGGCGTACGAATCCGGGTCCGAAAACGCATTCCCATGGGCGGTGGGCTCGGTGGAGGTAGCTCGGATGCGGCGACCAGTCTGCGCGTATTGAACCACTTGTGGGGATTGAAGCTGGATCGGCGCGCGCTCGCTGAATTGGGCTTGCGCTTGGGGGCGGATGTTCCCGTGTTCATACACGGTCAATCGGCCTACGGCCGAGGTCGTGGCGAGGTTTTAGTGCCAGCGGAGTTGCCAAATCACTGGTATCTCGTACTTCAGCCGCCGGTCACCATTTCCACCCGAGAGATATTCCAGGCCCCTGAATTGACACGAAATTCACCGGTGCTCACAATAGAGGGCTTGATCGATGAGGGGCGTAATGACTTTGAGCCGGTTGTTCGCCAGCGTTACCCTGAGGTCGCGCGGGCATTGAACTGGTTAGGGGCTTACGCTACAGCGCGGCTCTCCGGTACCGGAGCCTGCATTTTCGCTCGCTTTCACGCTCGTGCTGAGGCCGAACGTGTGCTAGCGGAGGTGCCGGCGGGTTGGCGAGCATGGGTAGTGCAAGGTCTGCAATGCTCGCCGCTGGAGTCGAGACTCGACTGATCAGTCGATTGCACCGTCTGCTGGGGTGTCGCCAAGTGGTAAGGCAGCGGGTTTTGATCCCGCCATTCGGAGGTTCGAGTCCTTCCACCCCAGCCAATTGACGGCTTGCCGTTTTGGGAGAGGGCCGCGTGGACGATCAAACGATGGTGCTGTTTTCCGGCAATGCCAACCCGGCATTGGCGCAGGATATCGCTCGGCACCTGCGCGTGCCGCTCGGTCGTTCGGTGGTGGGTCGATTCAGCGACGGCGAAGTCAATGTTGAATTGATGGAAAACGTACGCGGTCGCGATGTGTTTTTGGTTCAGCCGACCTCACCGCCAGTCAACGATCATCTTATGGAGCTCTTGATCATGGCGGATGCCTGTCGCCGCGCCTCAGCAGCGAGCGTTACGGCCGTCGTGCCCTACATGGGCTATTCACGCCAAGATCGACGGCCGCGCGCGACGCGCTCGGCCATCTCTGCCAAATTGGTCGCCAATATGCTCGCCGGGGCAGGGATTGATCGCGTGCTAACCGTCGATTTACACGCCGAGCAGATCCAAGGTTTCTTTGATATTCCAGTCGACAACGTCTACGCCTCGCCGGTCTTATTGGGGGATGCCTGGAAGCAGGGCTACGCGAACATGATCGTGGTCTCTCCCGATGTGGGCGGGGTGGTGCGTGCTCGGGCCTTGGCTAAGCGATTGGATGATGTGGAGTTGGCGATCATCGATAAGCGTCGACCGCGACCCAACGAGTCAAAGGTCATGAATATCATCGGTGATGTGGAGGGGAAGACCTGTGTGCTGATCGACGATATGGTCGATACCGCAGGAACCTTATGCCTGGCGGCCCAAGCGCTCAAAGATGAGGGCGCGGTTAGGGTGGTGGCCTACATTACCCATGCTTTGCTCTCGGGCAAGGCGGTGGAGAGGATTTCGGGCTCAGCGCTGGATGAGTTGGTGGTCACCGATACCATCCCACTCAGCGAGCAAGCTCAAGCATGCGGGCAAATTCGTCAGCTTTCGGTGGCGGGTTTGCTTGGCGAGACGATACGGCGAATACGTGACGTGGAGTCCGTGAGTTCGCTGTACGTCGATTAACCGTTCTGGTCGCGGGACGGATCTTTCACACTTCAGGAGTTATAGTCATGAAAATCTCTTTTGAACTGGTTGCGGATCTGCGCAACGACGAAGGCAAAGGTGCGAGCCGCCGCCTGCGTCGCGCAGGCCAAGTACCGGCTATTCTGTACGGGGGTCAAGCGGCTCCTCAGTCGCTGTCACTCAAGCACGAAAAGCTGATCACCCTGGTCGAGAACGAGAAGTTCTACTCCACGATTCTAGGCATCAAAGTGGGTGATGCGCTGCAGCCGGTGATCCTCAAAGACCTGCAGATGCATCCGGCTAAAAATCAGGTCTTGCACGTTGACCTTCAGCGCGTGGTCGAGACCGAGAAGATCCGCATCCGGCTGCCCATTCACTTCCGAGGTGAAGCGGTGTCGCCGGGCGTGAAGTTGCAGGGCGGACTGGTCTCGCATCGTTTGACCGACATCGAAGTGCAGTGTCTCCCCAAAGACCTGCCCGAGGAAATTGTCCTCGACCTTTCGCAGATGAATCTGAACGAAATCAAATACGTATCAGATATTCCTCTTCCGGAAGGTGCTATCGCAACCATCGTCCTGCAGGGTCGTGACGAGGTGGTGGTCTCGATGACCAACCCGCGCGCCAACGAACCTGAGACGCCCGCTGCGGCCGAGGGTGCCGCGGCCACGGCGGCTAAGTAAGACCTGCGTCATCGGCGGGGCCTGTCGGTCCCGCCGATGTGCTTCGGTGCCTCAACTCTCCAAGATGCCGCTGCGGCTACTGGTCGGACTGGGTAATCCAGGTCCGAAGTACCGGCATACGCGACATAACGTGGGCTTTTGGTGGGCGGACGCTTTGGCTGAGCGTTGTGGCGCAGGGTGGCGTGAGGAGTCCAAGTTTCGCGGTGAGCTGACTCGAGTGCGGGTGAGCGGTGCTGCAGAGGCATTGTGGCTACTGAAACCTCAGACGTTCATGAACCTCAGTGGCGAGTCGATTGGGGCGCTATCCCGATTCCATCGCATCGAGCCAGCTGAGATTTTGGTGGTTCATGATGAGCTCGATTTACCGGTGGGTGCCGCGCGGCTGAAGTTCGCGGGTGGTCATGGTGGGCATAACGGCTTGCGTAATACGATTTCGCAGATCGGCGCCGACTTCTGGCGTTTGCGTTTGGGGATTGGGCATCCGGGGCACAAGGATCAGGTGCTCGATTACGTATTGAATCGGGCCTCTCAAGAGGATGAGCGATCCTTAGACGAGGCGATCGCAGCGTCGCTCGACGCAGTCAGCATATTTTTGATCGAGGGGGCTGAGAAGGCCATGCAAGCGTTGCACAGTCGTACGCGAGCGCCGATCACATCATCGCCCACAGACGGGGCAAGAGGGCAGTAAGTTATGGGTATCAAGTGCGGCATCGTGGGTTTGCCGAACGTGGGAAAGTCCACCTTGTTCAATGCGCTCACGCGCGCGGCGATCGCCGCTGAAAATTACCCGTTCTGCACGATCGATCCCAACGTTGGCATTGTCCCGGTGCCAGACCCGCGGCTACAGCAGTTGGCAGAGATTGTTCACCCGGAGCGGGTGATCCCCACCACCGTTGAGTTTGTCGATATCGCCGGCATCGTCAAAGGCGCCTCGACGGGTGAGGGACTCGGTAATAAATTTTTGGCCAATATCCGTGAAGTGGATGCGATTACCCATGTGGTCCGCTGTTTTGTGGATGAGGATATTGTTCACGTGGCTGGGCGAATCGCACCGCTCGAAGATATTGAGATCATCAATACGGAACTCGCCCTAGCAGATCTTGAGACCGCTGAAAAAGCACTCGCCCGTGCGGAAAAAGCCGCCAAGGCGCAAGACAAAGAGGCGGTGAAAGCGCGCGAAGTCATTCGTCGCGTGCGCGATGCATTGAACGCTGGTAAGCCTGCAAGGAGTCTTTCCTTTGATGAGACCGAGCGTCCTATCGTTCGTGACATGCAGTTACTGACCTGGAAGCCCGTGCTCTACATCGCGAATGTTGAAGAGGGCGGGTTTGATCAGAATCCCATGCTGGAGTCTGTGCAGGCGCTGGCAGCCCAAGAGGGCGCGCAAGTGGTCGCCGTCTGCGCGGCCATCGAGGCTGAGATTTCGCAGCTTGAGGATGCTGATCGTGCCGAATTTTTAGCCGAGCTCGGTTTAAGTGAGCCCGGGCTCGATCGAGTAATACGCGCTGGCTATTCTTTGCTCGGCCTACAAACCTACTTTACGGCAGGCGAAAAAGAAGTACGGGCGTGGACGGTCAAAAAAGGGGCAACCGCACCGCAAGCTGCAGGGGTCATTCATACAGATTTTGAGCGCGGATTTATTCGCGCCGAGGTCATCGCGTTTGACGATTACGTGACACTCAAAGGGGAGCAAGGCGCGAAAGAAGCGGGCAAGTTACGCCTCGAAGGTAAAGAGTATCTCGTACGCGAGGGCGACGTCATGCATTTTCGCTTCAATGTTTGAGTGACGTTAAGTTACCGTTCGCGAACTATCTATCAATATGATTGAAGCGTTTCTGGTTTCCACTGGTGTCGTCGCGCTCGCAGAAATCGGTGATAAAACTCAGTTACTCGCGTTAGTACTGGCGGCCCGGTACCGAAAGCCAGTGCCAATTATTTTGGGCATATTGCTGGCGACGATTGCGAACCACGCTGTCGCAGGAGTGGTCGGCGCTTGGATTGCGTCAGCGTTGGGTGAGGAGCTGCTGCGCTGGATACTGGGAATCTCGTTTATCGCGATGGCCGCGTGGATGCTCATCCCCGATAAGTTGGATGACGACGAGGATAAGCCTGCCCGTTACGGCGTTTTTGTGACCACGCTAGTGGCCTTTTTTTTCGTCGAAATGGGCGATAAGACCCAGATCGCCACCGTCGCGTTGGCCGCCCACTACAGCTCTTTGGTTGCGGTGGTCGTCGGGACCACTTTGGGCATGATGATTGCCAATGTGCCGGCTGTTTATCTGGGTGAAGTGGCCGCACAAAAATTACCCATGCGGGTTGTGCATAGCGTAGTCGCCCTCGTATTCGTCGTCTTGGGCGTCGTGATCCTGGTCGGTTGATCAGCAAAAGAAAATGCGTATCGTGATCAACGGTGTTAATAAGGCGGTTGAGCGAGTCGTCGTGCATGATGGCAAGATTGCGGTT
>CAZSRB010000014.1:16575-36964 GCA_964609065.1 uncultured Acidibacter sp. | reverse complement strand
CGGTGGTACATGGACTCGCGAAGGAGCTGGGTCCCCACGGGGTCCACATCAATGCTGTGAACCCTGGACCTGTGCAATCCCCCCGGTGGCAGAACCTCATGCAGCAAGCTGCCGAGCGTGAAGGCATCACCGTAGAGGCAGCCGAGGCGGAGTTTCTACGTCGTGCAGCGCTGCAACGTCTTGCGACCGCAGATGAAGTCGCACGTCATGTGATTTTTTTGGCTTCGGATGCTGCGGCGCACATGAGCGGCACTTCCTTGACGGTAGACGGCGGGAGTACGTACTCACCATGACAGATCAACTTGGCTTTCGTGGGCGAATCGCTCTGGTGGTGCCCTCTACTAATACCAGCTGTCAGCCTGAGTCGGAACAGCTACGCCCTTACGGCGTCACCAATCACATTGCTCGTATCAGTATCAAAGAAAGACCCTTGACTAGCGAGCAAGCGTTCATGGAACACGTGCAGGCGATGCGAGAGGGGATGCGCACCGCAATTGATCAAGTCATGACCTGCCAGCCTACCCACGTCATCATGGGTGTTGCGCTCGAAGCTTTTTGGGGCGGCGTCAAAAGCGCGGATGCTTTACAAGCCGAATTGACCGAAAGAGCGGGAGTGGGTGTCTCCATGGGGTCTACCGCGACGACCGCGGCTCTGCGCAGACTAGGAGCCCAACGGATTGCGATACTAACCCCTCACCAACCACGTGGTGACGAGCAGGTCCAGCAATATTTTGAGGAAGCGGGTTTCGAAGTTCGTCGACTCATTGGCCTTAAGTGTCCATCACCTGTACAAATTGCGCATACGCCGGCCGAGCGAGTTCGCAGCAGCTTACAAGAGCTCGATGGCGAAGACATCGACGCCATCGTGCAAGTTGGCACCAACTTAGCAGCGATTCGGATTTGTGCAGAGGCAGAGCGCTGGCTCGCAAAGCCTGTGCTCGCCATCAATGCCATTACCTATTGGGACGCGCTTCGTCGCAGCGGCATTGACGATTCGATTTGGGGGTTCGGTAGTGTCCTCGAACAATACTAGCGCTCTCAAAATTGTATTACGTCGGATTGCTTGGGCGCTTGCCGTCGCGGCCCTACTCCTTGCATTAGTAGTTTTTGATTTCCTTCGCTTCGGTAGCTGGTTTGCGGAACTACCGCCCGCCACTGACCAGCGATGTCGGAGTCTGCCGTTAAGCGCAAGCTCAGAAGATATCCAGATTGATCGCTCGCGTGGGCTCGCATTTTTATCTTTGCTCGATCGACGTGGACTCATCAGCGGCCCTGTCAAAGATGGCGATATTGGTATCCTCGATCTTAATGATCCGGATGCCGCCCCCCTCTCAGCGCTCGGATCAATCCCCGTAGGTTTTCGCCCACACGGCATGTCCCTCTATCCGATGGGTGACGGCAGCTACCGTCTTTTCGTGATCAGTCACCCCCCAGACGGAACTCACGTTATCGAGGTCTTCGAGCAACCGTCATCGGGCGGGCTTTTTTTACCCGTCGCGTCTTTTTCGAGCCCCCTCTTCCAGTCGCCTAACGCTATTGTTGCGACAGGTCCTAGTCAATTTTATTTAGTCAATGATAAAGGCGCGACTAACGGCTTTGAGCGCTTGCGCGAGACACTGTTTCGTAGCGGTCTTTCAACCGTAGTTTATTTTGATAGCACTCAGCCTGAGGCTGAACAAGCTCGTGTCGTCGCAACTGGGGTCAAAACAGGCGTGGGTCTGGGTATGAGTCCCGATGGTCGTTGGCTTTTTGCGGCGGAGACACTGGGTAAGCAAATCGCTGTTTTTGAGCGGAATGCTGGCACGGGTGATATAGAGATCATTGGTCATTTACCGACGCCAGGCTCGCCAGACAATATTCATATCGATGCCGCAGGATTGCTCTGGGTGGCAGTCCATCCGAAACTCTTGGACCTCGTCAGACATTTTGGTGATGCGGATCACCGATCGCCGTCCTTGATCATGCAATATCGCCCTCGGTCCGAGCTCCTCCCCGATGACCGTGGCACCGCAGCCGACGATCTGCTCGCCGGTGAGTGGTTGACAGCACATTTCAATAACGGGGAGTTGATATCGGCCGGTAGTGTTGGGGCCGTCCATAACGATATGCTGCTGATTGGCTCCATCACGGAGTCTCACGTTTTGCAGTGTACGCTGCAGGGGGGTTTGGAATGAGCCTGAATCGTCGCCAGTTTGTCGCTTCTTCCGTCGCTCTTGCAACGGCCGCGAGCGCATCCCGATTTGCCTATACCGCAACGGACAAAGAATTAGATGTCATTGTGATTGGCGCAGGCCTATCCGGTTTGGAAAGCGCTCTGACCCTTGAAGAAAATGGCCTTCGAGTGCGCGTACTGGAGGGGCGTAATCGAGTTGGCGGCCGCGTGTACTCGCTGTTTGATGTGCCGGGGAATCCGGAAGTGGGCGGCAATACCATCGCCAATGCGTATGGCCGCTGTATCGCAGCAGCGAACCGTAGTGGCGTAGAGGTCGTCAATTTGGCGCCACGACTCTTTGGAAGTCGCCTGGGGCAAGAGTTTTTCTTAGGTGGCGAGCGTGTGGATACTCGAGCATGGGAAAGCCACCCGCGAAATCCCTTCCAAGGCGAGATGCGCCAAAAGTTACCATGGACGTGGTCGGATGCGATGTTTCAGAAGCATCTGCCGTTTACGGATTTGGAAAATTGGCATGATCCCAAGCACGCCAAACATGATATCTCCGTACACGACTTTCTGACGGGACATGGCGCGACCAATGAAATGATCGATCTTGGGTTCAATACCAACATCGCTTACGGTACGACTGCGTACGACGTGTCGTTGTTACAACAAGCATTTTCAGACTACTGGCAGAAAGTGAATCGTGGCGCCATCATGGCGTTCTCTCGCACGGGCGCATCCAACGCGCCAGCCGGGAATGCGCCGGCGGCCCAAGCCACAACACCTGGCGTTCCGCCGGGATTACTCGTCGGTGTGTTCAAAGGCGGCAATCAACGCCTACCGATGGCCATGGCTGCCCGTCTCAAAGGCGATCTGCTACTCAACCAGACCGTAGTTGCAATCGACACCACCCCCGGTAGCGCATCGGTCACCACGGCTGACGGACGGGTACATCGGGCAAAGGCGGTGGTGTGCTCGATGCCCTTTTCGACTCTTCGCAATGTGGCCATCACACCCCTACCGGAGCCGACGCAACATAAAGCGATTCATACACTCGGTTACATTCCCATCACCCAGTTTCATTTGGTGGCTAAGCGCCCCTTTTGGGAGAGTGACGGCTTGTCGCCTGGGATGTGGACGGATGGTCCACTCGGTCTCGTGCTGCCTCAAAGATTTGGCACCCGTGATGACGAAATCACGAGTCTCACCGTGTGGTGCCGCGGACTCAATGGTCTCTATATCGATCGCTTCGGCGTCGAGGCGGGCAAACAACTTGTGCTTTCAGAGTTCGCCCGACTCCGACCTGCATCGAAGGGTCAGCTTGAAGTCGTCGCCACCCACTCATGGACCACTGATCCCTTCTCCGCAGGTGATTGGGCCATCTTCAAACCAGGTCAAGTCACCGAGCTACGCGCTGCGCTAGCAAAACCCCACCAGCGCCTATTCTTTTGCGGCGAGCATACCTCCGTCGGTAGTCGCGGCATGGAGGGCGCGCTGGAGTCCGCCGAACGCGTCTCGCTTGAGGTGCTCACGTCGCTGTAACCGTAGCGAGCGTGCTGGCGTTACACCACGCTCGCCTCCGTACTCACAGCTACATATTGCCCCCCAAGCCACGCCACTTTGGCTTGGGGAAGAGCGGCGGCGCGATAGGCTTTGGTACAACGGTGCTGCGGCCGCGCCAAGCAATCAGCGCAATAAAGCCTAAGAAAGAGAGACTCATCCAACAAAATTCGTGCATACCCCATTGCTCAACCCCGTAACGTGCAAGCTGCTCAAAAGCAATGAACGCGACGGTAAAAACGATGGAGCTCAGTAATGCGGCTGCTCTCCAACCACGACTTCGCTCACGGCCCTTGATAGCAAGGCGCCAATAAGCCCAAACAAAAAACACCGTATAAAGATTAATCAGAATGAGCCATGTGGGCTTTGGGGCATATAAAAAATAATGATTGATCCAAAAAGCCCCCGCACCCAAAAACGTAATCATGGCGTACCGCCACTCATCGAGCGGTTCGCGCAGGATGCTCTGCCACATCCAGACCAAGAACATATAGACCGTCCAAGTGCCGAACACTAATTCGTAAAACAGCACCTTGCCTTGCCAAGCGTCTTCCAATGGCGGCATCCACATGACTGCTCCCCCGTTCAGTGGTCCTGAAATATTGTTTGCGGACTATGTCAGAGCACTTCTCGGCCTTCGGCAGAAATCGTCCGGCTTGGCCAACTGTCGGAACCGGTATCGCGACGGTGTATTCTCCGCAAGCGGGCTTCCAATAAGCCGGAGGGGATATGGCATATGCAGGCATTACCGGCTGGGGAAAGTGTCTCCCGCACGGGGTTTTGACCAACGCGGATCTAGCAAGCTTTCTAGACACCTCAGATGATTGGATCGTCTCGCGCACGGGGATCGCAGCGCGCCGTATCGCCGACTGTCTACTCGCCGATATGGCAGAAGTGGCAGCCGCTCGAGCCCTCGCCTGTGCGGGCTTAGAGGCTGCAGATCTTGATCTCATCGTCTTTGGTACCACCACCCATGATGATCAGTGTCCCAACATGGCTTCAGGCCTGCAGGCGCGCCTCGGCGCTGGATCCTGCGCAGCACTCGATTTGAATACCGCATGCACCAGTTTTTTATATGGGCTTTCCACTGCAACCGCACTCATTCGTACAGGCGTTGTACGTAACGCTCTGGTGGTAGGCGCCGAACGCATCTCCCCGTACATGGACTGGGATGATCGCAACGTGTCTGTACTTTTTGGCGATGGCGCCGCAGCAGTGATCTTGCAAGCTACCGATCAAGAGGAAGGTGTGTTGCTCGAAAAGCTCGGTTGCTATGGTGACGCGCGCGAAATTCTTAGAATCCATGGCATTGGAGGTGCCTACGTTCACAGCGGAAGACTCGCTGGAGTCACTGAGTGGCAGTTTGAAGGGCAGGAGATTTTCAAAAAAGCTGTCACGGGGATGGGGTTAGCTTGCGAGGACGTACTCCGTCGCGCAGGGATCCAGACGCAGGACATTGATCTCGTGGTACCTCATCAAGCCAATCTTCGAATTATTGAAGCGGTCGCCAAGCGCGCTGGCATTGGCATGGATCGAGTGTTCGTGAATGTCCATCGTTACGGCAATATGTCCGCAGCCACCGTACCGGTAGCACTATGCGAAGCACTAGAGGCTGGACGAATTAAGCCGCATGCCACACTCCTGATGCCGGCTTTTGGCGGTGGACTGACTTTCTGCGCACACCTTGTACGTTGGGGTAGCCGCACCACCCCGCTAGCGACCAGCGATAAAGATTTGCCCTCACCGCATCGCAGCGCCCTAGAAATCGTTCTAGATTATCGTCGCGCTCGAGAACGAGGCATTACGTGACCATCGATACTGAATCAAAGAAACGAGTACTGCCTATCATTGCGATGGCTTTATTCATTGATTCTATGGGGATCGGCATCATTATCCCCGTAGCTCCACAACTGGTCATGCAACTTTCAGGACTAGGCCTAGCTGAAGCAGCATCGATTGCCGGATGGCTCACCTTAACCTACGCCAGTATGCAGTTTTTGTTTTCCCCAATCCTTGGAAATCTTAGTGATAGATTCGGCCGAAGACCTATTATATTGGCTTCCCTAGCGGCACTGGCAGTCGATTATGTGTTGATGGGCTGGGCCCCTACCCTCGCCTGGTTATTTCTCGGGCGCTTAGTGGCGGGCATTGCAGGCGCGACCTTTGCCACCGCCAATGCGGTTGTTGCAGATGTTATCCCAGCGGAAAATCGCGCTAAATATTTTGGTCTAAATGGCGCAGCCTGGGGCATGGGCTTTATCGTGGGCCCTATCATTGGCGGCCTATTAGGCGCTTATGGCTCTCGCGTACCTTTTTTTGCTGCAGCCATCTTTACAGCTATCAATTTTTTGATTGCATTTTTGGTATTACGCGAAACACTCCCGCTAGACAAACGACGAGAGTTTTCACTTCGACGCGCAAATGTGCTCGGCGCACTACGCTCGATGCGCGTGATCCCAGGCGCCGCTATTTTGCTACTCGTATTATTCATGTATCAAATTGGACATGACACATTGCCTTCCACCTTCACCTGGATGACGATGGCGAAATTTGACTGGACCGAGCGCGAGGTCGGCTTATCTTTGGCGGTACTCGGCTTGGGTACAGCGGTGGTTCAGGGGGGGCTCGTCGGCCGGATGAGCAAACAATTTGGCGAATACCGAACAGCACTCATTGGTCTTGTCGGCGGCGCCATCGGCTTTCTGGGTTACGCTTATGCACCTACGCCGGGCTGGTTTTTCGCAAGTGTCCCGCTTGCTTGTCTTATTGGACTCACCATGCCTTCGATCCGCGCCATTTTGTCGAGAGCCGTTCCGGCTAATGCGCAAGGTGAACTACAGGGTGCGATCGCCGGTATCGTCAGCTTCACAGCGATTTTGGTGCCGTGGAGCATGACGCATCTATTCACCTTCGCCACGGCGCGCCCTGATCCCACTCCAGGCGCTCCGTTTCTCGCAGCCGCGCTCGCGCTGATTGTCGGGGCGACGCTACTGGCGAGAGGTCGGCTCGGACACGCGCGGTAATACAAAAGGGCCCGCCGTTTCCGGCAGGCCCGTTTTATTCGCCTATCAACGCTTGATATCGACCTGGTCGTGAGGCACCGGTCGCAGCGCTGATTACTTAGCCGTCTTCTTCGCTGCGCGCTTTTTGGCGCGTGCTGGATCCTTTGGGCGCGTCTTGCCGAAAGAACCGTTATAAATCTTGCCGCGACGGCTTCTGATGTCACCCTTACCCATCTCATCTACTCCCTGTGCCAGATAATCCATGCGGCCATGAGCGATTGACGTCGATCGCCGCGGGCGCCAAGTGTAGGCCAGTCAGGCAAAACGCGCCAATAGGCGACTCAATCCCTCACGCTTTGGGCACAACTTATCAAACGGGACGGCATTCAAAGGCTGTTCGGGTGTTCGGTTGAGCGCATGGAACTCCGTCTCCTCCGTTGCCCGACAATGCAGGAGGCCCGTTAGAAACTCTCCTGCCGCGAGCCGTTGCTGTACATGATCGTAGGCTGCGTGGGCATCGGTTGGGTCGTAGTCTGCGTTTAATTTGCGTAGCGCCACCTGATTGCCATCGTGTAGCTCAACAAATATCCGCTCACCCTCGGCATAGTCCGCCGTGATTGGTGCTGGTCGTGGCACATAGTCTGCTGCGATGGCGGCCGAATAATGTTCGCGCGTAAAGGCATAGCTGCGGGTGGAGCCCTCGTGGTCATTGAAGGTCACGCAGGGAGAAATCACATCAATGAGCGCGAAGCCCGGATATCGCAAACCGGCCTGAATCAGTGGCACGAGCTGTGCTTTATCGCCTGAAAAGCTACGAGCCACAAAACCGGCGCCTAAGTTCATGGCGAGCAACACGGGATCAATCGGCGACTGACGATTGACCTCGCCCTTCTTGGCCTTACTGCCCATATCAGCCGATGCCGAAAATTGCCCCTTGGTCAGACCATACACACCGTTATTTTCGATGATGTACAGCATGTTCAGATTGCGACGAATAGCGTGTGCAAATTGCCCAAGCCCAATGGAAAGCGAATCTCCGTCACCTGAAATGCCGATGTACATCAACTCCCGATTAGCGGCGTTGGCGCCCGTGGCAATCGAGGGCATTCGCCCGTGTACGGAATTAAAACCGTGGCTGCCGTTCACAAAATAAGCGGTCGTCTTTGATGAGCAACCGATACCAGACAGTTTGACTAATAACTCCGGCTGTAATGATATGCCCCAGCAAGCCTCAGTAATCGCAGCCGTGATGGAGTCATGCCCACAACCCGCACATAGCGTCGATAGCGCGCCCTCGTAGTCGCGTCGGGTCAAGCCGAGCTCATTACGAGGCAGTCCTGGGTGACTGACTTTGGGTTTGGGAATAAATGTCATCGCAAGGCTCCTGCGCGGGCTCGATGATCTTCTGCCAGATCGGCGAGGACGCCATCAACAATAAAGGCCGAAGACACAGGTAAACCGCTGTAGTGCAGCAGCGAGCGCAACTTTGCTTTTTCGACTCGAGTTTCGAGTGTCAAAAGTGATTTCAGCTGCGCATCACGATTTTGCTCAACGACGTAGATAAGATCGTGTTCAGCTAAGAATTTCTCCACATCCTCACCGAACGGAAACCCTCGAACGCGTAAATAATCGAGCTGGACGCCGCGTAACGCCAACACATCAAGCGCTTCGCGCACAGCTCCATCACAGCTACCGATCGAGACAATCGCACCGTGTGCGTGCCCAGGACCTGACACGATCGCCGCGGGTACATATCGCTTGGCAGTTTCAAATTTTCGCGTGAGTCGATCAATCACTTTTTGGTACTCGGCGGCGTCTTCCGTATACGTACCGAGCTCAGTGTGTCCCGAGCCGCGCGTGAAATAAGCCCCTTTGGGGTGTACGCCGGGGAATGTTCGATACGGAATACCATCCTCATCCGGATCAATGTAGCGATGAAACTTCGGAATATTTTCTAAAGCCTCCCGACCCAGCACCTTACCTCGAT
Organism: uncultured Acidibacter sp.; assembly: GCA_964609065.1. Lineage (GTDB taxonomy): Bacteria > Pseudomonadota > Gammaproteobacteria > Steroidobacterales > Steroidobacteraceae > UBA964. The sequence goes on along the minus strand of CAZSRB010000014.1, from coordinate 28,260 downwards.
CGGGTTGATACGAATCGTCCCAATCGAGTGGGCGACACATCCAATCGTTCATCCCTATATCAAGATCGAGTAAAACGATCACGGGGGTCTGTAGTCGCTCGGCTAGGTCGAAGGCCTGCACCGCCATGTAAAAGCACTCTTCGGGGTTAGCCGGATACAGACAGACATGCTTGGTATCGCCATGCGAGGCGTAAGCCGCCTCCATTAGATCGCACTGCTGAGTGCGTGTTGGCATACCTGTGGAGGGCCCAACTCGCTGAACATCAAAGATAACAGCTGGTATCTCAGCGTAATACGCGAGCCCCAGAAATTCATTCATCAATGATAGGCCAGGGCCTGACGTCGATGTGAATGAGCGCGCACCATTCCAATTAGCACCCAGCACCATGCCAATCGCCGCAAGCTCATCTTCAGCTTGAATGAAGGCGTAGTTTGCGCAGCCCGTCTCCTGATCAACGCGCACCCTATCCGCAAAGCTCTTAAACGCATCCATCAAAGAAGTCGATGGTGTGATGGGATACCAGGCTGCGACAGTCGCCCCGGCATACACACAACCCAAGGCTGCTGCGGTGTTGCCGTCAATCATCAAATGGCCCGCTGTCTCGTTCATCGGCGCAACACGTAGCGGCAGCGGACACGGTAAGTGAGCTTTAGCGTAGTCGTACCCGAGCTGTATCGCCCGCATATTCGCTTCGATCAAGGCGGGCTTTTTAGCATAGGTTTGACCCAAAAGCTCACGAATACGCGTCAAATCTAAATCCAGTAGTGCCGCTAAGACTCCGGCATAGCAAATATTCTTCATGAGGATTCGCGTTCGAACCCCATCAAAGTTTTCGTTACACATGCGGGCAAGCGGCGCTCCCAGCACAGTCACATCCCCTCGCTGTAATAACGCTGGACGCGGCCAACTGGAGTCATACAACACATAGCCACCCGAGGCCACTTCGCGAATATCCCGCGCATAGGTCTCGGCATTCATACAAACCATCAGATCCACTTGTCCGGAGCGGGCCACATAGCCATCGCGCGACACACGGATTTCGTACCAAGTGGGTAAACCCTGAATATTGGATGGGAAGTAGTTCTTCCCCATCACTGGGATACCGCTGCGAAATATGGATTTCATCAACAGCGTGTTCGCACTCGCCGAGCCCGTCCCGTTGACGGTTGCGATCTTTAAGGCGAAATCGTTGATGCGATCCGGCGGATTAACCGGCGTCATGATGTCACTCCATGCTCAAGGGCATGCGGCCATTTGACATAGGACTTCTGCATATCCCAAGCCGCGGTGGGACAACGCTCTGCGCATAGTCCGCAGTGCACGCAGAGATCCTCATCCTTCACCATCACCCGCTCGGTAAATTTGAGCGGTTCACTTACAAATAAAGCCTGTTCTAGATTGCGTGCAGGCACCTTGAGACGTTCACGTAATTCTGACTCGGGCGCTGGCTCAATCATCGTCAAACAATCGACAGGACAGATATCGATGCAGGCATCACATTCGATACAGGCTTTGGCGGAAAAGACCGTCTGCACATCGCAGTTGAGACAGCGCTGCACCTCTTCAGCAGCTTGCTCTGCGGAAAAGCCGAGTTCCACCTCAATATTAATTTTCTTGAACCGCTCCTTAATTGAGATATGGGGAACCAGCCGACGCTCATGACTGCTGTAGTCATTAGCGTAAGACCACTCGTGCATGCCCATCTTGCGACTTTGCAGATTGATCCCGGGTGGTAGACGGTCTTTGACTGACTCACCATGGCAATGACGGTGAATAGAGATTGCCGCCTGATGCGCCTGCTCGACTGACCAAATAATATTTTTCGGCCCAAGCGCAGCATCTCCACCGAAAAATACTTCGGGTCGCGTGCTTTGAAACGTCGCCGGATCCACTTTAGGCAACTCCCAACGATCAAACTCGATACCCAAATCGCGCTCAATCCAGGGAAATGCATTCTCTTGCCCGATGGCTAAAATGACATCATCGGCTTCCAAGAATTCTTCTCCGGCAATACGCTCGCTGGTGATGCGACCTTGATCATCAAACTCGTATTCCATGACCTCAAAGGTCATGCCTTGTAAGCGATTGTTCTTAAGATCAAAGGACTTAGGCGACCGATTGACAACGATTTCAACACTCTCAGCCTCAGCGTCCTCAAGCTCCCAGGCGGAAGCTTTAAAAAATTGTCGCGGCTTTCGCGCCATGACTTTGACGCGTTTAGCGCCAAGTCGTAGTGCGCTTCGACAGCAATCCATCGCCGTATTGCCTACGCCGATAATTAAAACTTGCTCGCCGATCTTATCAACATGCCCAAAAGCGACAGACTCGAGCCAATTGATACCGATGTGTACATTCGCACTGGCTTCCTCACGACCCGGCAAGCGCAACTCTTTTCCTTTTGGCGCACCTGAGCCGACAAAGATTGCATCGAAACCCTGAGCTAATAGTTCAGCCATCGATTCAATGCGCTGCCCGAGACGCAGATCTACACCCATGTCGATGATCGTGGCGATTTCTTCGTCGATAACATTTGCAGGCAAGCGGAAGGCTGGGATATTGGTACGCATCAAACCGCCCGCCGTCTTGAACTGCTCAAAGATGGTGATGTCGTAGCCGAGCGGCATCAAATCGTTGGCGACCGTCAAAGACGCACAGCCCGCACCAATACACGCCACGCGGTAACCGTTTTTTTGGGCAGGAACAGGCGGCAAAGCCGAGCGATATTCATCCTTATTGTCAGCGGCAACCCGCTTGAGCCGGCAAATGGCGACAGGCTTGTCCTCGATTCGACCGCGCCGGCACGCCGGCTCACAGGGTCGATCGCACACACGCCCGAGAATGCCCGGGAAGACGTTGGATCGCCGGTTGACGAGATAAGCCTCGGTGAAACGTCCCTGAGCGATTAATCGAATGTATTCCGGAACATCCGTATGGGCCGGACACGCCCACTGACAATCCACGACCTTATGGAAATAGTTCGGGTCTGCCGTATTCGTCGACGACATACTGAGTTACCCCCGCCGTGTGGAAGAGCCCACGACCCCCCGAGTATCTGGCAGTGCAACGCAAATGTCATCGTGGACAACTGTTGGACGGCGGGTAGGATGCGCACTAAACCACGTCATGGATTGAGGCTAACCCTAATGAACGCCCCGACCGAGCTGCGCCTACGGCGTCAGTCGAAACTCCTCGAGGTCGCTTTCAGCGATACCGAGCGCTATCAGCTCCCCTTCGAATTCCTGCGGGTTCATTCGCCTTCCGCTGAGGTCAAAGGCCATGGTCCGGGCCAAGAAACGCTCGTGCTCGGTAAACAAAACGTTGATGTGGTGGCGATTGAGCCAGTTGGGCAATACGCGATCCGTCTGAGCTTCGATGACGGGCACGATACGGGGCTCTACAGCTGGAAATATCTACGCGAGCTCGGGCAATCCCAACAGACGCTGTGGCAGCAGTATTTAGCCCGCGTAGCCGCCGCCACACGCTGAAAACCGGCGAGTTAACACCCTTCACACACGCAAAAAAAAGGCCGAGGAACCCCCTCGGCCATTTAGTCCCTTCTTGTTTTTTTTAACCCCCCGTTCGGCCGGCCCCTTTCGGCGCCGGTACGCGTCGGCACTTTTTACGCCAGTTTTTGCAGAAAAGCCAGCACCCGCCGACCGAAACCCGCCAATCGCTACACTTTGAATACAAGCCGGTACAATGGTCGGCCCTATTGAGAGTGTGCAGTATGTCGTCGACTGGCCACGAAAAAACCACGCATTTTGGCTTCGAAGAGGTTGCTTGGTCGGAGAAGGCGCGCCGAGTCAGAGGCGTTTTTGACTCTGTCGCACCGAAATATGACCTGATGAATGACCTCATGTCCGGTGGTTTACATCGGTTGTGGAAGTCCTTCACGTTATCCCAAACGGGCTTACGCCCTGGGCAGCGTGCGCTCGATGTTGCGGGGGGTACAGGTGATCTCGCTCGTGGCATGGCGAAACAAGTCGGTCATGACGGACTGGTTGTGCTCTCGGATATCAACGGCGCCATGTTGAGTCACGGACGAGATCGTTTGATCGATCGGGGTCATTTACGAGGTCTGGCTTACTCGCAGGCGAACGCCGAGTGTCTACCCTTTGCAGACGCGAGCTTTGATTGCGTCACGATCGGTTTTGGACTGCGCAATGTGACGGACAAAGCCCGTGCGATTGCTTCCATGCGGCGCGTCCTTAAGCCAGGCGGCCAGCTCCTTATCCTCGAGTTCTCGCAGCCCGTCGCTCCAGGACTGAAGCCCGTGTACGACGCGTACTCGTTCAATGTTCTGCCAGTGCTCGGTCAGCTCGTGGCCGGCGATGCCGCAAGTTACCGCTATCTTGCCGAATCGATCCGCAAACACCCGGATCAAGAAACACTACTCGGAATGATGCGTGATGTCGGCTTAGAAGACTGCCGCTACCATAATCTCAGTGGCGGTATTGTCGCATTACACCGCGGCTATCGATACTGATCCCTCGGGTCAAACATCTCGTGCTTATCGAACCTCTGGAAAATTTGCTCAATCGAAATTTGAGTCGCTCACCCGCTGCGCGCCAACTATGCGCCTCATTACGAGACGCAGCGCTCGGTATTCATATTGAGGATATTGAGCAATACATCCTAGTACAGTCTCTGGGTTCTTCTTTGAAGCTCACTCAGGGGCAGCCAGCGGAGCGCTCATCGCTCGGCGAAACTGCTGTAGAAATTTCTGGTAGCCCCATCAACTTAGGCGCCATGTTGATGAGTGACTCTCAATCAACCAATCGTCAACGATTACTGAACACACGAGTCGTGCAGATTCAAGGGAATGCCGCGATCCTCGAGCAATATCAACAACTACTCCAACTACTGCGTCCTGAGCTTCCTGAAGAACTAGAATCTTTGCTAGGTGACACCACGATAGGGCGTACGGTCGCCCATCAGGCCGGACAATGGCTACAGTCCTTGCTCCACTTCGGACGTCATGCGACGCAAACGGCAAGCCTGAATTTGGCCGAGTACTTCGCACACGAACGTGGTGATCTTGTGCCACGAGCAGAGGCTGAGCAATTTTTGTCGGCTGTCGATCAAGTCCGTGAACGCGCTGATCGGTTACAAGCGCGCCTACAAAACCTAACGGAGAGCATGATCCCCGCAGAGGATAAGGCACCATGAAATGGTCCGTCTTTGCGCGCATTGTGCAAATTCAGCGCGTACTCGTCCGTCACGGACTCGATGAGTTTGTCGCAGCGACTCATCTCTATCGACCCCTACGTTTTTTGTTTCTTGCCTCACCATGGACGTGGTTTGAGCGTCGTCGAGGGGAATCACGGGGTGAACGCCTGCGCTTGGCGCTAGAGGAACTTGGCCCCATTTTCATTAAGTTGGGTCAGGCACTCTCGACGCGTCGTGATTTACTGCCTCTCGACATCGCCGATGAGCTCGCCAAGCTACAGGATCGGGTGCCACCATTCGAAGGCAGCCTCGCCAAGCTGAGTATCGAAAAAGCCTTCGGGCAACCATTGAGCGAGGTGTTCACGCACTTTGACGAAACGCCGCTAGCGGCCGCGTCGATTGCTCAGGTGCATGTGGCGCGTTTATCGCCAACCGCTGCGAAACTTTGTGGGGCACCCCCAGAAGAGGATGTCATTGTCAAAGTATTGCGTCCCGGCATGCGCGAGCGTATCGAACGTGATTTAGAGGTGATGCACGCGATCGCTGCGATTGCCAAACGTAATTCTTCCGAGGCGCGTCGACTGCGCGTCGACGAAATCGTGGATGAGTATGAAAAAACCATCCTCGATGAATTAGATCTCATGCGTGAAGCGGCGAACGCGTCACAGTTACGCCGTAATTTTGAAGATTCAGATCTACTGCATGTACCTGAAGTTTATTGGGATTACTGTCGCGTCAATGTGATGGTGATGGAGCGAATCCGTGGAGTCACGATTAGCGACATGCAGACCCTACGGCGTCTGAACACCAATATTCCGCTGTTAGCGACCAACGGCGTCAAAATATTTTTTACGCAGGTCTTCCGCCATAACTTTTTCCATGCGGATATGCACCCTGGGAATATTTTCGTACTGGTGGATGATCCGGCTCACCCCCGCTACGCAGCAGTGGATTTTGGGATCGTGGGTACACTCGATCTTCGGGATCAAAACTATCTTGCCGAGAATTTTCTGGCCGTCTTTGATCGCGATTATCGGCGAGTTGCAGAACTACACGTCGAGTCCGGTTGGGTCCCGCGTGATACGCGGGTCGATGAAATGGAGTCAGCGATCCGAACAGTGCTGGAGCCTATCTTTAATAAGCCTATTAAAGATATTTCTTTCGGCACCGTTCTCTTGCGATTATTTGACATCTCTCGTCGCTTTGACATGCGGATTCAGCCGCAACTGATTCTGCTGCAAAAGACTTTGCTAAACATTGAAGGCTTAGGGCGCGAGCTCTATCCCGAGCTCGATATCTGGCAAACCGCAGCACCCATTTTGCGCGAGTGGATGCGAGAGCGTATGAGTCTGCGTACGCAGCTCAAACATATCCGCAGACAAATTCCAGATGTATTGACCGTCGCACGCGCCCTGCCGGCGCTGGCGAAAATCGCTGTACAGCAGGCTCAAGATGGCACCTTAAAGTGGGCAGCTGAAGAGGAACTCGCCGCACTACGCGAGGAAATTCGTCGTAGCGAACGACGTCGGAGTGCGACCACGATCGCTGTCGCACTAGGCTTAGGCGGCATTATATGGCTGGGCTTTGGCTTGATCCCCGGCGCTTTCGGCGCCTTACTGATCGTAGGCGCGATCATCACCTGGGCATGGGGACGCAGTTAGCGCGCCGAACAGCCGTCTTTGAACTCAACGGTTAATTCGGTAGGCGTTCTGAGTAACATCAAAATATCGCCAGGACTGCCAGAGTCCGGTCCGCCATGCACGATTCCCGCTGGGCGGTGAAAGTAGCCTCCGGGCCGATAATCAAAACGAGTTTTACCGTCGGGTAGGCATTCATACAAGCGGTAGTCACCCTCTACGAGATAGACTTCCTCAACGGTGCGGTGGACTTCCCACGGCAACACGAGGTCGGGTCCCGCGCGTAAGAGCCACGTCCACCGGCCCGTTGCATCATCTTTGAAAAGGCTACGAATCTCGAGCTTCAGCGCGACGCCGGTATCGCGCTGTGACACGCTACTGCCACCCCAATCCGTTGGGGCAGTGCGAACGATTCGCGGTTCCGCCGGATCGCCAGATCGCGGTGGGTCAAAGAATACCAATAATTTAGCGGGCTGCTGGGTATGCAAGGTGTCCGCGCCGAAACCTGCCGGCCATTGCAAATAATCGTATTGCGTCAGCTGCGCATCGCCAAAATATAACTCCCCTGCAAGCACCAAAACCTCAAGCGCAAGAGTGGGCGTAGATACTTTATCGGGTAGCGCCTCATCCGATGAACTCGACCAACGCCAGTTTGCCGGCAGCTCAATTTCGGCAACTAACCGCCCGTCTGTATAGCGATGCAGGATTCGCCCAGGTGCGAAGCTGAATTCGGGGATGGGCTGTTGCTGATCGGCCGCGCTGAGATGTCGCCCAAATACCGCTTCTGTTGATAACGCAGGCGAATCAGACGCCGATGCGGATCCCCCAGCGTGAAGCATCATCGCCATCATGCACCCCATGAGTTGTTTTCTCATGGGAGAGCATGATAGCGATCATTGCTTAGAACTTGTAGTTAAAGCCGACTTCGTACGTCGTACCGTACTCGTCGTACTGCGACAAACGGCTCTTGTTGCCGAAGTAGTAGAACTCGGGGCGGTCGTTCAAGTTGATGACCGAAGCCATGAGCTCAAGGTTATCGTTGACTTGGTACTTACCTTTGAGATCAACCTGCATGAACTCGCTGGTGTAGCGATCCGCCAAGGCGCCTTCACCCACTTCATCGAGATAATTATCTCGATAATTGGCCGATAGCCGCACGTCCCAGGGGCCCTTGTCATAGCCCAACGAAGCATTGAAGGTGTTTTTGGCCTGCTTAAAGTAGGGAATCGCGCGCGTACCGTAGGGCGAATTTGCGGGCAGATCGGATTCGCCATCTGCATAGGTGTAGTTCAAGACCAGGAAAAGCCCATTTTCAAAGGCGGTTTGGAAGGCGAACTCGGCACCAAAGATGCTGCTGTCGTCAGCGTTAATAAAGGTATCCGCCCGGCTCCACAGTTGACCCCTAAATTCGGTATCACTCGCCGACACCTCGAGGATGGGATCCTCTAAGCGCTTATAGAAGAGCCCCGTACTGAAGAACGTTTCGCGACTTGGATACCACTCGTAGCTGACATCCAAATTCCACGCCTTGGTTGGAGCAAGATCAGGGTTACCACCTTTGATCTCGTTGTCCTCGCTGTTGACCTCAGCCCCTGCTGAAGATTCGCCAAACCCCGGACGAACCAAAGAACGGAAGACGCCAAAGCGCATCACTTGCGTATCAGACAGGTCGTATTTGATATTCAAAGACGGCGCAAGGAAGCCATAGTCGTTCTTGAACTCCACATTACCTGCGAAGGCATCACCATCAAAATTCTTACCGGCAAAGGTGGACTTCGTTTGCTCATAACGCAGACCGTACACAACCGTCACCTGATCAAGGACCGTTGTCCCCATCACGTAGCCCGCCAAAATATCCTCATCGGTGTACCAGTCGCCCGGAATGGACTCTGCGTCTTCATCGCCGCTGAAGCTGTAACCCGTACCCGGAGCGGTGCAGAACGTACCATCCGATAGTGCGACTTGGCTGCTAGCACGGGTGTTGAGCAATGCGAAAGTTGCGTCAAACGTTGGCGCGGGCCCATGGACATTAGCCAAATAGGGACCGACCGTCTCGTTGCCGATGCTCGACAGCAGAATCTCATCATCAGGCTCATACGCACAGAAATTGAAGTTGTTGTCTTTCTGACGCGCGCGGTACTTCACGCCATACTGCAGCTGAGTCGCATCATTAAGCGCGTACGTTAAATCTAGACGAAAGCCCAAATCCTGATCTTCGGTGAGCGCATCTTCGTCTTCGAAGGCGTTCATCTCGTAATTCGATGCATCGTACAAAGCATCGACATAGTTCAGCACTGGCTTACGCGGGTTACTGTTGTCGTAGGTGAACGGCGTACGAATCGTACCGCTTCTAAAAATGACCGCCGCGGCGTCCGTGTCGTCCTGCTCTGCTGTCGAGCCGAAAATCTCGGCTTTCACAGCGAGTTGTTCACTCAACATGAATTCGGTACCGAGCTGCGCGGAACTAATGGTTCGAGTTTCCGCGCGCGCGCGTGACTCTGTATCGATACGCTGGTTGGGATAGGTAAAGATGTTGCCTGATACCGAGTTATCGCCCTCAAAGGAACGTCTAACTTCCCATTTGGCACGCCACTCGGTATCGGTGTATTCGTTATGGAAGAACTTTGCGTAATAGCGCTCTTCGTTCGGACCGCGGTAGTCGAGGTTCAGTACGATCCCTGAGCGTTCGCGCTCTAAATCGTAAAAGCGCATTTCATAATCAGTATCGAGTGCCACACTGTCTGCGCTCCAGCCACCGGTTTCATTGTTATGCGCAATGATTCGGCGATTCTGATAGCTCACAGTCATCGCGGCGCCAAATTCGCCATCACCCATCGCCCAACGGTTAGTCGCGGTCAGCGCAAGTTTCGGGTTACCACTATCTTTGGTGAGTTCGTTGTAAGAGGTCTCTGCTTTAACTTTGGTGTAGAGACCGTCGTACTTGAATGCACTGATCGTCTCGAGGTCAATTGCGCCACCGATAGTATCGACGTCCAAATTCGGCGTGAGCGTCTTGTAAACCGTCATCGACTCCAGCATATCGCTCGGTACGCCATCAAGCATGATGCCTCGGCGATCCTCAGGCGACGCTGTGCTCACGCCATTGATGGTCATCGCATTGAGGTCTGTGCTCATACCGCGCACCGAGACGTAGCGACCCTCTCCTTGGTCGTTCTCGACCATGATGCCAGGTAATCGGCGCAGTGATTCCGACACATTGATATCAGCGAAGTCACCCGCAGCATCCGAGTCGATGACCGACACCACGCCATTAGCGTTACGCTGGGCTTCAATCGCGTTGATTAACATGGCACGAGAGCCCGTAACCACAATCTCTTGTAAACCGTCATCGGCTTGTTGCGCCGCAAGACTCGATGACAAGCTCATCGCAACCGCCCAGGCAACTGAACGACGAACAAACAATGACTTCTGTGGGACTCGCATGCTGATCCACTCCCTAGATTTTCGGTGTTTTAGACGCCCAAAATCGTAGGGCGGAAAGATTTCAACTTAATGACATAGGTCGGCATTCAGCAATCGCAACCATTTTTTTGTTATTGTTTTAGCATCTCTCCACTAAGTGAAATAAAACTGTCATGTTTCGTGCTCGTGTTTTAGCTCTTTTGGTTTTCTTGTGGTCGGGCAGTTCCGCTGTTGCGGAGCCAATTAGATTTGCCCTGATCGGGGATACAGGTTACATCCCTGCCTATGAAATCCCCGATGATGATGAGCACTATCCGAGCTTAGACGACTATGTCGCTGCAGAAGCGGCTGATTGGATTGAAAAAAATGGCTCACTGAGGGGATTCGTGCTGAACCCCTGGGTTTTTGAGAGTGCCGTCGGCAGTTACATGGCTGCCAGCGGTTTGTACCCCGTAGCACGGGCAGCCGAAGAAGTGTGTGTCGATCGCGGCTGTGATTTTGGGATTTTACTGGGCGATAACATTTACCCACGCGGCGCGACACTCGGCACAGACGGCATCAGTGATAGTCGTCGGTTTACCGACATGCTAGATCGACCCTATGGTCAATTTCTACCCAACAAAAAGGACTTTACGTTCTATACCTTGCTCGGCAATCACGACTGGTATCACTCACGCGAGGGCGCCCTTGCGCAATGGCAATATTTACAATCCCACCCGCGCTTTACGATGCCGGGCTTTTTTTATCGGGTCGCGCCGGCACAGTTTTCAGGTGAAGTCGAACTCTTTGTGATCGACACGCAGATTTTGTTAGCCAGCACGATCGTCTACGAAGATAAGCTCGACGCCGACGGCCGTGAGATCGTTCACCAAGAACGCGAGGCCTTCAAAGACTATATGCGCCCTGCTAACGCAGGCGAACGTGAAATGGTGCGGTGGCTGGAGGACTCACTAGCTGCCTCTCAGGCAAAGTGGAAAATTGTAGTCGGCCACCATGCACTATGGTCGGGTGGCGGCAGCAAATTTGAGAAGGCACGTGCGCTACGCAAGCTGCTACTGCCTGCGCTGTGTCGTCACGCAGACGCCTATGTTTCGGGAGACGATCACGTCTTAGAGGCCTATACCGATGACTGTGGCGACGCCCGTGCACCCCTACCCTTTTTGGTTTCTGGTGCCGGCTCTAAACGTCGGGCTTTAAATCAGCGTTTCATGGCCCACCAAATTAAGAGCAACCCTCAACTCAAAAATCTTTGGTCACGAGGGTCTATCTGGGGGTTCGCGCATCTGACCCTGCACGACGACGCGATGCAAGTGACTTTTTTCACGACCCCAGCCGATGTATCAGGGCGCCCTGTACCAGAACAAACCTTACGCTTTCAACGACGCTCAGCACCATAGCGACGAACGCGAAGATCCGCCTGCTCTTGATGGCCGGCAAAACCCTCAATGGCACAGA
>CAZSRB010000014.1:0-16475 GCA_964609065.1 uncultured Acidibacter sp. | reverse complement strand
CGAACGCGAAGATCCGCCTGCTCTTGATGGCCGGCAAAACCCTCAATGGCACAGAGTCGCGAACAATACTCACCGACCTGCGCGGAGGCTTCGTCAGTTAACACGCGTTGGTAAGTACAGGTCTTGATGAATTTACCGACCCATAAGCCGCCGGTATAGCGGGCAGCTCGCATCGTCGGTAATGTGTGATTAGTACCGATAACCTTATCACCATAACTAACATTAGTCCGAGCGCCCAAGAATAGTGCCCCGTAGTTAGTCATGTTATCTAAGAAATAGTCGGGATCTCGGGTCAAAACTTGTACGTGCTCAGAGGCGATCCGATCCGCTTCACTCAGCATTTCTTCGAGCGTGTCGCATAAGATAATTTCACCGCATTGTTCCCATGCGATACGAGCGACATCCGCCGTAGGTAACCAACTGAGCAGCTGCTCTATTGCTGCAGGTACCGCGGTGGCAAGCGCTTCTGAGTTCGTCAGCAAAACCGCAGGTGACCCGGGTCCATGTTCTGCTTGACCAATAAGATCAACGGCTGCCATCTCTGCATCACAACTATCGTCTGCGATGATCAGCGTCTCGGTGGGCCCTGCTAAAAGATCAATGCCGACCCGACCAAAAAGCTGGCGCTTGGCTTCGGCGACGTAAGCATTACCGGGACCGACAATCATATCGACCGGGTCGATTTTCTCTGTGCCGAGCGCCATTGCAGCGACGGCTTGTACACCGCCCAGTGCATAGATTTCGTCGGCACCCCCTAGATGCATGGCTGCCACGATCGCCGGATGCGGTTTACCGCCGAACGGGGGCGCAGTTGCGATCACTCGCTTGACGCCAGCGGCCTTGGCGGTGACCACGCTCATATGCGCTGAAGCCACCATCGGGTATCGACCACCCGGTACGTAGCAGCCCACCGCATTTACCGGAATATTTTTGTGCCCCAAGACCACACCGGGTAACGTTTCAACTTCGAGATCGCGAAGGGCGGCTCGCTGGTGTAGGGCGAATTGTCGAATTTGAGTCTGAGCAAACTCGATGTCGCGCAAAGTTTGCTCATCGACGGCATCGAGACAGGCCTGAACATCGCTCGTACTCAAGCGAAACTCTTCGGGTTCCCAGCGATCAAATTGCGCTGAGTACTCACGTACCGCAAGCTCACCACGTTGGCTGATTGCCTCCAAGATTTTTTCCACGACGCGCCGCACTTCAGCTTGTTGCTCAGACTTTGCTTCAGTGGATTTACCTTGTTTCAAATATCGGATCATGGGGTGTTCCAAATTAAAGAGAGTTCAATCAATGACGATGGCCTAACAGCCTGCGACACATCAAGCGGGTCGTAGTGCCGACAAAAATGCGCGAGGGTCTTCCTCACGTTCGAGTACTTCGACCAAAGCAGAGCCGACGACCGCCCCTTCAACCTGTCCCCGTAGCCGCGCAACCTGCTCCGCATGACGGATTCCAAATCCGGCACACACAGGCACCGGTGCGTGGCGACGTACGCGTTGTAAATAGTCCAAGATATCGGTGGGTGACGCGACGTTTTTGCCGGTGGTACCCGTCATGGTGACCGCGTAAATGAAGCCCTCGCTAGCTGCAGCGATTTGCTGCAGTCGTTGCTCCGTCGTGACCGGCGTGACCATTTGCACTAAAGCAAGACCCTGCTCCCGTAGTGCGGCCCTGAAAGCCTCCCCCTCATCAAAAGGCAAGTCCGGCACAATGAATCCGCACACGCCTGCGGCAGCCGCATCTTTGGCGAGTGCCGAGTAGCCATATTGCAATAAAGGATTGAGGTAGCTCATGAGTACCAACGGCGTCTTCAACTTTGGCATGTCGCGAAGTTGCTGCAAAATCCAGCGTAGGCTAACTCCCTGCTTGAGCGCCGCCTGGCTAGAACGTTGAATTGTCATACCATCGGCCATGGGGTCGGTAAATGGCACGCCGATTTCGACCACATCTGCCACCGAGGCGACTGCTTGTAAATTTTCAGCAAAGTGGCGGGTGTCGGGGAACCCCGCCGTCATAAACGCAACCAACGCGATATCGCCACGATCGGCGACCTCGCGAATCGATTGCTCCAAATACTTTGCAGCGCTGTTCATGTGTTGTCCTCCAATAAACTGCGCTGCAAGGTCGGCATATCTTTGTCCCCCCGACCTGATAGACACAAGATTCCGTGTTGTCCTGGATGATTGGCCGCCCAAAGCTTCATCCCGTGTAACGCATGTGCGGTTTCTAATGCGGGCAAAATGCCCTCTAGCCGAGAGCATTCGGTCAATGCTGCCAAGGCTTCAGCGTCGGTTGCTGAGCCGTATTGCACACGTCCGGCAGCATGCAGTAAAGCGTGCTCAGGCCCCACGCCTGGGTAATCTAAGCCAGCTGAAATCGAATCGGTCTCATGTATCTGGCCATTCTCATCTTGTAACAACAGGGAGTAGCACCCCTGCAAAACACCAGGCCAGCCATAAGATAAACTCGCCGCGTTCTCACCGAGCGCCACCCCGCGACCTCCGGCCTCAATACCAAAGATTTCGACAGACTGATCCGCAACAAAGGCATGAAACATACCGATGGAATTTGAGCCACCGCCCACGCAAGCAAAAATAGCGTCTGGTAATCGCGAGGTCCGCTCCAGAAACTGGGCACGTGCTTCACGTCCAATGATCGCCTGCAGTTCACGTACAAGATAAGGATAGGGATGAGGGCCTACCGCAGAACCGAGCAAATAAAACGTGCCCATGGGATCTGAAACCCAATCGCGCAAGGCTTCATCAATCGCCGCCCGTAGGGTTTGATCACCACCCGTTACCGGAATCACTTCTGCACCCATGAGGCGCATACGGCCCACGTTAGGCGCTTGACGCTCCATATCGATCGCACCCATGTAGACCGTGCAGGGCAAACCCAAGCGCGCGCAGGCAGCGGCGCTTGCCACCCCATGCTGACCCGCGCCTGTCTCAGCGACAATCCGAGTGGCGCCGAGTCGTTGTGCCAGCAGTGCTTGACCTAAGGCGTTATTGATTTTGTGGGCGCCCGTGTGAGCAAGATCTTCACGCTTGAACCAGATATGAGCACCCCACTGGGCTGAGAGCCGGGCTGCGTAGGTCAATGCAGTGGGCCGTCCTACCCAGCTATTGAGCTGCTCCGTCAACTCCGCCGCAAAATCTTGGCGATGCAAATGCTCTCGCATACCCGCCTCGAGTCGCTCAAGCGCGGGGATTAATGTCTCGGGCACATAGCGCCCACCATACGGGCCAAAACGACCTCGAGGATCCGGGTACTCGCCGGCCAGCTCGGCCCGTAGCATCTCGGCCTGTTCATCCGCCGAAAACTGAATCTGCGCACTCATTATCCCTGCTCCTGCATCGTGCAAGCCGCTGCCCGCACTGCCATGACAAATTCTTTGATGCGCTCGGGGCACTTGACCCCGCGCTCACGTTCAACCCCGCTCGATACATCGACACCAAACGGACGCACTGCTCGTATCGCATCACCCACGTTGGCGGCACTCAGTCCGCCCGCCAACACCAACTGAGTCTGTCTTGCCCAAGCTGCCGCTTGTGACCAATCAGCAAGCCGACCCACGCCGCTCTCGCGACCTTCATAAAGCAGCATCGATGGCCAACACGCTGGCTGTGGATCGCCTTCTCTCATCACTGGCAAGACAGCCCTAGGGGTCGCGCGACCCATCACCGAGCGATCACCCTTCACCCACGCGTTGACGCTCGAGTCAGCGTAATCGATCTGTAGCAGATCGGGATCAAATTCTTTGATGATGGCATCAAGCTCAGGCGTCACACCACGCACAACCGCAACAATCTGGGCTCGACCGCGTGCGGGCTCCGCCAAACGCAAAGCCGCTTCGATGGACACTTGTCGTACTGAGGACGCAAACACAAAGCCGATCGCATGGACCTGTAATGCTAAGCATTGCTCGACACTCGTCGCGTCACGTAGGCCGCAAATCTTGATCCAAGCGGACGACGTCTGCGGCATCATCAGCGCCGATCCCGGGCGGCACGCCCAGCCTGCAAAAGATCGCGCACCAAAATACTGGGCGAGGCAGCTCGCATTAAAGCCGAGCCCACCAAGGCCAAGTCGTACCCTGCAGCGGCGAAGGTCGCGGCATCTCCTACGCCTTCTAATCCACTCTCGGCCACTCTCGGTAGGTCAGTTGGCAAACAACCCACGAGTTCCAATAACCGCCCGGGTGCTACTTGTAGGCTGGTAAGGTCGCGGCAATTCACACCCATTAGTACACGGGGCTGATGCGGTGCCCAGGCCCAATTTGCCCGACAGCGATCCAACACGGGCATGGCACGATTCACATCCTGCTCATCGAACACTTCCAATAAAACGAAGAGTCCATGTGCCAAAGCGGTCTGCACCATCTCCTCGAGCGTCTCCGATGGCAGCATGCGAACGATCAATAGCACCCCGCCTGCACCAGCTACGCGTGCTTCGAGCACTTGATAGGCATTGACCAAGAAATCTTTGCGCATTGCCGGAATCTCCGGCTTGACCTCAGTCGCGGCACTCATTGCGCGTAGTGCGGCCACACCCTCCTCTAAATGCGTCAGTCGGCCATCAAAACGTGTGGGCTCCGTCAATATCGATATCGCAGCAGCCCCCGCACTCGCATAACACTCCGCGTGCTCAGCAATTTCGGTCTGTGTCAGGTCACGTAGTAGCCCCGCTGCGGGCGATCTCAGTTTTATCTCAGCGATCAGATCAAAGCCTTGGGTAGAGAGTTGTAGTCTCGGTGGTAATGGCAACTGAGCAATCTGCGCTAATAAGTCTTCACGACTCCACTTAGCCTCCGCCTGCCGAGCACGTTCAAGACTGGTATCGGCCATCGTGGCCAAAAAATCGCTAGCCACGTGCGCCGAACTCTCGCATACGATCAACGAGTGCTAACGCACGGCCCTCGGCGATCGTGGCACGCGCCAGCGCAATCCCAGCCTGCCAGTCAGCGACTCGACCCGTGCACTCAAGCGCCAAACCTGCACCGAGTACGAGCGCATCAGCGTGCGCACTCACCCCTCGGCCTGCGAACACTTCACACATCGCTTGGGCATTATGAGTGGCCTCGCCACCGCGCAAATCCTCTGCCGTACACCGCGACAAGCCGACCTCAAGTGGATCGCGCTGACTCGCTTGCACAGAGCCAGGCCGTACATCAAAGAGTTGGAACGACCCCATAGGTGTCGGCTCATCCCAACCCTCTGCGCCATGAATCACAAAAGCTCGCACCAGCTGCGGCATTCCTGACAAGGCGTCAGCCATCAGTCGAGCCATCTCCGCTGAATAAGCACCCACCAATAAAAACGGAGGATTAGCGGGATTGGTTAGCGGTCCAAGAACATTGAATATCGTCCGCACACCGAGTGCTTGACGTACCGGCGCAATCGCTTTCATCGCTGGGTGATAGTAAGGCGCAAAGAAAAACGTGAAATCGAGTGCATCCAGACACTCACTGGCCCTCTGCTCATCAAGCGGCAAAGATAAACCCAGAGATTCCAGAACGTCGGCACTACCACTTCGACTACTGATTGACCGATTGCCATGCTTCGTGACTGGCTGGCCACAAGCGGCGGCCAACAACGCCGCGCCAGTCGAAAGATTAAAACTACCTGAGGCGTCACCGCCCGTTCCGACGATGTCGATCGCCTGCTGAAGTTTTGTCTTCGATAGATCTAAACGACGCGCGAGCGATCGCATTGCACCCGCGAACCCACGTAACTCGGCAGCGGTCACACCTTTTGCACGCAACGCAGCCAATAGCGCGCCCCCTAACGCAGGTGGATGATTAGGGTCTGTCAAAGACATCATCACAGCGGCGGCATCTGATTCTGGCAACGATTCGCCAGCAAGCACTTGCTCTAGGCATTGGCGTATCTGGGCTAAATTCATTGGCGCGAGAGAGTTGGTCGATTCTGACATCTCAGTCAACCTCCTCGCTGTCTCAAAAAATTCGCCATCAAAATCTGTCCCTCTGGGGTGAGTACGCTCTCAGGGTGAAACTGCACACCCTCAAGCTGCCACTCGCGATGTCGTACACCCATGATTTCCCCCTGCTCTGTACGCGCAGTGATCTGCAAAGCGGACGGCAAGCGTTGAGGATGTGCGATCAAAGAATGGTAGCGCCCTACTTCACAGGGATTAGGCATGGTCGCAAACAAGCCAGCCTCATCATGGGTGATGACTGAGGTTTTACCGTGCATGAGTCGGTCAGCGCGTACGACCTCACCCCCCATCGCTTCAACAATCGCTTGGTGTCCCAAGCAAACACCGAATACCGGCACTTTGCCGGCGAAGGCCCGAATCATGTCAATCGACACGCCTGCTGCCGCGGGCGTACCGGGACCCGGAGAAATACAAACATGGGTCGGGGCAAGCGCCTCGGCAGCTGCGACATCAATCGCGTCGTTACGGTAAACCTGTACCTCAGCGCCCTCCATCAGGAACGCCTGGACCAGGTTGTAGGTGAATGAATCGTAATTGTCGATCAACAGTAAGCGAGTCATAAGCCCTCTGCCGCTAGCTTAAGTGCGCGGGCGGCTGACGCACTCTTAGCCAGAACCTCCTCGTGCTCACTATCAGGATCACTATCGGCCACGATTCCTGCGCCTGCCTGATAGCTATATTCATCACCCCGAAACACGAGCGTACGTATGGTGATCGCCTGATCCATATCGCCTTGCGCTCCAAAATACCCGACAGTGCCGCCATACAGCCCACGTGGGACGGGCTCAAGCTCATCAATGATTTCCATTGCACGAACCTTAGGCGCGCCGACCAAAGTACCTGCTGGAAATGCAGCGGCGAATAAGTCAAACGCGTCACGTCCCGGCGCCAACTGCCCGTGGACACCACTGACCATATGCATTACGTGGCTATATCGCTCGATGGACCGATACGGATGCACGTGAACTGAACCAGCTTGTGCGACGCGACCTAAATCGTTTCGAGCGAGGTCCACGAGCATGACATGCTCAGCATTTTCTTTGGTATCGGCCAGTAGGTCGCGTTCGCGCTGCTGATCAATCGTGAAGTCTGCTGAACGAGGTCGGGTTCCTGCAATCGGTCGTAGCTCAGCACCAGCGGGCGATAACTTGACGAGCGCCTCCGGCGAGGAACCAACGACCGTAATATCGCCTAGCGCGCAGTAGTACATATAGGGCGATGGATTAATGAGGCGTAACGCTCGATAAGCTTGGAAAGGTTCGAGCTCATGTCGGCCCGCAAACCGCACTGAGAGCACTAACTGATAGACATCACCTGACGCGATATATTCTTTGGTCCGTGATACGCCATGCAAGAACCCGGCTTTACTCATGGACGGCACAGCGATCGAAGATCCACCATTAACTTTGACAGCGGGGGTTGCCCCCCGAAGCGCGGCGATGACTTCACGCCGCAAAGACTGACGCTCCGCCTCAGAGCCGGCGTGTAGCAGAGCGATACCTCGAGTTAAATGGTCAAAGACCAGCAAAGATTCTGGCGCAATGTAGTGCATGTCAGGCACTGAGCCCGTCATGGTTTTCTTTGCAGGTAGGCGCTCAAAATAACGCACGATATCGTAAGCGCTATAGCCCACAAGACCACCTGCGAGTGGGAAATCAGGCCCCGCACCTGGCGCGCAGGGACGAGGCGCCTGCGCGAGCGCCTTGCGCCAAACCTGAAGTAACGCGGCTTGCTCCTGCGGCAATGAGCGCGAAGTGCCCGCGTGCCACAACAAGCCGTCCTGCAGGCGCCACTCCATCGCGGCCCCAAAGCCGATAAAAGAATATCGACCCAGACGCTCACCGCCCTCCACGCTCTCGAGCAAAAAGCTGGGCTTGAATGCCGTAAGCTTCATGAACGCCGAGACAGGCGTATCTAGGTCACCAGGAATATCAAAAGGTTCTTTCATGCATAAAAAAACCCATCCCGGAATCGCTCCGGAGATGGGTTCGTCCTCAAGTTCTGTTATCCGCTTTCTGCCGAAACAGCCCCTCGCCGCACCCACTCCGTTAGGAGGGGCGCCACCACCATTGCAGGTGAGGCAGGGTGTGCCGAACGTTGATCAGGTTGAAAGCCATCGTTGAGAGTATCGCTGTCCATCCAAACTGACGTCAAGGCACAGTCTCCATAGACACTGGCTATTGATCTATGAAGTTCAATTGATTGGAAATGCCTGCCAAGGCCCGCCACCATAGGGGCCTAGAGGAGTAATCCAGATGGCTCAACGAATCAAACGGGCGGCTCGTTCCACACTCGCCGCCACACCACGCGACGTCATCAAAACGATTTCGTTTGCATGGGTACACTTCTCCGTCGCCTTTGCAGTGACCTTTGCACTTACGGGGTCGATCACGATTGCCACGGGCGTTAGCCTGATCGAACCCCTTCTGAATACGATCGCCTTCTATTTACACGAGCGGGCGTGGACGAACCGCCCTAAGGCGGTGGTCTCATAAGGCTTACTTCATAATAGGCCGCTATGAGCGAATTATCCGGCAAGCAATCGTCCGTTACCCGACAAGGACTGACCGCCAGAGCTCCACTCTGGTCTCTCGCACTCCTAAGCGCATTCTCGTTGAGCAGCTGCTCGACCTCGACTGAAGGCGATCAGCTGCGAGAGGGCTGGTGGCGTGGCGTATTACTGACACCGGGTGGCGAACTGCCTTTCGGTTTGGATATTCAGCGTAATGAGGGTCGATGGGTGGCCTTCCTACAAAATGGTGACGAGCGGGTCCAAGTCTCAGAAGTCATCGTGCAGGGCGAACAACTCACCCTGCGAATGCCGGGTTACGAAAATCGTATCGAAGCGGTCATCGCCGGCGATCGCCTGCAAGGCAGTCTGTTGATGGTCAAAGCCAAGGGAGCTGACCAAAGAATTACCTTTTCAGCTCAACATGGCCTTCGTTATCGGTTCAGTTCGTCAACGTCTGAGCTGGATACCGCGAATAATGCCAGCCTGTTAACGGGCACTTGGGCTACGACCTTCGGTGAACCCACCAAAACGTATCCTGCCGTAGGGGAGTTCAAGCAAGAGGGACAAAAAGTCACGGGTACTTTTTTAACTCCCACTGGTGATCATCGCTTTTTGGAGGGTGAGTTTGACGGCAAGCAGCTACTACTTTCTAAATTTGATGGCGGCCATGTCTTTTTGTATCGCGCGACATTAGATGAATCAGGTCAACTGACCGGTCGATTTTGGTCTGGACTCGCCTCAGAGGAGCCTTTCACGGCCACTCGTGACGATCAAGCAAGCCTCGCGGACATTACCCCAGAGACTCGTCTGAGCGGCAACGCGACACAACTGGACTTCCGTTTCCCGGATCTTGCGGGTCACTACATCTCTATCAGTGACCCTTTCTTTCGAGGCAAGGTGGTTCTTGTGGTTCTAGCTGGAAGCTGGTGCCCCAATTGCCATGACGAAGCAGCTTTTCTTGCAAGGCTACATGAAAATAAACGCGAACAGGGGCTTGAGGTTATTTCTTTGATGTTCGAGCAACTCGATGACCCCGCTAAGGCTGCAGAAGCGGTATATCGATTTAGAGATCGTCACCGCATCCAATACACGACCCTACTGGCCGGCAACTCGGACAAATCCGATGCCGCCAGCAAACTGCCACAACTCGATGCGGTACTCGCGTTTCCAACCACCATTTTTATCGATCGCAGCGGCATCGTGAGAGATATTCATACCGGCTTTACGGGACCTGCGACAGGTCGACACTATGACGAACTTGTCAAAGACTTCTCTGCCCGTATTGACGCACTCTTAGCGGAACCGATCCCGCCTGGCTTACAGCCTGGTCTACCCACCATTACGCCCGATACGTAAGGAATTCTCCATGCCCACATTCGACATCGTCTCTGAGATCGACCACCACGAACTCACTAACGCCGTTGACCAAGCCAACAGGGAACTCAGCCAGCGCTTTGATTTCAAAGATAGCGGTGCCGTGTTCGAGTTGAACGAAAAAGAACTCAGTATCTTGATGAAAGCGAAAGTCGATTTTCAGCTACAGCAAATGCTGGATATCTTACGCAACAAGCTTGCCAAACGAGGTATTGATGTCGGCTGCATGGACACCAAAGATCCTGTCACCAATTTAGCCGAAGCGCGCCAAGATGTCCTACTACGTCACGGCATCGATCAAGAATGCGGAAAAAAGATCGTCAAGCTCATCAAAGAATCCAAGCTCAAGGTGCAAGGTAGCATCCAGGGCGATAAGGTACGCATCACGGGCAAGCAGCGCGACGATCTGCAAACCGCGATTGCCCTACTCAAAAAGCAGGAATTCGACCGTCCCTTACAGTTTGAGAATTTTAGGGATTAGGCTATGAATTTATGAGTCTGATAGATGTCATGACTACGCATGACGTCGTTACATGGGCAATCATCCTCACCGCAGGAATAGGCCTACTGTACTTATATCGCGATCGAAAGCATGCCGTGAAACATGCGGCAAAGCGCGAAGCCCAGCAGGCTGCGCTCCTCGCTGCCGCGCCGGACGCCGTGCTGCGGATTGAGCCCTCTGGCCAAGTCGTTCTCCTTAACCCTCAGGCAGAAAAACTGCTCGGGCAATCCGGTGTCATCAGCCACAACCTCTTGATCGAGCGTATCCCGGGCTTACGTTTCGAGGGAGACAGCGGCCGGGAGCGGCTTCGAGCCTATCGCATCGATGGCACCCAAGTACCCCTTGATATCGCATGGTCGGCCTATCACCCATCTGCAGATGATGATTCACAGCCTACTGTGCTGATGCTGGCACGCGATATTTCTTTGCGCGAACAAATCGAGACGCGTTTACGTGAGCGCGATGCTTCGCTCGCGCGAGCCGCACGGGTCGCCACAGCGGGCGAGCTTGCCTCAGCGCTTGCACATGAACTGAATCAACCCATGACCGCACTTATCGGTTACCTGCGCGCCGCACGCTTAATCGAGCAAGCCGAACCTCGAGCCGATACTCGACTTGGCGCTACGCTCAGCAAGGCCGCGGATGAAGCGTTGCGTGCGGCCGATATTCTGCGCCGCTTACGAGATTTTTATATCGGGCGCGGACCCAAGAGCGAGAATTTTGACGTCAGAGAGCTTATCGACGGGATGCTCGAAGAATTCAGTAGACGTCCGGCAGATAAGCGGATGACTATTCATCACGAGCACGCCAAAGAACTTCCGTTGGTATACGCAGATCGTATCTATGTTGAAATCGTCCTGAGCAATCTTCTCAATAATGCCGTAGAGGCATTGCAAGATCGCGAGCAGCCCAACATACACGTACGCACTGAGATTGAGCCCACACGCGTAGTCATCTCGGTGGATGACAATGGACCGGGAATTGCACTAGAGGGTGCGATGATCTTCAAACCGTTTTACACTTCCAAAGCTGAGGGGATGGGCCTTGGGCTCGCGATGAGTCGATCGCTAGCGGAATCTTTGGGTGGCAGCTTGCGTAGCGCATCCAGCCTGCTCGGTGGAGCTCGCTTTGAGTTGCGCTTACCCATTGCCAATCTTGAGACGACTGCTATGTGAGGATCGGGCCATGCCAAATACACATCACTCAACGAACTCAAACGTCCATTTAGCTGCGCTCGAGGCGCCGAAAGTTTATTTGGTAGACGATGATGCAGCGATTCGTGACGCGCTGACCCTACTGCTATCACTACGTGGCTTTGACTCTATTGCCTTTGCCAGTGGCGAAGAAGCGCTTGAGGCCCTATCGCCATCCAGTCGTGGTTGCGTTCTGTCGGATCTGCGCATGCCGGGTGTTAGTGGCCTGGAGCTGATGGAACAGGCGCAAAGTCGTGGGATTTCTTTGCCTATTGTAATGCTTACCGCTCATGGCGATGTCGCGACGACCCGAGCTGCATTACAGGGTGGTGCATTCGATTTTCTTGAGAAACCGATCGATGACGAAATTCTAATTGATGTACTCAAGCACGCGATTGCTGAGGACGCTCGAGGTCATTTACAAAGAGTAGAAACTGGTCGACAACTCGCGCGCCTCGAAAGGCTGACGACGCGTGAGCGTCAGGTACTCGAATTAGTCGGGCGTGGATTACAAAATCGCGACATTGCGCAAGAGCTGGGTATCAGCCCAAGAACGGTAGAAGTCTACAAAGCGCGCATGATGGAAAAGCTTGATTGCACGAGCCTTGCCGATGCAGTGCGCATGTCGATGCTTTTGGAGGAGTCGCCTCCGGCAGCTTAATTGGGAAGCGACTGCATTAACTTACACAGGTCCCGCACCGAATCGAGTGCAGTGGGGCCCATGCGCGTCAGACGTGTATCGGTAAAACTCACTAGGCGATTTGCCTGTACAGCTTTGATTTCGGGGAACGCCTGCCAGCGTTCGCGCCAATCACGCAAGGTGATGGGCGGAGCAGCCATGATGATGACATCGGGATTTCGTTCCTTGATGACCTCGAACTCGACGATAGGCGCTGGGAAATCGATATCGTCAAAAATATTACGCCCACCGCAGCGCGTGATCGCATCGGACATTAAGTTACGACTTCCAACCGTGTAGAGCGGTGAATCCCAAATCATGTAAAACACATCAAATCGCGGTTTTGCAGGTGCTTTCGGCAACTGATCGATACGCTGGCTCAATTGGCGGGCCACTGAATCGGCTGTCTTCGAAGTCCCCGCGAGCGCTCCCAAACGGCGAATGGAAGCGGGGATATCTTCAAAGCTACGGATACTGACGAAATATAAAGGTAGCTGTAACTTTTGGAGACTTTCGACCACCAGTCGATTTGCTAAGTCTTGCCAGACGACGATGACATCCGGCTTTAAGGCTTGCAGACGCTTGTACTTAAGTGCATTAGCATCTCCAATACGCTCAATATCTTTGGCCGCAAGCGGCTCATCGGAGCCTTGCACCGTGGCCACGATCAGATCGCCCGCTCCGGCTGAAAATAATAGCTCGGTCGCACCAGGCGCCAAACTCACGATCCTGCGCGCTGGAGCAGGTAGTGTCAGAGAGCCGCCGATATCATCTGTCACCACATGCTCGGCCTTCGCGTTGGGTGCAAAACCAACCGCGCCGATCCCAAACAGGGTGATCCAAATTGCAACTGCAGGGAGCGAAGGATTTTTACTACACACGTCGCAACCCGTGTGAGACATCTTCTGCCCGCGCAAACGGGCGCGCCAACTACGGGGCATTAGGGCCCACACACTGTATGCCGTTGCAATCACTACTAACACGAGCGTCACTATCCATTGCCACATCGCAATTAGCCTGCCCCTAATGTGACGGCCACGCGATACGTAATCCACGCGGCCAGATACGCCAAGGCGAATAAATATAGCGCCATCAGCAAAGGATAGCGCCAACTATTCGTCTCTCGCTTAACGATAGCGAGCGTTGCCACACACTGTGGCGCAAACACATACCACGCTAACAAGGCGAGCGCTGTGGCTAACGACCAATCGCTGGCGATGACAGAGGCCAAAGATTGGCTCACTGCATCATCGTCACCCGATAGCGCGTACACAGTCCCGAGTGCGCCCACGGCGACCTCGCGAGCAGCGAGGCCAGGAATCAAGGCGATTGCGATTTGCCAGTTAAAGCCGATTGGCCCCAATACCCAGGCCAACGCCATACCTAACTGGCCGGCAAAGCTATATTGAATAGCCGGCTGCGTAGCATCAGGCGGTGGCGCAGGATAGGTCGATAGAAACCACAGTACAATAACGAGGGCCAAAATAATGCCGCCTGCTCGTTGCAGAAAAAGTCGAGCACGTTCCCACAAGCCAAATAACACACTTTGAAGATTTGGCCACTGATAGTCCGGTAGCTCTAACACGAGGAGATGTGCATCGGCGGCTCGGGTCAATAATTTAATGACGTAAGCCACCAGCATCGCGCTAAAGATACCGGCAAAGTACAGCCCGAACAGCACGACACCTTGCAGATTGAATGGACCAAGCGACCGATCCGGAATAAACGCTGCGATTAATAAAGCATATACCGGCAGACGAGCAGAACAAGTCATCAATGGTGCGACCAGTATGGTCGCTAGACGATCATGCCAGTGAGGAATCGTACGCGTCGCCATGATACCCGGAATCGCGCACGCGAAGGACGATAATAGCGGTATGAATGCACGACCCGACAGGCCCACGCTCCCCATCACCCGATCCAGTAAATACGCAGCGCGTGGCAGATATCCACTATCTTCTAAGATCAAAATAAACGTGAATAAGATCAATATTTGGGGCAAGAAAATAATGACGCTACCTACGCCAGCAATGACGCCGTCAGCGAGCAAGCTACGTAAAGGACCCGCAGGCATCATTTGATTGACGGCGTCGGCCAGCGCACCAACGCTCGCATCAATCCATTCCATCGGGGTGGCTGCCCAACTGAACACAGCCTGAAAGACCACAAACAGCAACGCCGCGAGACTCAGCATGCCCCACAAGGGATGTAATAGCAGCCGATCAACGTTGGCCACCGTCGTGCTGCGCAAGGGCTCTCGATAGTCAGCAAGCTCCAGTAGTCGGGCAGCCTCCTCGTGCATGCGACGCACATCGTCATTACTAGGCTCCGCCCAAGGAACCGCTGATACCGTCGTATCGGCGTCCGATGAGCGAGTGCTTTCGGGCAAGGCCTGCAAAGCAGTGATCAAAGAATCTGCGCCCCCCGCACGTACCGCCACCGCCTCGACAACCGGTATCCCTAAGACCTGCTCAAGGCGCTCACGATCCACATGAAAACCGCGTCGCGCTGCCAGATCCGACATGTTGAGTGCTAGGACCATAGGTAGGCCAAGACGTTTGACCTCAAGTGCCAACCGCAAAGAAAGCGGTAAGTGAGTGGCATCGGCGACCAGAACGATCAGGTCTGGGCGTTGTTCGCTCGCAAAACGCCCGAGTGCAATATCACGGGTGACCGCCTCATCGAGCGTTGTCGGCTTGAGGCTGTACGTGCCCGGTAAATCCAAAATTCGGTAGTCTCGCCCCGAGGTCGTCGTGAACTGCCCCTCTTTGCGTTCCACCGTCACGCCGGGATAGTTCGCCACTTTTTGATGACTACCTGTCAGGCGATTAAAAAGGGCGGTCTTGCCGCAATTAGGCAAGCCGATCAAAGCGATCTGAGCGGCGACACTCATACGATCTGTACCAACGCGGCCTCACGGCGTCGCAAAGCGAAGGTCGAGCCACCCACACGTACCGCGAGCGGATCCTCCCCTGGCCACATACTCGCCAGCACCTCCACCTCAGCGCCTGGGAAAAACCCGATCTCCAGTAACCGGCGCGACAGCTCATCACCCGCCGTCACACCCACGACGCAGCCGCGCTCGCCCCGCCCCAACTGATCGAGGGATCGATTGCGCGCAACAGATGAATCACTCACGTTAATCAAGTCACTGATAAGAGGGGTTTAGCGCTCATCAGTATCGACCTTGCGACGGTCGGACGCAATTGCAGCCGATTCGCATTCGTATCCCGAAAGCACGGCTCGGCTACACTGCGCGCATGCCCGAGTCCGTCCAGCTGGCTCACCCGACGCCTCGGGAAGCCTTTAATCGTGGAATGCGCGAATTGTTACCCGCAGGTCCCGGAGTCATTGCTTGGGGGATCGTCACCGGGGTCGCCATGGTCAAATCAGGACTCACCGTCCCTGAGGCGATTGGTCTCAGCTTGGCCGCCTACGCAGGTAGTGCTCAACTTGCGGCTTTGCCGCTGATTGCGAGCTTTGCTCCGCTGTGGTTGGTGTTTGTCACCGCTCTCATCGTGAATTTGCGATTTGTGGTCTATAGCGCAGCGGTGCGCCCGTACTTTCAGTCATTGCCCGCACGCTATCGACTGAGCTTGGGTTACATCATCGGTGACATCATGTTCGTCAAATTCACGAACTTGATGCAAAACGAACCGCGCTACCACCGACCCATCGCCTACTACTGTGGTGGCGCGGTATGTAACTGGCTGATCTGGCAAGCAGCCTCTATCGCCGGTATCTTGCTTGCCAAAGAAATTCCACCGGCTTGGGGATTAGAGCTCGCCGGTACCCTCGCGCTGGTCGCCTTGGTCGTCCCTCTATGTCGACAGTACGCGACGCTCGTGGGTGCGCTGGTCTCAGCGACAGTCGCCGTGCTCGCGCACGGCTTACCTCTTCGCTTGGGCTTATTACTCGGCTTGCTATCGGGCATGGCTGCCGCCTTCTGGGCGGACCGTCGGCGCGAGCACGTGAGGACGGAATCCTAATGGACCTTTACGTCTGGGGCGGCATCCTCGCAATCACCCTCGCCACGGTCGTCGCACGCACCGTACTGCTACTGCTCCCAGGTCAGCTTTCATGGCCGCCTGGGATCGATGCCGCGTTGCGGTATGCCCCAGCCTGCGCCTTGGCTGGCATCATTGCGCCAGATCTCCTTTTTGTGGCCGATAGCGGTGAGATCACCGCCAACCCTAAACTTTGGGGTGGATTGGCAGGAATTTTAATTTTCGCTACGACTCGAAGCATGATCGC
>CAZSRB010000013.1:29500-37220 GCA_964609065.1 uncultured Acidibacter sp. | reverse complement strand
CCGGCTTTGATTTGCTGCATCGCCTGATTACCGGTCAGCGCTCCCAGCGCGTTTACAAAGGGCAGCGTCGCCATATTTCGCCACAGCTTCTCTGCGCCCAGACGAGCCAAAGAATGCTCAACATGGACCGTGCCACGCAGACGTACGACATCCTCGGCGGAGTATCCACGTATGACACCCGACCAGCGGGGGCTTGACTGCCAATCGCGGGACAATTGTTCAGCGTTGCGCAAATTCATGGGCGGATCCTCATTTGAAAGTTCGGTAAGCGGACAAAGTTAAAAAGTCGGCGAAGTTCTCAGCGGTCGTAATCTCATCGAGCAAAGCAGCGGCGCGATCAAAGCTACCTGCCGCGTAGGCCTCAGCCCCGAGCGTCGTACGCAAGCGCTGCTGCTCGTTCGCGAGCTCCTGACGAAATAGCTCGGCAGTAATTTTTCGTCCGTCCTCCAGCACTCCTTGAGGATGTCGAATCCACTGCCAAATTTGGGCGCGAGAAATCTCTGCGGTCGCAGCGTCTTCCATCAAATTATTGATAGGTACACAGCCGTTCCCATTGAGCCAGGCGGCCATGTACTGCAGTGAGACACTGACATTGTCCCGAAGGCCTTCGGCCGTGATCTCACCCTCGGGAACCTGTAAGAGGTCCTCTGCGGTGACAACGACGTCCTCACGCAGCCGATGCCGTTGATTGGCATCCGGCATCAAGCGATTAAAGACCTCCATCGCGATCGGCACGAGTGCGGGATGAGCGACCCAAGTGCCATCATGTCCATCACCCGCCTCGCGCTCCTTATCAGCACGGACTTTGCTGAGCGCGGCTTCGTTCGCCACGGGATCATTTTTGATCGGGATTTGCGCGGCCATCCCGCCCATCGCAAATGCCCCGCGACGATGACAAGTGCGGATACAGAGCAGCGAATACGACCGCATAAAGTGGGTGGTCATTGTCACGAGGCGACGCTCAGGTAAAAGCGCGTCAGCTCGGTTCGCGAACTTTTTGATGAAACTAAAGATGTAGTCCCAGCGACCGCAATTTAGGCCAACAATATAGTCACGCAGCTCGTACAAAATCTCGTCCATCTCAAAGGCGGCGAGAATCGTCTCAATCAACACGGTGCATTTGATGGTGTAGGGTTCGATGCCGAGACGTTGTTCGGCATATGCGAACACTTCAGCCCACAGGCGTGCCTCAAGATGGCTTTCCATCTTCGGAAGATAAAAGTAAGGCCCTGTGCCGCGTGATTTGAGCTCAGCGTGGTTGTGCCAAACGTATAAACCAAAGTCGACTAAGGCACCGGGTACGGCTTTGCCATCTTGAAGCAAGTGCTTCTCTTCTAAATGCCAACCACGCGGACGCACGATGAGCACCGCTGGGGTATCGCTCAATCGATAGGCCTTACCCTCTGGGGTGTCAAAATCAATCTGTCGTGCGACCGCATCGCGCAAATTGGCCTGTCCCGCGATCACGTTGTCCCAGGTGGGAGCCAAAGAATCCTCGCAGTCTGCCATGAATACTTTGGCACCCGAGTTGAGAGCGTTAATAATCATTTTGCGATCCGTCGGACCCGTGATTTCCACGCGACGATCGAGTAGGTCAGACGGCACCCCTCGAATCGACCAGTCCCCTTCACGAATCGCACGCGTCTCGGGCAAAAAATTGGGATGTTCACCTGCATCCAAGCGTCGCTGACGTTGTCGTCGAGCTTCTAGTAGCGCCTCAACGCGGGGCGTGAACCGCTGGCTCAAGTCACTGATAAACGCCAAGGCATCAGGCGTGAGAACAGACTCCTGATGGGTCGCCGCCTGCTCCGCGACAATTTCGATCGAAGACATGCCTATTACTCCTTGGCATAAAACGCTGTGACCGCACTCATAGGCACCCATCTCGACCCTGCATCCTGCAGATCCGCGGTCACCTCGCTGACATCACCCTTGCATTGTAGTCGCTTGATTGAGAGTATTTACACAATAGAAATTTCACAATGTGAATTTCACTCGAGGAATGATCACCCGCACAGGGAACTGAAAGACATGAGCGGCTTATTACGACAGGGCCACTTTCTCGGCTCCAAACTGCGTAGCCTGCGTAAACGTAATGGACTGACGTTGGAGGAAGTCTCTGCGCGTTGCGTACAGAAGGATCCGAACCACGCGCCCTCGGTGTCGTATCTAAGCATGGTGGAAAATGGCAAACGCGTACCCTCCGCCAGCATGTTGCAGGTCTTAGCTGGCGTATTTGGCAAAGATCCACAGTGGTTTCTTGATCGTACGGACCCTCAGGCCTCGAGCAGCCCGCCCTCGCGAAGCGGCAGCAATGCAGGGATGCCGCTAGAGCCGGCTTTTTTATTCTCCAAAGAATTACTGCAAAGTGCCTTACCCGAACTACTGGCCCAAACCGGCACGAGCGGTCGCCAGTTCGCAAGGCTCCTAGTCAGAGTCTTTCAGGAAACTCGCCTGAACGAGTTTCCCGATATCGAACGCGCGGCAGAATCAGTCGGCCAGCGACGAATGCCACTCAATCTTGCGGATGTGCTTGAGATCGCGCGCAATCTCGGTCTGAAATTACGCTGGTTTGATGATCGCAGCGAAGCTGAGGCCCGAATCGTTCGGGCGCGGTTTGAGCCCCCAGGCGTCATTCATATCAATAAGCGCCTGAAGTCCCACGAGGCGCGACTGAAATACACACTGGCCTTTTTCATTGGTCACAAACTCTTGCATAACGGAGATGGCGTGGTTCCCCCGCACAGCTCCGTCAGTAGTCTTGAAGAAGCTGCTGAGGGGAGTGATCGTGGCGTCTCACCGCGGGATATTCTGCTCGCCTGGCGCGACTTCGAGTGCAGCGCTTTTGCGGCCGCTCTCCTCTGCCCGAAGCTACCGTTCCGACAGTTTTTGGTGCGCGAAGGACATGAAATTGCCGCCTGCCAGCAGATCGGCGTCACGCCCGCGGTCATGATGCGACGTATGACCAGCATCTCACCGTATCGACACTGGCATTTCTTTGATGGCTATCAACCTGGCTATCTGCGCGCGGTCTATCGAGGTAATGGGATCCCGCTGCCTTGGGGCAACATGAGCGTTGTCCCTGATCCCTGCCCGCATTGGGCCGTCTTTCGCCTACTGCGTGAACCCAAGGCCGCCCGTGTGGCACCCGTCACACAGCTGTCCATCATGCACGTGGATGAGGCTCCTCGACTGTACTGCTGTCACTCGCTTCATACCGAAGATGCCGCGGGCACCTCGCATGTACTCTCAGTTGGCGTCGATCTGGCACCGGCTTTAGAAGCACAAGGCCTCGATGCACCAGCGATTATTGAGAGCGTTGCCGAGTCCTGTCGACGAGGCAGCGGTTTAGGTGCTGTGAACCCAGAAGCCGCCAGCGCGATTCGAACGGTCAGTCACGTGCTCAATATCGGCTGGGTGGCGCGGGCGTTACAACGCGAGGCAACGATTATCTGCCCCCGCAGTAGCCGCTGTCCGCGTACCCAACCCTGCGCGGGCGCATTGTCGTAATCGAAGGCCGAGCCGCGGCCCGAAGCGGACGTTGTCTTAGGCTGAGGCTGACACTGACTTGGGCTAACTGGCGCGCTGTCTGGCTGGGCGACGCTCGAGCACGCTTCGCCCCGCCAAGCGCAGGGCCAGTTCCAGCGACTGCTCATAATTAAGCCGAGGATCCACACTCGATTTGTACGCACGCTGCAAATCTAAATCAGATAAGCCTCGCGCGCCGCCCGTGCACTCCGTCACGTTCTCGCCGGTTAATTCCACGTGAACACCACCGAGATGAGAGCCCATCGAGCGGTGAATCTCTGCCGCCATCTCAAGCTCGGTCAAAATATTTTCAAAGCGGCGAGTTTTGAGCCCACTTTGACTGTTCTCGGTGTTGCCATGCATCGGATCGCAAATCCATAACACCGAGTGACCCGTCGCTCTCACCGCTTGAATAGCCTTCGGTAACGCCGACTCAATATCACGCGCACCGAAGCGGTGAATCAGGGCAAGCTTCCCAGGTTCGTTATTCGGATCCAGCGTGGTAACCAAGCGCTGTAGCCAGTCCGCATCCATCGCTGTACCGATCTTCACTCCGACGGGATTTGCGATACCCCGGCAGTACTCCACATGCGCACCTTCCAACTGGGCGGTGCGCATGCCGATCCACGGGAAATGGGTGGCGAGGTTGTACCAGCGCGACTGGCGCGGGATGTAACGGGTCTGAGCTTGCTCATAGTGCAGAATCAGCGCTTCGTGACTCGCGTAAAATTCAGCCCTCAGCGATTGATGGACTTCCTTCGCGCTGATCGTCTCAAAGAATTCAAGACCATCTGCCACGGACGCGACCACTCGCTCGTACTCCAATTTCATCGGCGAATGACCCACAAAGCCCAGATCCCAATATTCGGGATGGTGTAAATCTGCAAAGCCGCCCTCAATCAAGGCGCGCACAAAGTTCAGCGTCAGCGCAGCTCGCTCATAACCGCGCAAGAGTAAATTTGGATCAGGCGTTCGATCCTCCGCCGTGAAAGCGGCGCGATTAACGATATCGCCGCGATAGGACGGTAAAGTCACGCCGTCGCGGGTTTCCGTATCCGCCGAACGCGGCTTCGCGTATTGACCGGCCATCCGCCCCACGCGAATCACCGGCTTTTTGAGTCCATGGGTGAGCACGAGACTCATCTGCAACAAAATCTTCAGTCGCTGCGCAATTTTGTCGGATTGGCAGTCATCGAAACTTTCGGCGCAATCGCCACCCTGCAGTAAAAACGCCTCACCCCGCTCCGCGGCGGCTAGTTGCTCGCGGAGTTTTTCCACCTCCCATGAGACCACGATGGGTGGTAGCGCCGCTAACTGCTCGAGTGCTCGACCGAGCGCTTGCGGATCCTGATACTGGGGCTGCTGCTGCGCGGGTCGCGACTGCCAGCTAGTGGGGGACCATTCTGTCGACATGCGTGTGCCTAAGCTCGCAGAAAAGAAAACCCGCGAATTCTAGCGGTTTCGCCATCGAAACGGGTGGTTTTCTGCGGCCCTCAGGGCCTAGACAGCTTTCTCCATCGCTTTCGCCCTGACCCATAAGGCTTCCCACTCTTCAAGCGTGAGGCTATCGAGGGATCTACGCTCAGCCTCCGCTAACCGCTCCATACGGGCAAAGCGGGTTTCAAATTTTTGATTACCGGCACGTAACGCCGCCTCCGGGTCTAACCCCAATCGCCGCGCCCAATTGGCGAGCGCAAAGAGCACATCGCCGAGCTCTTCTTGCTGGCGCTCGCGTGATTCACCTACGTCGACCGCCTCATCGAGCTCAGCAAGCTCCTCGCTGACTTTAGACCGAACCCCCTCTGCGGTCGGCCAATCAAAACCCACCCGACCAGCGCGCTTACCGAGTTTGCTGGCGCGGGTGAGCGCCGGCAGCGCCTTGGCCACACCGGCGAGCGTGCCTGGGGTGCCCCCGTGCGCGCGTTCAGCCGCCTTGAGCGATTCCCAAGATTCCGTTTGCGCCGCCGCTGTCAAAATCGTAGTTGAACCAAACACATGCGGATGTCGTCGCTCAAGCTTCTCGGCGATACTCGTTGCGACATCATCAAATTTGAACCAGCCCGCCTCTTCAGCCAAAGCCGCTAAAAACACTACTTGGAATAACAAATCCCCAAGCTCATCGCGTAAGGCGTTTGGATTTTGTTCATCCACCGCCTCAGCCACTTCATACGCCTCTTCCAGCGTGTGGGGCACGATGCTCGTCATCGTCTGTTCGCGATCCCACGGGCAGCCTGTTTGAGGATCGCGCAAAGCACGCATAATCCCAAGTAATCGGCTCACAGGCGCGTCGTCATTCATTGACGTGTCCTCATCGGTCTTCACCCAACAAGAGTCGACGAAAAGTTAATAGCATGCCCGCCGTCGCTCCCCAAATATTGTGCTCGCCATACGGTAAATCGATGAGTTCCATATGCTCACCCTGAAACTCACGTTGCCGAGGAACGTGGTTGCGCGGATCGAGCACAAACTGTAGCGGCACCTCAAACGCAGAGGACACCTCGCGTTGATCGAGCGTCAGCGTGAGCGGCGGTCGCACGAGCCCAACGACCGGTGTCACGCGATAGCCGCTAATGATCAAATGATCCGGCAGGTAGCCGACGACTTCGACCTGATGCGGCGACAAACCAATTTCCTCTTCTGCCTCGCGCAAGGCGGCCGCACACGGATCCGCATCCGACGGCTCGCAGCGTCCGCCCGGAAAACTCACCTGACCCGCGTGGTGCGTGAGATGACGGGCTCGTTCTGTCAGCAGTACCTGTAACCCTTGTTCACGAAAAATAAGCGGTACCAAAACCGCCGCGGGCACGGGATTATCAGGAAAAAATCGTTGCAAAGCCGCTCGCCGCTGCGGCGTCAGGGAGCCGTAGCGCCAATCCTCAAGTGGGCGCGCACTCGGCTCACCATAAACCCGGTTACGAATCAGGTCGGTAAGGGAATCGATGTCGAGACTGAGAGGATCAATGAGGGTCATGGAGTATCATGCAGAGTTTAGCACCGAGCGAGAAAGCTGCCCCATGTCTGATGCCGCCTTGCATGCCTTGTCCCCTGTCGATGGTCGTTATGCGAGCCATGTGGATGCACTAAGAGCACACCTTAGTGAAGCCGCCTTGATTATTGAACGCATCAAGGTCGAGGCCGAGTGGCTGCTGCATCTCGCCTTGGAAATGCCGCCCGGCCTGCAGGCAGCCGCCCAGATCACCCCGGGCGTGCTCGAACGCGCGCGTCAACTTGCCGAGCAACCACCAAGCGATGCCCCTGAAATCGTCAAAACGATTGAGCGGCGCACAAATCATGATGTGAAAGCCGTCGAGTACTACGTACGCGATGAACTTGCCGCAGCGGGCGCGGATGCTGCGACGCTCGAGCTGGTGCACTTTGGATGCACCTCCGAGGACATCAACAATTTAGCCTATGCGCGCATGCTACGCGCCGCCCGTAGCGCACTGTTGGCGCAATTCAACCCCATTGTCGAACATCTAAAAAAGTGGGCGGCGACTGAGGCCGAGCAAGGCATGCTATCGCGCACCCACGGCCAGACCGCGAGTCCCACAACCTTGGGCAAAGAAATCGCGAACGTCGCACAACGCCTGACGCGCGCCTCGAATCGCTGGCGAAACGTTGTGATTTTCGGCAAATGGAATGGAGCCGTGGGCAATTTCAACGCCCACAGCATTGCGGTTCCAGAGGCCGATTGGCCTGCTATTTCACAACGATTCATTGAGGGTATGCGCCTTGACTATCAGGCCCTGACCACGCAAATCGAACCGCATGACTGGGTCGCCGAATACTGCGACGCGTTAGCGGCCATGCATACGATCGGGATCGATTTCGCTCGAGATGTATGGGGGTACATTAGCTTGGGCTATCTCAGACAACGCGCGGTCGCGGGTGAAGTGGGCTCATCGACGATGCCGCACAAAGTGAATCCAATCGACTTTGAAAATGCGGAAGGAAATTTTGGGATCGCGAACGCATTGCTACGTCATTTCGCAGACAAGCTACCGATTTCTCGTTGGCAGCGCGATCTCACGGACTCGACCGTACTGCGTAATGTCGGCGTTGCTATCGCGCACAGCCTGATCGGTTGGCGCGCCCTGCACCGCGGGCTCGGCAAGGTCGATGCAAATCCCGAGCGCCTCAGCGCAGATCTCGAACAAAGCTGGGAAGTGCTCGGCGAAGCCGTGCAAACCGT
>CAZSRB010000013.1:25565-29400 GCA_964609065.1 uncultured Acidibacter sp. | reverse complement strand
TGCGTGAGCAAGGTCATGACATCGAAGCGTTGTTCATGGCCAATTGGGATGAGGACGATGAATACTGCAGCATCGCCGCCGACTTTCAGGACGCTCGCGCGGTATGTCAGGAACTTAATATCGTTTTGCATCGAGTGAACTTTGCCGCCGAATATCGCCAGCAGGTATTTGATTACTTTCTAGCCGAGCATCGCGCCGGTCGCACGCCGAACCCGGATGTGCTCTGTAACCGTGAAATCAAATTTGGCGTGTGCTGGCAATATGCGCAGCGTCTCGGTGCAAGTCGTCTCGCCACCGGTCACTATGCTCGGTTGGTGCACGGCGTTGAGGGCGTCGAGCTACACAAGGGTCGCGATCATCAGAAAGATCAATCCTACTTTCTCCATGGTTTGACGCGCTCGCAGTTGGATATTGCGCTCTTTCCCTTGGGCGAACTGAGTAAAGATGAAGTCCGTGCTAAGGCCCGCGCCATGGGGCTGCCGAACTTTGATAAGCGCGATAGCACGGGCATTTGTTTTATTGGTGAACGCCCGTTCCGAGAGTTTCTCGAGCGTTACGTGCCGCAGGAGCCTGGACCGATCTTAAGCGCGAGCGGCGAACGGCTCGGTACCCATCAGGGACTCGCCTTCTATACCCTCGGGCAGCGTAGCGGCCTGCATATTGGCGGGCGCGCAGGCCATGCCGAATCACCTTGGTATGTTGCCCGCAAGGATCGCGCACGCAACGCTCTGATCATCGTTCAAGACCACGATCACCCACTGCTCTGTCAGCAACGGGTGCTAACTGAGCCTGCGCACTGGCTGATCGCACCACCGTCTGGGCCGCTCGCTGCACAGGTCAAACTGCGTTATCGGCAGGCCGATCAGGCCTGCGAGGTGCGAACTCTAGCGGAAGGTCGTCTACAGATAGATTGCGAGCACGCTCAGCGCGCCGTCACCCCTGGACAGTTTGCGGTGCTCTACCAGGGAACGCGATGCCTAGGCGGTGCCGTCATCGACGCCCTACCGTCAGAGTCGCTATAATCGCGCGCCGAATCATCATCATCTTTGATCTTTTTTTGCCGAGGCCGGGGGTTCCATGAAGGATAGTTTTAAAGCACGTACCACGCTAAAAGTGGGGCAGCGCACGTACGACATCTGCAGTCTCGCCAAACTGCCCAAGAAAAAAGTCGCACGACTACCCTATTCGCTGAAAATCTTGCTTGAGAACTTGTTGCGCTTCGAGGATGGCGTCAACGTCACTAAAAAGGACATCGATGCGCTCCTTAACTGGAACCCCAAAGCCGCACCGAGCCATGAGATTTCCTTTACACCCGCGCGTGTCATCATGCAGGACTTCACGGGCGTCCCCTGCGTCGTCGATCTCGCAGCGATGCGAGAAGCCATTAGTCGTTTGGGCGGTGATCCGCGTCGCGTCAATCCGCTAGCACCGGCGGAGCTGGTGATTGATCACTCGGTTCAGGTCGATCACTACGGCACTGCCGATGCGCTCGCGCAAAACACGAAGATTGAATTTGCGCGTAACGCCGAGCGATATTCATTTCTTCGCTGGGGTCAAACCGCTTTTGAAAACTTCAAAGTGGTCCCCCCCAACACCGGTATCGTGCACCAGGTGAACCTCGAGTACCTCGCGCGAGTTGTCTTTGAAAATCGAAGCGGTAAACGCCCACAGGCCTACCCCGACACCCTGGTGGGCACCGACTCGCACACCACCATGATCAACGGCTTGGGCGTTCTTGGTTGGGGCGTCGGCGGTATCGAAGCAGAAGCCGCGATGCTCGGTCAGCCGGTCACCATGCTGATTCCACAGGTCATCGGCTTCAAGTTGACGGGTCAACTTCGCCCGGGCGCAACCGCAACGGATCTCGTGCTCACGGTCACCGAGATGCTTCGCAAGAAGGGCGTGGTCGAAAAATTTGTCGAATACTTTGGTGATGGCCTCGCCAATTTGCCGCTTGCTGATCGCGCAACGATCGCGAACATGGCCCCTGAGTACGGCAGCACTTGCGGCATTTTCCCCATTGATGAAGAAACCTTGCGCTACATGCGCCTCTCCGGACGCGCTCGCTCACAAATCGCGTTGGTCGAGTCCTACGCTAAAACTCAAGGTATGTGGCGCTATAACGGCGCCGAGTCAGCCGCCTACACCGATGTCCTTGAACTGGATCTCGCGACGGTAGAACCCTCACTCGCCGGTCCAAAGCGCCCGCAAGATCGGGTGACGGTGACGCAGCTGAAGTCGGTTTATCGCAAGACGCATGAGCAAATGGCCGCTGAGCGTCGAAAGAAAAATAAGCAAGCGACCGGGGTCGGTCGAGTCGGCAACAAGAAAGGCTTCGATGTCAAAGATGGCGCGGTGCTCATCGCGGCAATTACCAGCTGCACGAACACCTCAAACCCCTCTGTCATGATCGGCGCAGGCCTGCTCGCGAAAAAAGCAGCGGCTCGCGGTCTACACGCCAAGCCTTGGGTGAAGACGAGCCTCTCGCCAGGCTCGCGAGTCGTCACCGACTATCTCAAGAAAGCAAAACTCCTGAAGTCCTACGCGGATGTCGGTTTCTTTGTCACAGGATATGGCTGCATGACCTGCATCGGGAACTCTGGCCCGCTGAAGCCAGAAATTTCCGCAGCGGTCAAAGCGGGTGATGTCATCGCGACTTCCGTGCTATCGGGTAACCGCAACTTCGAGGGCCGAGTCCACCCCGAAGTCAAAATGAACTTCTTGGCGTCTCCGCCTTTGGTGGTGGCCTATGCCCTCGCTGGGACGACCGATATCAACTTGCATGATGAGCCGCTTGGCCTCGATCGTCGTGGCCAACCTGTGTATCTCAAAGATATCTGGCCGTCGCCCGAAGAGGTCGCAGACACCGTGCGCGCCTCGATTGACTCAAAAATGTTCCAAGGCAGTTACGGTGACGTTTTCGCAGGCGATGCAAACTGGCGCAAGATCAAAGTCCCCGCCGGCAAACTTTACGCCTGGGCCGATGATTCGACCTATGTACGTAACCCACCCTACTTTGAGGGTATGGGCATGCAGCCTGCACCCGTCGCGCCGATCAAGTCGGCTCGGGTGCTTGCCTTGTTGGGCGATTCGGTCACCACCGACCACATCTCCCCTGCCGGCAATATCGCCAGTGGCTCGCCCGCTGCGCAATATTTGGAAGCCCACGGCGTCAAAAAAGCGGATTTCAACTCCTATGGCGCTCGTCGCGGTAACCATGAAGTCATGATCCGCGGCACATTTGCCAATATTCGCCTGCGCAATCTGCTAGCACCTGGCACCGAAGGCGGGATTACCCGTTACCTGCCCACGGGCGAGCAGATGTCGATCTATGACGCCTCTATGAAATACCAAGCTGAGCACACCTCGTTGATCGTGCTGGCTGGCAAGGAATACGGCACTGGATCGTCACGCGATTGGGCTGCCAAAGGCACGATGTTGCTGGGCGTTAAGGCGGTGATCGCGGAAAGTTTTGAGCGTATTCACCGATCTAACCTGATCGGCATGGGAGTCCTGCCCTGTCAATTTAAAGCCGGCGAAAACGCGGCCTCACTCGGCCTCACCGGTGAAGAAATCTTTGACTTTGGCGACCTGCAGAATGCGGAGGCGCGTACAGTTAATGTAACGGCCACCCATCCTAAAACCGGTAAGAGTAAGCGGTTCACGGTACGCGTACGTATCGATACACCCAAGGAACGCGATTACTACCGTCACGGCGGTATTTTGCAGTACGTGTTGCGTCAACTCGCCGGAGCCGGCCAGACCCAGCCCAAAGCCAAAGCCAAGGCCAAGGCTAAGACCAAAGCCAAGACCAAAGCCAAAGTTAAAGCCAAGG
>CAZSRB010000013.1:0-25465 GCA_964609065.1 uncultured Acidibacter sp. | reverse complement strand
GCCAAGGCCAAGGCTAAGACCAAAGCCAAGACCAAAGCCAAAGTTAAAGCCAAGGTCAAAGGCAAAGCGAAGGCCAAGGCCCAGGCGAAAGCACCCTCGCGTGCGAAGCGCTCGGCCAGCGCACGTCGCGGTAAATAATGCATCGAGCAATCCCCCAATGAGCGACGTGTCGTGATGACCCACGACACGTCTGCTCGGGTGGACTTGGTCATTTTTGATCTCGATGGCACGATTACCCGTCGAGATACTTTGTGGGGATACGTGCTCGGGTTTGCGTTGCGCCAACCCGTACGACTGCTACGCTTTCCTCGAGTACTACCGACGCTAGTGCGATTTGCGTTTGGACGCGCTGATCACGGCGAATTAAAAGCCGCATTGATACGCGCGGTCATGGGTGGGAGTTCGCGCGATGAGATCGCCGGTTGGACCCAAGAGTACCTGCCGCGACTTTTAAGAGACGGCGTCTTTTTTAATGCCCTGAGACAAATCGAGCAGCACCGCGTTGCAGGTGATCACCTTGTCCTCATGACGGCGACCGTCGATCTCTACGTCCCGGCCTTAGCCAAAGCGCTGGGTTTTACGGAATGGATTTGCACACCGGTCACGTGGGCGGGCGATTACCTTGATGGAGCCCTATCAGGACCGAACGTGCGGGATGAGGAAAAGGCCCGGCACTTACGGGAACTCAAAGATCGCTTCCCAAGTCTTTCTGTAGTCGCCTATGGTAATTCAGCGCCGGATCTACCGCACTTACGTCTTGCGGACCGAGCGGTGCTCATCAATGCAGGCGCGTCGCTGCGCCGAGCCGCTGCTGAGATCCCCGTTGAGTTTCGTGATTGGCGTTGAATAAGCCGGACGGATCCGGTAAACCTTAGAGACACCGTAGAGACTCGGTGAAGACCCGATTGGGCAGCGAACGACAGGAGTCAATATGACACGGAAGCGAATGTCACCACGCGCGGGCCATATCTTGCCCTCAGAGATTACCCCAGAGCGTGATTACTTTGATAAAGCATCACCCATCGCCCGTCGCGATGTCTTAAAGACACTAGGCGGCGGCATGCTCGCCTCACTCGCGGCTGGCTCCGTGACGCCTGCCACGGCCGCCACTGAACGAACCGCCAAAATTCCAGGCGTGAAACCCTCAAGTCGTTATCGCTTAGACGGTGTCAATTCTTGGGAGGACATCACCACCTACAATAATTTTTATGAGTTTGGCCTTGATAAATCCGATCCTGCGCGTAATGCAGGTCGAATGAAAGTAAAGCCTTGGTCAGTCGAGGTGACGGGCGAAGCCGACAAAACCGGCGTATTTACACTGGAAGATATTTTGCGACCCCACCCGTTAGAAGAACGTATTTATCGCTTTCGCTGCGTTGAAGCTTGGTCGCGCATCGTCCCCTGGGTTGGGATCCCGCTCGCCGATGTGCTCAAGCGCTTTGATCCGAATTCGCGAGCCAAGTATGTGGAGTTCACCACGCTGATGGATCCGGCGCAGATGCCTGGACAGCGTCGTGCTGTCCTCGACTGGCCTTATGTGGAGGGGTTACGCATGGATGAGGCCATGCATCCGCTCGCGCTTTTAGTGGTGGGGGTCTACGGTCGCTGGCTGCCCAATCAAAACGGCGCACCGCTGCGTTTAATCGTACCTTGGAAGTATGGATTCAAAAGCGTCAAATCAATTGTTCGAATTCGCTTTACAGCCAGGCAGCCGCGGACAAGTTGGAATCTGGCGGCCTCGGATGAATACGGGTTTTACGCCAATGTAAATCCAGCTGTAGACCATCCACGCTGGAGCCAAGCCAAAGAGCGGCGTATCGGCCAAAGTTTTCTGGCGCCACGTGTCGACACGCTGCCCTTTAATGGCTACGCCGACGAGGTTTCGTCGCTCTACCGTGGCATGGATCTGCGTCGATTTTATTGATGATGGCAGTAGCCGGCGCCTGGCGCGCGCTGAAACCGGTAGCGTTTATTGCGGCACTGCTGCCGTTACTGGGGCTCATGGCCGCGCTTTTGCAAATGGGAGGCGCCTCACTGGGCCCGAACCCCGTACGTGAGCTCTTGCATGCAACAGGCAAAGAATCACTCAACTGGCTACTGATCACGCTACTTATTTCTCCCATCAGAGAAATTAGCGGCCAATGGCAATGGCTAACGATACGTCGGATGCTTGGGCTCTGGGCTTTTTTTTATGCGCTCTTGCATCTTGCCGTGTATGTCATCCTGGAGCTAGAGCTCGATTGGAGCGAACTCACGCAAGAAATCATCCGTCGGCCCTTTATATTGGTCGGGCTTGCCAGCTTCCTGGCATTACTACCCCTTGCCGCAACTTCCACCCAGCGCATGATGCGCCGTCTAAAGAAAAGGTGGCAGCAACTACACTACCTCATCTACCCGGCCACTGCGCTGGCCATCTGGCACTACTACTGGCAGGTCAAGGCAGATGTACTAGAGCCCTTGGT
Source organism: uncultured Acidibacter sp. (assembly GCA_964609065.1). Taxonomy (GTDB): domain Bacteria; phylum Pseudomonadota; class Gammaproteobacteria; order Steroidobacterales; family Steroidobacteraceae; genus UBA964. Next base: position 23,003 of record CAZSRB010000013.1, on the reverse strand, counting down.
CTACGCATCCGCCCTCGTTCTATTGCTCAGCTGGCGGGCTCTACAACGCACGAATGCTTTTGGACGCTTAAATTAACCCTCAAAGATCCAACGCGGCACCCGCTGCCAACCCTGGCTGAGCTCACGATCCAGCTGCCGCCAATCCCGACAACAGCTCGCCACAACACGCCAATAGGCACGCGAGTGATTCATCTCGCGGGTGTGCGACAGTTCGTGAAGCAATAAATAATCCAGCACGGCCGGTCTCTGAAAGGCAGCACCCACATTTAAGCTGATGACACCTCGGCTGGAGCAGGATCCCCAGCGCGTCCGCTGCCGACGAATCTGCAAACTATGAAACTCAAAACCGTGTTGCTCGGCAAGCGCTCTCAACCGTTGCGCAAACTGTAACCTCACGTGCTCGGTCAGCCAGCGTTGTAGAGCGTGTCGTTGCGCCGCCTGATCCCCTTGCCCCGTCAACACCAGTAACTGCTCACCCTGCGCGCGGCAACGCAGCGACCCTGAACCGCCAGCAAGATGGACGCGCCAATTTTCGCCAAAGCCCGCCAGTGCAATCACCCTCGGCGGAAATGGCTCTACCACCTGAGGCCGGATTTGGAGAACGCGCTCTGTGATCCACTCGCGATGTCGAGCAATGAAATCGTGCACGCGTATATTTGAAATCAACTGCGGGACAACAATCTCGACTCGACCGTCCACATGTACCCGCGCCGAGAGTCTGCGAGCCCGTCGACTACGACGTATCTGCCAGGCCTCGGGATCGGTGCGCTCAAGCTCAAGCGGTAGCGGGAAAGAAGAGCGAGAGGAAGCTGACATGTGAAGCGAATGATACCGCCTTCAGGTAGCATTCGCGCTGTCTATGATGTACTTCAAGAGTGATAACACGGCCGCCGTCGCGCCCGAAATCATGGCGGCCCTGCAGGAGGCCAACCAAGGCTTTGCCCTGGCCTACGGTGACGATCCCTGGACGGCGCAGTTGCAGGAACGCTTTAGTACCTTGTTCGACCATGAGGTGAAGGTCTTTCCGGTCGCGACAGGTACCGCCGCCAATGCACTGGCTCTTGCCACGCTCGTCCCACCATGGGGCGCGATTCTGACTCATGAGGAGAGTCACATCGTGCGTGATGAATGTGGCGCCCCAGAGTTCATGACGCACGGGGCTCGTTTGCTACTCGATACCGAACCTGGTGCCAAACTGACCGCGGCCGGTTTACACCGTGCGCTCGACGCACTACCGCTGTCGGTACACACCGTGCAACCACGAGCGCTCTCAATCACTCAAGCGACTGAACTCGGTACGGTCTACTCACCCGATGAGCTACGCGCGCTGACGAGCGCGGCCCATGAACGCGGACTACACGTGCATATGGATGGCGCTCGCTTTGCCAATGCGGTGGCACATCTCGGCTGCGCCCCCGCGGACCTGACTGCACGTGCGGGGGTTGATGTGCTTTCATTCGGTGCAACTAAAAACGGCGCCATGGCGGCCGAGGCGGTCATATTTTTCAATCAGGATCTGGTTGCCGATTTTGAATTTCGACGTAAACGTGCTGCCCATCTTTTTTCGAAAATGCGCTTCCTATCAGCGCAATTGCTTGCATACATTGACAATAATCTTTGGCTGAAGCTAGCGGCTCGAGCCAATGCGATGGCAGCGGAGATCGGCGCTGCTGCACCGTCGCGCCTTCTCCAACCCGTTCAAGCCAACGAAATCTTTTTACGCTTAGGCGAGCAAAAGATTAAGCAATTACGAGAAGCAGGCTTCGCCTTCTACGACTGGGGATCTGTGCATTCTGGTGAAGCACGTTTTGTAGTCTCTTGGCATCAAGACCCGAAAGAGGTGGAAACACTCGTGCAGTCTTTGCGAGCCCTAGAGTCAGAGTAAGCAGATGGCTGACGAGTGGATTGATATCGGGGTAAATCTCACCCACGACAGCTTCGATCACGATCGATTAGATGTGATCCGACGCGCCGCCTCGGTGGGTGTTCGCCACCTGATCGTGACGGGAGCGAGTGTTGAAAGCACGAATGCGGCGATCGAACTGGCTACGCAGGTTCCCCACGCTCTGAGAGCGACCGCAGGCTGTCATCCACACCATGCGCTCACGCTCAACGATGAGGCCATGCAATCGCTGGCGCAACGAGCGCAAGCGCCCGAGGTGGTCGCCGTAGGTGAATGTGGTCTGGATTATCACCGCAATTTTTCCTCACCTCACGAACAACGTCTCGCCTTTGAAAAACAATTAGCGCTCGCGATTGAGGTCGACAAACCGCTCTTCCTGCATTGCCGAGATGCCCAGCCGGACTTTATGGCGATGCTCAAAGCGGCGGGCCGACAACTGCCACGCGCGGTTTTACATTGCTTTACGGGGAATGCAAAAGAACTCGATGAGGCGCTGAGTTTTGGTCTTTGGATTGGGATCACTGGCTGGATTTGCGATGAACGCCGCGGACACCATCTGCGCGATTTGGTCGGACAGATTCCTCAGGGACGTCTGATGGTCGAAACAGACGCACCGTATCTGCTACCGCGAGATTTAAATCCCAAGCCGTCCTCGCGACGCAATGAACCCTATTACTTACCGCATATTGGGCGCGTGATTGCAGAAGTCCGACACGAAGAGCCAAGTGAGCTTGCGGCCCATACAAGCGCGACCGCCCGAGAATTCTTTGGTCTTTTAGAGTGATTTACCGGGCGACACGCTCAGCTTTAAATTTGACTTGAGCATCTCCCAAGCGCTACGCCATGGATCCACTGCGCGTTCGGCGAGATGTCGCTCTCCGAAGAAGAACTCCGACTCTAGACGCGACTCAAGCATCGTGAAACGCGGCATCCCTTTGGGAAAGACAGCCGTATCTGCAAATACAATGCGTCCTTCGACGGGCACCTCACCCAGCGTGGCACGTAGCATCGCAAGGCGATCATAGAGAGCCGCCTGCGGGTTGGGAAACGTATGACGATGCGTCGTTCGCGTTACCGTCCAGTCGGTCATTGGATCAGAGCCGAAGACATTGCCGACGACATCCCAAAAATCGAGAATCAAGACTCCGCGTGGCGTCAGTAATACACAATCAATGTGGAAATATCCGCCGGTTCCGTCGCTTACCGCGACGTTGGTCAAATATTCCACCGATATATTACGCAAGCGTTTCTGACGCCGTGCGCGCTCCCGATATACAAGATAACGCGGCCAGCCCAGCCAGATCGCTGATCCTAAGATAAGTAGCAGCACGCCGAGCCCGATCCACCATTGTGGTTGTTGCAGAAGCAGCATGGTGGCGCTCAGCCTTCGCTCGTCATTAACGCAGAGCGTAGTGCGGCTAACTCGGCAGCTAGTGATTCAACAGACGTCGGGCGATCCAGTAGTTCAGCCAAGGAGGCCGGAACCGGTACCGCCCGACCAATCAACGGTTCAACAATTTCCGGAAATTTGGCGGGCGATGCAGTCGCCACTAAGCACCAGTCTCCTCCCCGCTTGGCGATATGCTGTTCCCAGACCTCAGCCGCCACCGCGGTATGCGGGCACCAGATTTCGCCGATCGACTCGTAGTCTTGACGAATTCGAGTTCGAATCTGCTCATCAGTCACACTGAATGCTCGCAACTGCTGACGCAAGTGCTCGACATCCGGCCAAAGAGTCTGCAAGCGCTCCATGTTAGAGGGATTACCCACATCCATCGCCGACGCTAGCGTTGCGACGCTCGGCCGCGGCTGCCATGAGCCGGAGGTCAAATAATCGGGTACGGTTTTGTTTGCGTTATGCCCAAGCACGACCTCACCGATCGGCAAGCCTAAGCGGCGGGCCCATACGCATGCGGCCGCATTGCCGAGGTTACCACTTGGAATAATGAAGTTCAGTGGACGCTGACAAGCACGCCAGTGCGCGAGACTACTCATCGCGTAGTACACCATCTGCGGCAAAAGCCGGCCGAGGTTAATACTGTTGGCAGAGGAGAGCTGACGATGCGCAAGAAGCTCCGAATCGAGGAATGCGGCTTTAACTAGGCGCTGACAGTCATCAAAACTTCCCTCCACCGCAAAACTGCGAACGTTGTCACCCCAACAGGTGAGCTGGCGCTCTTGGGTTGGCGAGACGAGACCTCTTGGGAATAGGACCGTCACCTCAATGTGGGGCCGACGATGAAACGCAGCGGCCACGGCGCCACCCGTATCACCGCTCGTGGCGACTAAAATATTGAGTGTGCTGTCTTCGACCGATCGAAGTCGGGAAAAACAGGCGGCTAAAAATCGCGCGCCAAAGTCTTTAAATGCTGCCGTGGGCCCGTGATCCAACTCCAGCACACTAAGCGTCGCATTCTCAGCCGCCGGTAGCGCACGCAGCGGCGCCGGAAAGTTAAAAGCCTCCGTGACAATGTCACTGAGTTCGGGTGCGAGTCGATCATCAACCAAAAATGGGGCCAATAAGATTTCTGCGACCTGCGCTAAAGACTGTGCATTGTCAAAGTCGCCTGCATTGAACGCTGGCCACGCCTCAGGGATGTAAAGGCCGCCATCTGGCGCCAAACCTTGCTGCAACGCGTCGGAAAAACTCAATGGCGCGGAATTGCCGCGCGTACTCAAAAATTTCATGTTTTAAAAATCAACGCGTCTCGACGACTCGCGCCCCCTCCGACTCAACCGGCACGACCCAATGATCGGTCTCGACGCCATTACGGGCGAACTCTTCAATCATGATGCTTCGGACCGCCTCGGCATGCTCGGCTAACGTCCAGGCAAATAAGGTGGGACCGGCCCCCGAAATCGAGCAACCGAGCGCCCCGGCTTCGAGTGCCGCTGCGCGCACACCTGAAAACCCCGGGATCAATTGCCGTCGCTGCGGCTCGATGACCACATCATTCAACCCCTCGCGAATGAGATCTAAATCATTGGTGTAGCAACCAGAGATAAACCCCGCGAGGTTCGCGGTCTGCCAAACAAAATCCGCCATCGCCACTTCATGCTTGAGAATCGCGCGTGCTGCACGAGTTGATACGAACATGTGCGGATGAATAATCACCGCGCTAATGCCCGCCGGCACGGGGAGCTTCTTAACTCTGGGATTATCAATTCCTACCGTCAGCACCAGCCCGCCAAATAAGGAGGGCGCGATATTATCAACGTGCAGGGAGCCACTCGCCACTGCCTCGCCCTGCATCGCGAACTTCAATAAATCGAGCTTCTCAAAAGGCTGCTCAAGTAAAGCATTCGCCGCGACAACCGCACCGACCGCAGAGGCCGCTGAGCCTCCCAAGCCCGAGGCAAGCGGAATGCCTTTCTCGATCACCATCTCAAAACCAAAATCGGCACGGGCCGCCACGGCCAGCGCCTGTAGCGCACGTCCTGCAGTATTTTTTTCAGGCTCTCGCGGTAAGTCTTCAATGAGACCGCCGCACCCTGTGATCCGAACACCCAGCTCTGCTGCGCGTGTCACGGTGATTCGATCGCCGATCGCGTCAATCGCAAAACCTAAAATATCAAAACCAATGGCCACATTACCCACTGACGCCGGAGCAAACGCAGTCGCTTGATTCATCAGAGTCGTGCTCCTAAGTACGCAGACAAACGCAGTAGATCTGCAAAGATTCCGCCCGCTGTCACCGCGGGCCCTGCACCAGGGCCCTGAACGATGAGAGGATTGGAGTTATACCGACTCGTCGCAAATCGCACGACATTATCCGTCAAGGCAATATTGGCGAAGGCATGCTGCGCATCAAATTCCTCCACACCGACACGCGCTTCACCGTTTGCAGTCAGGCGGCCGACGTAACGCAGCACGCGCCCCCGCGATCGCGCCGCCTCATGCCGAGCCTGAATCGCTTGGTCGTGTTCCGGTAGGCGCGCCAAAAATTCTTCGATGCTGCTGCTCACTAAGTCGGCTGGGACGAGACTTTCGATAGCCACATCATCCAATTCCAACGACAACCCCATCTCACGTCCTAAGATAATGAGTTTACGGGCCACATCCATCCCCGATAGATCATCGCGCGGATCGGGCTCGGTATACCCGAGATCTTTGGCCTCACGGACGATGGCACTAAAGGCGCGCGCGCCATCATATACGTTAAACAGATACGCCAGGGTTCCTGAGAAAATCCCTTCGATACTGTGGATTTCATCGCCTGTCTGTTGGAGATCGCGCAGGGTCTGGATAACGGGCAGCCCTGCTCCCACCGTTGCCTCGTACAAATAGTGCGTGCCGCCCGCGGAGCGAGACTCACGCAGTGCACGGTAGTCGCCTAGGCTTCCGCTGTTGGCTTTTTTATTGGGCGTCACAATATGGATGCCTTGCGATAACCAATCGGCATAATGCGCGGCCACTTCGCCGCTGGCGGTGCAGTCAATGATCACACGATGCGGCAAATAATCGACGCCCACATGCGCCGCGAACGCCTCGAGATCCGCTGGCTGGGCCGAGCGATCAAACTCCTCGCGCCAAGAATCCAACGCAACACCACGCTCCGACAAGAGCATTTGTCGGGAGCTACTGATCCCGCGGACACGTAAGTCGAGTTTAAACTCGGACAGCAGTCGCTGACGTTGGGAGGCTAGCTGCTCGAGTAAGACGCGACCCACCGTGCCAGGCCCGATCACACCCACCGATAGCGTGTGTGCAGACAAATAAAAACTTGCGTGTACCGCACGTAACGCGCGTGTCGCTGCCCGCGCAGGTACGACGACCGAGATATTGCGTTCAGAGGCCCCTTGAGCAATCGCGCGAACGTTGACCGCTGCATTCCCGAGTGCCCCAAATACTTTGGCAGCCACCCCCGGCATACCCGCCATCCCATCGCCCACCACCGCGAGGATGGCTAGCTCTGGATCTGTCTCCACCGCCTGAATCTGACCATCCTGTAATTCACGAGCAAATGCTTCGCGCAACACTCTTACTGCACGCTCGGATTGCTCTTTGGGGACCGCACAGCAAATAGAATGCTCGGAACTCCCTTGCGAGATGAGGATCACCGAAATCCCCTCTTCTCGTAGCGCACCAAATAAACGATGCGCTGTACCGGGCACGCCAATCATGCCGGCCCCTTCCAGATTGATCAGCGCGATATTCTCGATACTGGTGATCCCTTTGACGGCTAGCGCTGAGCTCGGCTTGGCGCAAATCAACGTGGCTGGATGATCTGGTGCGAACGTGTTGCGAATCCAGATCGGAATCTCACGACCGACCGCCGGCGCCATCGTCTGCGGGTGGATCACCTTCGCACCGAAATAGGCTAACTCCATCGCCTCGTTGTAGGACAACGCGTCGATCACCTGCGCATCGGGTACTCGACGCGGATCGGCCGAGAGCACCCCGTCTACGTCGGTCCAAATATGAATCGCAACGGCCTCAAGTAGCGCACCAAAGATTGAGGCCGAGAAATCACTACCATTACGTCCGAGTGTTGTCGGCACCCCTCTTGGATCGGCCGCGATAAACCCCGTGATCACAAGCGTAGTGGGATGAGCATCGGAGCCGAGCGCAGTCTTAAGATGCGACGCCGAGGCGTCCCAATCGACCCGAGGCCCAAGTGGGCCCCACTCTACGACCACGACTTCGCGTGCATCTAACCAGCGCACCGCCCCGGAGCGCTTCTGTCGGTGCGCGAGATACGCGGCAAACAGTCGGCTTGACCAAATCTCGCCAAAGCCCGCCACGAGATCAAGCACCTGTCTAGAGGCAGAGCGCGTGAGACGCACCGCTTGGAGCACGCCCTCGATGTCCGCCAAATCACGCTCGAGACCCGTGAGATAGTCCGCAGCTGCCGATTCACTCAACAACGTTTGCGCAAGACTTTCGTGTCTCATGCGCAGTTGCGCAAGCTGAGCTCTAAAGTCCGCCTCTGGCTCCTCCGCGAGCGATACCAGCCCAAGTAGTTGATCGGTCACGCCTTTACAGGCCGATAGCACCACGCCCACAGCGGGTTCGGGTTGGGATTCAATGATGTGAGCGACTCTTTCAAAACAGGCCGCATCGGCCAGACTAGAGCCACCAAACTTGTGAACCGCCCACGCGACGGCGACTGGGGAAGACATACTTTAACGCTGCATTCGATAGGGCCAAAAGCGGCCGGGTTAACCGCCGCACATTATCGGTGAGTCTGGACGCGACGCAAGCAGATCCGAACGCCGCACCGTGATACGAGCGCTGGGCGTTGCGCGACCCCAAGGCATCGATCGCGTACACTCTCTGCTCATCATGTCCCTGTCGCTCTTGCTGGAATTCTGGCCGCTCGCCCTAGCGCTTCTGGCCACCGGCTTGTTTGCGGGCTTGATCGCGGGCTTACTCGGTATCGGCGGCGGCATTGTGCTGGTACCCGTCTTGGAATACGCCCTCAGCCTGGTAGATTTCCCTGCCGCTTGGCGTATGCACGTGGCGGTCGCCACCTCGCTCGCAACCATTATCCCAACAGCCATTGCCTCCTCGCGAGCGCATCACGCCCGCAGCGGGATTGACTGGGCACTGGCCCGTGCTTGGGCCCCGGGTATGCTGTTGGGCGGCCTCCTCGGCAGCCTGGTGGCGGCTCGTGTCGATGCTGCGCTCTTAAGTGCCGTGTTCGGCACCATCTCGCTGTTGGCAGCTGTCAAGCTCGCGCTGCCGCTCGATCACATCCGACTCAGGGATGAGCCCCCACGAGGCCTCGGCGGAGTCAGCATCGCGGCGGGAATCGGCTCGGTCTCGGCCATGATGGGCATCGGTGGTGGCACGTTGTCAGTCCCCGCCATCACCATTACTGGTGGTCCTGTGCATCGCGCCGTGGGGACGGCGGCCTTCTTCGGGCTCCTGCTCGCCGTACCTGGCACCGTCGGCTACCTATTGGCAAGCCCGACTGAAGCACTGCCCGGGATGACAGTGGGGCTCGTCAGCTTTGGGGCGCTACTGCTTGTGGCGCCCGCCTCAACCCTGATGGCGCCAGTCGGCGCACGATTAGCGCACCACCTCGCACAGCGACGACTCTCACAAATCTTTGCCATATTTTTGCTGATCGTTGCCGCGCGTATGCTTTACAACGTCACGCCGTTTGGATCATGAAAGGACTTGCTCAAAGATGACGACTCTTGAATCCTCCGAAACGATAAGCGGCCCATGGTTCGAAGATTTTCAACTGGGACTCGAATTTGACGCCCCCGCGGTGACCCTACACTCAGGTCATGCCACTTGGCACCAAGCCCTGTTTGCCGATCGTCTGCGCTTGCAGCTCGATCACCATACGAGCGCTAGAGTCTGTGGCGACGGGCGCGTATTGGCGCATCCGCTGCTTGCGATCAATATCGCGATCGGGCAGTCCACCTGGGCCTCACAACGAGTCAAAGCTAACCTTTTTTATCGTGGGCTCGCCTTGCAACGACCGGTTTACTTAGGCGATACCCTGTACACACGCACGCGCGTGGTCGGCCTGAAACAAAATCGCTTACAAGCCGGTCGGCCCGCGACCGGGATCGTCGCCCTCGAGATGACGACGACGAATCAACACGGCGAAGAGGTCTTACATTTTTGGCGTTGCCCGATGATTCCTTGCCGTGATCCCGCGGCAAGCTCCACTCATGCGGATGATCTTCAGCAGATTGGAGTAGCCGTTACCGCACAGTCTGTACTCGATCATGTGCCTAAGGGTTGGCAGCTTCAGCCCACCAATCAGTGGAGCGGACAGCGCGCAACGGACATCGCGCTCGGACGGACCATCACGATCGAATCGCGTGACACGGTCACCTGCGCGCCCGAGTTAGTTCGCTTATCTTTGAATATGGCGATGGCGCACACCGATTCCAAACTCTCTTATTTGGGTGAGCGGCTGGTATTTGGTGGGCACACGATTTTCACTTGCTTTGCACAGATCACTCGCGCACTCCCCAATTTACTCACACTGCTCGCGTGGGAAAACTGCGATCACGTTGCACCCGTGCTTGAGAACGATCGACTCAGAAGCTCATTTGTGGTGACCGATCGTAAGACGCTGACGCCTGAACAAGGCGGGGGATCTTTGCTTCGCATCCACGCCGAGTGCTTTGCCGCCCGCGGCGAACCTGAGGAGGAAACGCGTGTGCTCGATTGGACATTCTGGGTCTGGAGTGTGTGATCCCCGACCTTACTTCATTGCATCGATATCTTGCTGCAATACGCGCAGCAGACGAGAAATGTAGTCAATCTGCCACTGACCACGCTCCTTAGCCGCTGACGCATCTGGCCGATAGGTCTCAATCGCCCCACGATCAAATACCTCTCGCTCAGCCAGCAATCGCTCCACCGTGTCCAATCGCTCGCGCGTCACCGCAAGCTCAGCCGCCATCGCCCATACGATGGCGAGCAGCCGGTCGACATCATGATCCTCAAAAAAATGAGGTCGCTTACCGCGACTTGCAGCATTGATGAGCTGTTGAAGCTTATCGGGATCTGTCATGGCGACCAGCGATCATTGATACGTCCCGAACCGCAGGCATACCATTTACCACCGCGCCCGTAATCTTCCACTTCTTGACCGACTTTCGGCATGACTTCTTCCACGAGCGCATGAATCTCGGTCTCAAAAATCTCATCCTGAGAAAACCCCATTTCTGCGAGCAAACTCGGTAGATGCGTGTCATGCAACGCCGACCAGAAGGGTTCGTTATTGTGCTGACAATCCCAATCCCGCAAAAACTGCTCAAAGATAGGCATGTTGTGATAGGGAGGCTGCTCAAGGTGCAGATGCAACCCATCATCTGCCAGCACTCGACGCACTTCACGCAGAATATTGCGCAAAGCCGAGTGGGAGGTCTCATGAAGGAACATGGTGCTATAGACGAGATCAAAGGACCCATCCGCGAACGGCAACGTCTCAACATTGGCTTGTTGAAAGATGATGTTCTCGATTCCGAATCCAACGGCGCGCGCATGCCCAAAGCGCAGCATGGGGGCAGCGGCATCGAGCGCGTAAATCTGCGCGTCGGGGAACGCCTTCGCCAAAGGCAAGGTGTTGTGCCCCAGCCCACAACCGACATCTAAGATTCGCTTGGGCTGCCAATCAGGCCGGACCGATTGGACCCAATTAGCCGTGCCCCGCCCGGCACCATCCAAGAACTGCCCGAATAGTCCTGTTGTAGTCGCAAACATCCCGGCGTCGTAATTAGCCGCTGCCGAGACGTCGCCGTCAAAATATTCAGCGAAGTATCCACCCGGCATGCAATGATTATCCACTTCGCTTTGATACCGCGGCACGGGAATCGGTTGCAGTTGCAATGTATCTCTACCGGCATTGAGCGTAGCCGCTCGATCACGCAACGCTTGAGCCTGGGGCAACACTAAAGCTCGACCGGCCTGTTGGCGCATCTCCATACCGGTTCGTCTCAAGGCGCTCCACATGCGGTAATAGGGGTCCTCGCTCATCGCGGCACGAATTTCTCGCCGATCCGCTGGCAATCGACCGTGACTTTGCTCCCAACGTGGTCCCGCACGATGCTCAAATGCGACCTGGTTGCCGGCGACCACCACGTTGGCCATGTATTTATTGAAGTTCGCCAAGAAGTTAAAACGCGCTGTGTCGTCGTGGCTAGCCTGCGCAGACATGGCATGCTGCCCTGCTTGGCTCCAGGCCGGCGCCGGCTCAAGCTGTGTGGCAGGTTTCATGTGTGAATTGTAGCATTCCACTCATGATGTCCCGATCCAAGCCATTCACCCACCGCCTCGTGGAACACATTGTCAGCACCCGTTTTGACGGACTGCCCCCCAACGCCATCGAACAAACTAAAACCTTTGTACTCGATTCGCTCGGTGTCGCCTTATCGGGAACGCGCGTGCCGATGGTGAACACCCTCAAAGAAGTCGCCGCCGAATCCGGTAGTGGCCGCGAAGCAAGGATCTGGGGCACGGGTGAATCGGTACCGGCCCCAACTGCGGCTTTCATCAATGGTTACCAGATACATAACCAAGAATGGGATTGCGTACATGAACCGGCTGTTGTCCACCCCATGGCGGTTGTTCTCTCCACCTTGCTCGCCTTCGCCGAGGCCGAATCCATCCGTCAAAGGATGCAAGGTGGCGCATGGCGCCCGTCTGGCGCGGATTTTCTGACGAGTTGTGTGATCGGCGTTGATGTCGCAGCGCTCCTCGGGCAAGCCGCAAAAAACAAACTGCGTTTTTTTCGGCCTGCGATGTGCGGCGCTTTCGGTGCCACAGCGGGTATGGCTGCTTGGCTCGGTTGGGACGAACATCAAACACGTAGCGCCTTGGGCCTCGCCTACTCTCAACTCTCAGGCACGATGCAAGCGCACCTCGAAGGCTCCCCCGTGCTACCCATGCAAATCGGTTTTAACACCCGAGCAGCCCTGACCGCGATCGCTCTTGCGCGACGCGGTGTACAAGGCCCTGTGGATTTTTTAGAAGGCCCTTTTGGCTATTTCACATTGATTGATCCTGAGTGGGAGATCGATCCGATTGAAACGCTCGGCGCCCCTCATGGCATATGTGGGCTATCGCACAAGCCATTTCCGAGCGGCCGGGCCACACATGGCGGGGTCGATGGCGCCCTGAGCTTACAAGCTGAGCACGGCTTTGACGTAACAGAGATCAAAGAAATTCGAGTCTTCGCGCCGCCTCTGGTTCGCCAGCTCGTTGACCGGCCACCCTCGCCCGGTATGGCCGCCTCGTATGCGCGGCTCTGTTTACCGTATGTCGTCGCCACCGCACTCTTACGCGGCACGGTCGATGTCGCGGACTTCGAGCGCGACGCACTAGATGATCCGTCGCGTCATACCCTCGCGGATAAAATCCGAGTTCTTGCAGATGGCAGTTCAGCCCCTAATACACTCGCCCCTCAGAGGGTGGAGGTTGACCTAACCGATGGCCGCAGCTTCAGCATGGACCTTGCGGCCGTACTTGGAGCGCCGGGTAGACCGCTCACTCGTACCCAACATCTGGATAAATTTCATCGCGCAGCCCGTTCCGGTCTGCGGCCAATGAGTGACTCGTCCATAGCCAGACTGATTGATCTCACCGACCATCTACCTGAATTGGATGATGTCACCGTGTTGATCGATCATATGACGTTCGAGGCGTAGCGCGCGTCTATGCGCTGAGGTAGAGATGAGCTTTCCAAATTATTTTGAGTCTTTCGATTACGCTCAGATGCGGCGTGAGTTTCCCTTAGGCGACGCATTCACCCAAGACTTTGCCCGTCGATCAGCCGATGAGATCCGCGCCCATCAGGAGCGACTCTTCTTACGATGCGTAGAACGTGCTGCACAAATCCCTTTCTACCAACGCTTGTGGGCAAATGCAGGCGTTGATGCGCGGGATATCAAAGGTCTCGATGACCTACCGCAATTACCGATTTTTGACAAAACCGCGTTGATGCAAAGCCTGGCTGAGCACCCCCCTTTTGGGGACTATCACGGCTGGGATAAGTGGTCGAACGATGAGCGACCCGTCACCGTACTCCACACCACGAGCGGCACAACGGGCAAACCACAAGTCGTACTCTTTAGCCCCAAAGCCCGCGAAGTGCAGGCTCTACTCGTCGCTCGAATATGGCGCATGCAAGGCTTGCGCTCAGAAGATGTCGTCCACTCTGTCTATGGCCACGGAATGATCAACGGTGGACATTTTGTACGTGAAGCGGCACTGCATTACACCAATTCATTGTTCTTATCAGCTGGCACGGGGAAAGAAACACGTTCTGTCACCCAATTGGAGCTGATGCGTAATTTTAGTGTCACCGTGCTGGTCGGTTTCGTCGAATACATAAGACAACTTGGTGAAACCGCCCGCGACATGGGTCTAACCCCCGGCGTTGATCTACCCGTTCGAGCTATCTTTGGTCATATCGGGCGAGAATCACGGTCGACGCTATCGGAGGTATGGGGAGGCGCCGAAGTTTTTGATTGGTATGGAGTCGCCGATACGGGGCCGATCGCCGCCGAGGGGCCAGATCGGGACGGAATGTATGTCATGGAGGATGCGCAATTTTTGGAGTTGGTCGATGACCAACATCAAGCCATCAACCAAGTCGATCAGCCAGGCGATATGGTGGTGACCTCGCTCTACCGAGACGATGTATATCCCCTGATTCGATTTAATACTCACGACCTATCGGCCTGGAAAGGCGGGCACTCTGACCTTGGCTTTACCCTGCGTCGCACGGCGGGTGTGCTCGGACGCAGCGACAACATGGTCAAGTTGCGCGGCATCAATGTGTACCCGCTCGCCCTATCAGGCATATTGAGCGAGCGCAGTGAATTTGCAGGCGAATATCTTTGCCGGGCGTATCGCGATCAAAATGGGCGTGATGAAATCTGCGTACTGCTTGAAGTCCGTGCGGGGTCCGATCCCAAGGATCCAGAGCTTAAAGCGGAATTTGCGCGGCTACTCACTCGACGTATCGGTGTTGAACTTCAAGTTGAGCTGCATGCGATTGGCGGCACGGCCGCGCTCACGCAGTTAGAGAGTCGACAGAAGCCCATTCGACTGATTGATGAGCGACCAAAGGCATAAGCCTCTCATCATGGATAAACGGCATTGGGCGTGTCAGCGTGACCGGTAGGAGCGCGCTAACCCGTGTCACAGAGGCGCTCGATAAAATCGAGCGGGATCGATCACTCAACGCATGGTCTTACGTTGACCGTACTGGCGCACTCGCCTCGGCCCAAGCCAGTGATGAGCGCCACGCGCACGGTCAAGCGCTGGGAGCCCTCGATGGCGCCTTAGTCGCGCTCAAAGCCAACATCGCTGTCAAAGATTGGCCATGGGATGCAGGCATCCAACGACTGCGATCGCGGATGGCGAGCGAAGATGCGCCACTCGTAAAGCATCTGCGGGCGGCGGGCGCCATTTTGCTTGGGCTCACCCGGATGGACGAAGCTGCACTCGGCGCGAGTGGGCTGAGCATTGACGGCCCGATTGGGCTTCCCCACCGTGCCGATTACTCACCCGGCGGATCGAGCGGTGGCGCTGCCGTCGCGGTGGCTGCAGGTCACTGCGAGCTCGCCGTGGGTACCGACACCATCGGCTCGGTACGAATCCCCGCTGCCCTGAGTGGTCTTTGCGCGCTGAAGCCGCGTCGACACAGCTTGAGCTTGCAAGGCATCGAACCCTTACACCCTGACTACGACACTGCAGGCCCCATCGCCTCATCGGTCACTGATGTGCTGAGACTCTATACGGTACTGAAGGGTGAAGCGTTAAAGCACGAACCGACTCGAGCGCCAACGCTGATTTATCTCGCCGGCAGCACCCTTGCCCGCTTGCCGCTCGCCGCACGCGAAGCCTACACACAAGTCGTTGATCAATTACGCGGGCGAGTCGCAGCCCAAAGTCATGTGGTCATCCAAGCCCTTGATGCCCGGACGCAGTGCGACGAGACAGAGTTGCAAGCGTTGATTGAGGCCTTACCGCTCGCGCGTCGCGCGCTGTTTACCCTCTGCGAAGCGCGACTCGCTGATCATTGGCGTGAGCGCGACGGTAAGGAACTCCTTGAACGCGCTCGCCTCGGAGAGGCTCAGGGCTTCTCGCCGCCTCTTCAGGCTATGCTCGCCTACGGCGCAGGTCTCATGCCAAACCGACGACAAGCATTCGAGGATGCCCTCGCGTCCCTTCGCACTCGTTGGGAAGCGTTGTCGATGACTGTTCGCCGACAGAGCGATCGGCCCGTGATCTGGCTCCTACCAACGACTCCCGTCAGTGAATTTCGCCATCAAGACGGGACTCCTAAAGAATTAGCCGACTGGACATGCTTAGCGAGCATCACCGGCTGGCCCGCGCTCAGCATGCCCGCCGACAGCCTCTGCGCATCCACCGATCCCTTGGCTCGTGGGCAAACACCCTCTCTCAGCGTACAACTAGTGAGTGCTGATCTCGAGGGTGAGCAACTATGTCGTACAGCGCTCGAAGTGTCGCGCGATCTGCTCTCGAGTCGCGACCCAAACACCCTCGGCTCGACTGACGTGTAATAAAAATCGCTCCAGTGCACCGATACGACCCGGCCGACCAATAATTCGAAGATGCACCCCTAAAGACATCATTCGAGGGCGAGCCACCGATTCTTTGAGCAGCCAATCAAACGTGTCCACGGCATACTGCAGCCAGTCGCTAGGCGTGAGCGCAGGCGCGTTCCACATCTTCATGTCATTGGAATCGAGTGCGTACGGCAACACGACCATCGGCTTCGCGAGGCTATCGTCCCAGAACGGCTCATCGCGACTGAAGTCATCCATGTGATAGAGATAACCCGCCTCCTGCAAAAGGCGTCGCGTTGAATCCGTGTGCAAGTAACGCGACAACCACCCAAGCGGTCTTTTTCCTGTGCTTTGCGCGATACTCTCGGTCGCTTTGCGGATGAACTCGCGCTCGGTCTCCTCTGACATCCCCAGCTGATGAGCCCAGCGATAACCATGAGCACAGACCTCATGTCGGCCGGCCATAATCGACTGAGCAAGCCAAGGCGCTCGCTCGAGCGCTACGGCGGCGGCTGTAAAAGTCGCCGGCGTACCGTGGCTCGCGAGGACTCCCAAAACCCGCGAGGCGCCCTCATTGATACCGTACGCGTAGTTACTTTCGTTACCGTGATTTCGGACCGGCTTTTTCAAAGAAATCCCGAGCTCATCAACAGGCTCAGGACCTTTATCCCCATCAAGGACATTAAACTCAGCACCCTCTTCCACATTGACGACGACCGAGAGGGCTAAACGCGCATCGTGTGGCCAGCGATAGCTCATCAATGATATTCCTCGCCACCCGACACGTTCATCGCCTCACCAGTGATATAAGCGGCTTGCTCAGACGCGAGGAATGCACAGGCTTTAGCAATATCCTCTTGCAAGCCGGGCCGGCCCAACGGAATCCGAGAGCGCATATCGGCCAAATACTTCTCTTCGCTGCGACCGGTCGCGGCGCTGAAATACTGGTTTTGCCACGCACCGAGTCCCGTCGTGACGTGATTGGGACAGATCGTGTTCACCGTAATCCCATGTTGACCGAGCTCAATGGCCGCGGTGCGCGTTAAGCCCACCATCCCGTGCTTGGATGACACGTATCCCGCTGCAAAGGGAAAACCTGACTTTGAGGCCTGACTGCCGATATTAATAATCCGACCGCCGCCACCCTGTGCGAGCATCTGCTTGGCAGCGTGTTTCACACCAAAGAATGCACCGCGTAAATTCACACCGAGGACGGCATCCCAATCGGCAGCCGACATCTCAATAATGGGCTTCATGATGTAGCCGATACCGGCGTTGTTCACCATGATATCTAGCCGGCCGAACTGCTTCACAGCCGCAGCCACCAGCGCCTGCACATCCGATTCCACCAATACGTCACAGGCGACGCCGATCGCTTCCCCGCCAGCGGCATTGATGTCCGCTACGATTTGCTGCATCTCATCACGAGTACCGATCGCCTCTTTCGGCATCGCCTCGCCTTTCGGCTGGCCGATATCACTGACGACCACTCGACAACCCTCGGCGGCCAAGCGCTTGACCATCGCTTCGCCGAGCCCCTTCGCTCGCCCAGAGCCCGTCACGATCGCCACCTTGCCCGCTAAATCTGCATACATACCCATGGGAGCCAAACCTCCTGCTCTTCACTGACAACGACGGGTAACCACACCTGCTAACATCATCGCATGAGTGAACTCATCACGAACATTCTGTCGCCCTTGGCAGAGGTCACCCTTAATCGACCCGACAAGCGTAACGCGATTACGAGCGGGATGTGGCAAGGTCTACTGGAAGCTGCCCATCAGTTGGGTTGTGACGAAAGCGTACGCGTGATTTTGCTGAGCGGCGCAGGTACCGAAGCCTTTTCGGCGGGTGCCGACATTGTCGAAATGCAGAGCTACCTGGCAGAGCCCGCGCGCATGAAAGCGATGCAAGATGTTGTGCTCGAAAGCCAAATGGCTTGGGAGCGTATCCCCATCCCGACCATCGCATTGCTGCAAGGCGCCTGCACGGGCGGAGGGTGTGGTTTAGCCCTTGCCTGCGATTTACGCCTTGCCACACCCGACATGTTTATGGCGATTCCGCCAGCGAAGCTGGGACTCGCCTATAGCTTGGCAGACAGCAAGCGTCTCTACGATCTCGTAGGACCCTCGCGCGCCAAAGAAATTTTATATACCGGTCGACGAATCATGGCTAACGAAGCGCTTGAGCTCGGGCTGATCAATGAAATTGTACCTGCCGCCGAACTTCGTCAGCGGGCGCAATCGCTCGCCGAAGAGATCTCGCTCAATGCTGGTAACTCAGTGCGCGCAGCGAAAGCCGTCATCGATATGTTGAGCGCCGGGGTGCATGCCGAAACCCCAGAGTCGCGACGCTTCTATGAGCAAAGTTTCGACTCGCCCGAGTTCCGTGAAGGCGCGAAGGCCTTTTTGGAAAAGCGCCGCCCCAAGTTCTAGCGCGCTTGCGTTCTAGCGTTCTAGCGCCTCCCGATCGAGATACCGCGCTATGATCGCCGCACTCTCCTCTGGCGCTTCTTGCACGAGCATATGACCGACCCCTGCTAACACCTCAAGCTCGACCGAGGGTGAGGACTCTAGGAGATCTCGCGTCTCGTAGGCGAGCGCCAATGGGACTCGTCGATTTTGCTCGCCCCAAATCAGCAAGACAGGGACCTTTACCGCACGAATTTTATCTTCAACACCGCCCGAGACATACTGACGAAGCAAAGACAGCATCGCCATTCGATTGCCCTCACGCATCCACATGGCGTACCACTCGTCGACAATTTGCGGATCAAGCCGCTCAGGATTACCAAAGTCATTACGTAAAAGAAATTCGGTAAAGGCACGGGGCAAGATATAGGCCAATACATTGGCTGCACCAGGCACCTCCGCGGGTGTGGTGCGACCTCGTACTCGCGGCTCCAAGGACCCGGGGCTGATTAAAATCAAACGCGCTACCCGCTCAGGGTAATCGACCGTATAGCGCATCGCGACCGTACCACCGATCGAGGCGCCAGCCACAGAAAACTGATCGATCTCCATCGCGTCAATGAAATTTTCAAATAGAAATTGAATACGCTCGAGACGATAGTCGCCATTGGGCTCAGGTCCGGTCAGACCATGTGCGGGCAGATCGACGCGAATGATCCGATAATGATCGCGTAATCGCGCTACCCACGGCTCCCACATGAACAAACTCGCGTAATTCGCATGTAGCAGCACGAGTACAGGGCCTTCGCCCTCGTCGCGATAATGTAGACGCACTCCATCGATCTCGATGAATTGGGAGGGTGGCGTTGCCCAACGCGCCTCGACCTCTCTAGCGGGCACATCCCGATACACCCATAGCGCTAGCCCAGTGATCACGATCGCAATCCCGAGCACGCTTCCCAACCAGCGCCAACGCTTCTTCGCCATACCCCCTCCTATCGGCCTGCATCGAGGAGCGTCACCTAATCAGCAATAGACGCGGCATGCCGATGCCAGAACGATATACTCGCCCCCTTCTCCCATACCAAGCGCGGGGTGAATCTGTGTCCACATCTGAAACCCCCTCATTCCGCCCAGCCTATGCGTGGTTTGTCGTTGTTGTCCTCGCGCTCGCCAACTGCGTCTCATTTATTGATCGGCTGATTATTTCCTTGCTGGTACAGCCCATCAAAGCGGATTTAGGGATATCAGATACCGCGTTCAGCCTGCTCGCTGGTGCTGCCTTTGCGATTTTTTATTGCGGTATGGGTCTCGTGATTGCGCGCTGGGCCGATCGTTACAGTCGCAAATGGATTATTACGACTGGCATCGTTCTTTGGTGCAGCATGACGGCGCTAGCGGGTACGGCGCGAAGTTTTCTGCAGCTCTTTGTGTATCGCGTCGGAGTCGGCGTTGGCGAGGCCACCCTGTCACCGTCGGCCTATTCCATGCTCGCCGGGTACTTCCCACCGCAACGACTGGCACTCGCCATCGGTGTATTTAGCGCCGGCGTGACAGCCGGTACCGGTATTGCCTTCTTGTTGGGCGGTGTCCTAATTGGTTGGCTATTTACTTTGGGTTCGGTGTCGATTCCTCTCCTGGGGGATCTTTCCGGCTGGCGACTCGTGATGTTGACGGTCGGCTTACTCGGCCTGCCTGTCGCGCTCCTCATGCTCTTTGTTCGTGAACCTGCGCGGGGACCCGGATTTACCCCCGCAGCCTTCCACGAAGTCTGGGCTCACTTCAAAGCCAACGTCTCCACCTATGGATATGTATTTGCAGGCTACGGCACGACATCGATCACAGCCTTTGCGGTCATGACGTGGACCCCTGCCTTTTATCAGCGTCAGTACGGAGCGAGTATCCCCGAGGCCGCCGCTGTCATCGGCACGGTCGCGTTACTTGGGGGGCTGCTAGGTGCGTTCTCGGGAGGCGCACTCTCTGATTTTCTCGAATCGCGTGGCGATCGTCATGCCAAGCTACGAGTCCTCTTTGGCTGTAGTCTAGGGCTCCTCTTGCCTTCCATCGTGGCGCCCTTTATGCCGAGCATGTGGGGGCACGCCGGCTGGATATTCTTCACATTTTTCTTTGGCACGGCAGCCACGGGGCCCGCGGGCGCGTACGTCCAATCCATCACGCCGGATCGCATGCGCGCGCAGTTTGGCGCCGCGTACCAGCTCTCTTTGGTACTCGTTGGAGCGACCCTAGGCCCGTTCGCCGTCGGCTTCACCACAGATTTTATTTTCGCGGATGAACTACGGCTCGGTTGGTCGATGGCGCTCACCTCCGCGCTCGCCAACCCGCTGGCCGTCTGGTTACTGTGGCGCGCGTTCAGTCGAGCCAGTGCACGGCCTTAAGCTGGGTATAGCTCAAGAGCTCATCCAAGCACTCCTCGCCGCCCAGTCCGCTATCTTTCCAACCTGCGAACGGAGCGCCCACAAAATGCTGACCGGACGCATTCAACCATACCGTACCGGCTTCAATTCTTTGTGCCATGCGCTTGGCACGACTGAGATCACGCGTCCATACCGAGGCCGTGAGCCCCAAGTTCGAGTCATTGGCAAGTGCGAGCGCCTCCGCCTCCTCGCGAAACGACATCGCGCACACGACTGGCCCAAATATCTCTTCTCGCACGATGCGCATGTGTGATTGGACATCCGCAAATAGCGTCGGCGCCACCCAATAACCCTTCGAAAATCGGCCTTCGCTGAATTCTGTGCCCGCAGGTCGCCCGCCTCCTGTGCATAGACGCGCGCCATCCGCTTTAGTCTGCTCGATAAAGCCCATCACCCGATCATACTGTCGCTGCGAATTCACAGGCCCCATTTGTGACTCGGGATCCAGAGGATCGCCCAGTCGTAACGCCGCCATGCGCTCCGCTAATCCGTTCACCACCGCCTGATAGATTGACTCGTGCACCAAAAGCCGACTCGTAGAACCACAGGATTGACCTGCCCACGAAAAATTCATCCCGGCTAACGCGGCCTCAATCACCCGCTCGACGTCGGCATCGTCAAAAGCGATCAAAGGGTTCTTGCCGCCAAGCTCCAACGAAACATGTTTCACCCCGCTTTCCGCTGCCGCACGTTGAATCGCCAAACCGGTCGGCACAGAACCTGTGAACCCGATACGCCGCACGCGCGGATCGCGTACCAACGCATCTCCTGCGGGCGCGCCGTAGCCATGTACGATATTGACGAGTCCTGGGGGCAGATGCGCTTGACACAACTCGCCGAGCAAACTGCCACTTAAGGGACTCGTCTCAGGGGTCTTTACGACCACAGCGTTACCCGCCATCAATGGGGCGGCGAGATGGGCGGCTGCAAACATAAACGGATGATTAAAGGGCACGATCCGCGCAACCACACCAAAGGGCGCTCGCAACGTGAAGTGCAAACCGTCGGCGCTCGCCGGAATCGTCTCGCCTTTTATCTCCGAGCCGAGACCTGCAAAGTATTCCAGATAACCCGCTGCGATCTGTATGTCGGCTTGGAGTTTACCGATCGTGTTGCCGGTGTCCTGGGCCTCTATTTGCAAGATTTCAGACCCACGTTCACGAATCGCGGCAGCAAGCCGACGTAACTGCGCTGCCCGATCCCAGACCGATCGACTCGCCCATGCACGCTGCGCCACGACCGCTGCGCTGACCGCACGCTCGACGTCGCTGGCAGTCGCTGCGGGAACACGTCCCGTACGCTCTAAGGTTGCTGGGTTAACCGATTCCACCCACAAATCCCGTTCACCCGCATCGCCGGCCGTCATCTGACCGTCAATTAGCATCAAACCCTGCATACTCAGCCCCCTCGCTCTTCGGTGGGCTCGGTGACCACCAGCGTCTGGTTACTCTCAGGCTTCGCGACCACTTGCTCGTGCCCCGATGGCCAAAGAATTCTCACTTCATCAACGTCATGCGCACCAAGGCCAAAATTTAGCACCGGATCGTTGGTCGAGTTATAGCCATGAGCGCTTTGTTTCTCCTGAGTTTGGGTGAACCCTCCGGCGATGACACTGACCCGCGCCCCCATGGCATCACGATTACTACGTGTCCCTACCAGCTGCACGCGTAGCCAACGATGATCGTTACCCTGATTGATCAAAAGCTGGGATTCACCCGCCTCGGGGCTGACTTGCTGGCCCATCGCATAGTAGGTGCGGTTGGTCACATAGAGATCAACAAAACCATCGTCATTGAGATCCGCTGCACCCACACCCGAGCCGATCCCAAGACCCTCTGCACCAGAGCCATCAGTCACATCTACAAATTGCGCCTGACCGAGATTGCGCAGCAACACATTAGGCGCCTTCTCCCAAGCGATATAGAACTGCACAAACGGCGGGAACCCGGCAATCACATCGTTGATCAAGGTATTGGAGGGTCCCCCGTTATTGAGATAGAGATCCACATGTCCATCGTTATCAAAATCTGCCGCAACGCAGCCACGCGCACCACCAATCACGCCCGCTCCCGAACGTATGGTGGCATCATCAAAAGATAACGCACCTTTTTCCTTCAGCTGATTCAGTAAGAGGCGACTCGCTTGATCCGCCATCGGTAAAAAGATATCCATATCCCCGTCGTGATCAAAATCCGCGATACAAGCGCCTTGCGCATAGCCAGGATTTAATAGCGGCAACGC
>CAZSRB010000012.1:36117-37313 GCA_964609065.1 uncultured Acidibacter sp. | reverse complement strand
ACGGCTTTGCTGACGATCGCTGCGATTGCCATCAGCGTCACTTTGCTACTCGGTGTCGAAAAACTTCGCACTGCGGCGCGAGATGGCTTTGCCAACACGGTCTCAGGCGTCGATCTGATCGTGGGTGCTCGCTCAGGACAGCTCAATTTATTGTTGTATTCGGTGTTTCGCGTTGGCGATGCGACGGCCAATGTCACCTGGGAGAGTTACCAACGTATCGCCAATCATCCGGATGTGGCGTGGACGATTCCGCTTTCCCTTGGGGATTCGCACCGAGGCTTTCGCGTACTCGGAACGACAACGGCTTACTTTGATCATTATCGTTTTGCAGGCGATCGGCCGATTGTGTTTGCCGAAGGACGCGTCTTTAATGATCTTTATGATGCTGTCATTGGCGCCGATGTCGCCGAACAGCTCGCTTATACGTTGGGGCAGCCGGTTGTCATTGCGCATGGTACGGGGCGCGTCAGTTTTACCGAACATGGCGATAAGCCCTTTCGAATCGTCGGGATTTTGGAACGTACCGGGACGCCCATCGATCGGACCGTACATGTCTCGCTGGAGGCGATCACCGCCATTCACGTCGATTGGCAGGGTGGTATGCAAGCGCCGGCCGGCGCGCGAGTGAGCGCGGAGGAAGCGCGCGAGCGGGATCTCACGCCAGAGTCCATCACCGCCTTCATGGTGGGTATGAAAAGCCGAGTGATGACCTTCACGATGCAGCGTGCGATCAATGAATATCGGCAAGAGCCCCTGATGGCTGTCATGCCCGGCGTCGCCCTATCGCAATTGTGGAATTTAGTCGGGATTGCAGACACCGCACTTCGCATCGTAGCCGCCTTCGTGGTGCTCGCGGGTCTACTCGGCATGCTCACCGCGATCCTCACCAGCCTCAATGAGCGTCGACGCGAAATGGCGATTCTGCGTTCCGTCGGCGCGCGGCCCCGCCATGTGTTCGCACTCCTGATCACAGAAGCGGGGATCCTCGCGAGCAGCGGAGTGATAGTCGGCGTTGGTCTGACGTATGGCGCGATCTTTGCGGCCCAGCCTCTGCTTGAACGCCGATTCGGAATCTTTCTGCAACCCGGTGGTCTGAGCGGTTACGATGTCATGCTGCTCACTGGCATTGTGCTCGCGGCGTTGCTGATGGGCGCTGTGCCAGCGTGGCGAGCTTACCGAAACAGCCTGAGCGACGG
>CAZSRB010000012.1:0-36017 GCA_964609065.1 uncultured Acidibacter sp. | reverse complement strand
AATCGACGGACGGCGTAGGGCTCGATGCTTGGCGGATAACAACATGTCGCAATCCACACACTCTTTCTCCCTGATCACCCTCGGCATCAGCCTGCTTACGCTGACCGTCGCGACGCCGGTGTTGGGTATTACGGCGCCCGCCTCGCAAAACGCGAGCGCACCGGCCGTCGGTACGCCCGCGCCGAAAGCCGCGAGTAAAAGCGCTCGCAAACAAACGATCCGCGAACTCGATTGGGAGGAATTAATCCCCGAAGAGTCGCGCGAACGTTTTCTTGCAGGACCGCCGCCGGCCGTCCATGATTATCTCGGTGAGGGCGGGATGGCCGCTCAACAGATCATGGATTTTTCCGTCAACAAATCGCTAAACGGTTCGACGGTCAAAATTCCAGGCTTCATCGTCCCGCTCGATATCGGCAAAGACGGATTAGTGTCAGAGTTTTTTTTGGTGCCCTACTTCGGTGCCTGTATTCACGTGCCCCCACCGCCGCCCAACCAAATCGTATACGTGCGGATGAATAAAGGGATCGCGCTCGATTCGATTTATGAGGCCTACTGGATTACGGGCAAGCTCAAAGCATCCAATAAAACAACACGCCTTGGTGCCTCAGCCTACCAGCTTGATGGCAGCAAGGTCGAAATCTACAAATACTGAGCGCTCGCTTATGGCCAGTCTGTTTGAGAAAATTGTCGCGCGAGAATTGCCCGCGGATATCGTTTTTCAAGATGATCGTGTCACCGCGTTTCGCGATATCCATCCGCGTGCACCGGTACATATTCTGATCGTACCCAATAAGCTCATTGAGACCGCTAACGATATTGTTGATGAAGACGAGTCGTTGATCGGCCATCTTTTCACCGTCGCTCGTGACCTCGCGCGCCAAGAAGGTATAGCAGCGGACGGCTACCGCCTCATCATTAACTGTAATGAGCACGGTGGACAGGAGGTCTACCACCTGCACCTGCATCTAGTTGGGGGCGCGCCACTTGGCCCCATGCTCTGCCGATAGTCCCCATCCGAAAGCCGATAAGGATTATTTCCCCCATGCGATCACTCTACCCGGCCATCGATAGCAATCGCAGCGGCCACCTCAAAGTATCGGACGTACACGAAATTTATTGGGAAGAAAGCGGCAACCCCGCAGGGAAGCCGGTGGTATTTCTACATGGCGGACCCGGCGGCGGGACAGATGCGGGCATGCGGCGATTTTTCGATCCGACTCGCTATCGCATTGTGCTCTTTGACCAACGCGGTTGCGGGAAAAGTCGCCCACATGCAAGCCTTGAAGATAACACCACCTGGCATTTGGTCGAAGATATCGAGCGTCTACGTGAATTTTTAGGCATCGAACGCTGGCAAGTATTCGGCGGCTCATGGGGCTCCACTTTGGCACTCGCCTATGCGCAAAGTCACCCACAGCGTGTGACTGAACTCGTGCTACGAGGCATTTTCCTCGTCCGCCCTTGGGAGTTCCGCTGGTTTTACTCGACGCCCGATGGCACCGGCGCACTCTATCCAGACCTCTACGAAAAATTCATTGAAGTTATTCCGCCAGCAGAAAGAGACGATGTCATTCGCGCATACTACGCGCGCTTGACGAGTGAAAAGCCGGAAGTCAGAAGTGCGGCGGCTCGTGCTTGGTCAATCTGGGAAGGCTCGACGAGCTTCCTACGCGGCAATCCCGACTACGTCGCAAAAGTAGGCGAGGATTTCTTTGCTGAAGCTTTTGCTCGTATTGAATGCCATTATTTCCTAAATGGTGGCTTCCTGCGCAATGAGAGCCAGCTACTGGATGACGTGCCAAAGATTCGGCATATCCCCTGCACCATTGTCCAAGGTCGTTACGATGTTGTGTGCCCCATGAAAAGCGCGTGGGACCTGCACCGAGCTTGGCCGGAGGCAGACCTGCGTATCGTGCCAGATGCGGGCCATTCTGCGTTTGAGCCTGGGATCCTCAGCGAACTGGTGAACGCCACCGATCGTTACGCTTCATAGCTCACCATGGGTGTTCAGGCGGCCCGTCGGCTCGCATCGGACATTGATCAATTGCCGCTGGATTAACCACGCCTGCGCATCGGACGCATCCTGCTCAAACCACGCTCGAGTTGAGCCCAAACGAAAGCTATAGCCCCAACTATCCATGTCGCGCATCATGCGCCCGCGATCCATATCGGGTAGTAGATCAGCCCAGAGAATTTGCAGGTAGCACACTGCATTTTCCTCAGCGTAGTCGCCACCGGCATCACGAAATAGTGCGCGTCGACGAGAGGGGCTCATGCAAACGATGTGCGCCGCCTCATGCAGCGCAGAATGCACTGGGGTATCAGCGCGCACGAAGAGCCATAACGCGCCCTGTGAGGAGGCAATCCCTGCCTCTGCCTCTCCCCAAAAACTACCGATTAAGGGCTCTTCAGGGGCACCCCACGCGACGTCAACCCCGTATAAACCTAACAAATGTCTAAGTGCGGCTAACTGCCCAGGCGAATCGCAGCGCAATACGGGTATCACCCCATCACCCGCAGACTATTGTCTGATACTCGCGATACGCTGGATCACCATCCCGGCTAATTCATTGGCCAGGGTGCTGCGTAATTGCTCGCGCTCACGTTGTTTTGCTAATACAGCACGCTCATCGAAACTGAACTCACGCGATAGAGCCAATTCCTCGGATTCGATGAGTGATGAGTCTGGTATCGGCGATGGGATAGCTTGCGTCGACACGAATGCAGGATCGAAGGAATACTGGACTCGATAGGTCAACTCATACTCTCGTGGCACGTTACGCGCCGACACGGAGGCAATACGTTCAATAAATTCGTCCTGCTCAATGCGTAAACGAGCAATCGACCCTAAAACTGGTGAGCCGTTAACAGAAAGCCCTGCACCCTTACGCACGCTCCAACGGACTTCTACACCAGCATTACGCAGACGACGTGCCAGTGCGCTTGCGAACTCGCTCTGGCGATCGCTCACCTGTAATTCGATTACGCGCACGGCTTGCGGTAACTGAATATCGCCTTGTAGTTTAAATCCGCAACTGGCGAGCCCTAGCAGAGATGCGCCCACAAGCGAGCGCCAGACCTGCCGTCTCATGAAATCAAAACGCCCTACGCGAGGCATCTCACTCACACCACCACGTTCACAAGCTTGCGCGGTACCACAATGACCTTCTTAGGTGTCGCAGTCCCTACAAACTTTTGAATCGTCTCATTTGCCAAAGCCGTTGCGCGAATGGTCGCATCGTCGGCATCCACTGGTACCGTGATTTGGCTACGTAGCTTGCCATTGACCTGCACAACGAGCGTCAGCTCATCCTGCGCGAGTGCAGAGTCATCGACCTTCGGCCAAGGCTGATCAATCATCGCACCTTCATGACCTAAAGCCTGCCAGAGGGCGTGGGTAACGTGCGGAATCATCGGTGAGAGACCCTGCACCGCGACCTCTAAGGCCTCTTGCACACAGGCACGGCCCGCTTCACTACGGTCCTCGAAACGCGCGACCGTATTGAGTAACTCCATCACTGAGGCCACCGCCGTGTTGAAGGTACGACGTCGACCAATATCGTCGGTCAATTTCTGCAAGGTCTGATGAGTCAAACGACGCAGCTGTTTTTGTGCTGCGTTTAACTCTGAAGGGATCGCGACTCGTGATGCACTCGACTCGGCGCCAACGTGCTCATAGACTGCGCGCCACAATCGACGAATAAAGCGGAATGCCCCCTGCACACCCTCATCGGACCACTCCAATGATTGCTCAGGCGGTGCCGTAAACATCATGAACAAGCGCGCTGTGTCTGCGCCGTATTTTTCAACGAGACTCTGCGGGTCGACGCCGTTATTTTTGGACTTGGACATGGTGCCGAGTCCGTCATGTTGCACCTCAAGGCGACTCCCGTCGTCTCGGGTTACGAAATATTGCTGCGCGTCACCCTCGCCCTGCGCTTCCACATCGAGCGGATTGAAATAACTGCGACGGCCTTCAGCGGGCTGATGAGAATAGATGTGATTGAGCACCATCCCCTGGGTCAGTAAATTTGCGAAGGGCTCATCCAGACTCAAAAGATTCAGGTCGCGCATGACCTTTGTCCAAAAGCGTGAATAGAGTAAATGCAGAATCGCGTGTTCGATTCCACCAATATATTGATCTACCGGTAGCCAGTACGCGACGCGCTCATCCACCATCGCCTGCTCATTATCGGCACAGGCATAACGCAGGAAATACCACGAAGAATCCACGAACGTGTCCATCGTGTCGGTTTCACGCCGGGCCGCTCGTCCACAACTTGGACAATCCACTTGCCAAAATTGGGGCGTCTTACCTAATGGATTACCGCTACCATCGGGCACTAAATCTTCGGGCAAGACGACCGGCAGCTGCTCATCCGGCACAGGGACTTCACCACATTGCTCACAATGAATGAGCGGGATCGGGCAGCCCCAGTAGCGTTGTCGGGAAATACCCCAGTCGCGTAAACGATATTGGATGCGCTTTCGACCTAGACCACGAGTCTCTAGCGCAGCGCAGATCGCATCGACCGCTGCCTGAAAATCGAGCTCGGAAAACTCACCTGAGTTAATGGTGACGCCGCGTTCGCCATAGGCGTCTATCCACGGCGCCTCGACCTTTTCATAGGCACCGACAGTCGAACGCACCACCGTCGCAATCTCGATTCCCTGCTGAGTGGCAAAGGCGAAGTCACGCTCATCATGCGCGGGGACACCCATCACAGCGCCCTCGCCATATCCCATTAAGACATAGTTTGCGACCCATACCTCGATCGGCTTTTGAGTAAAGGGATGCAGCACATGTAAGCCCGTCGGGACGCCCTTTTTCTCCATGGTGGCGACATCCGCCTCCATGGTGCTACCCCGGCGGCACTCATCAATGAACGCCTGCAGCTTCGGATCACGCGCGCCTGCAGCGAGCGCCAACGGATGTTCAGCTGCCACCGCCATGAAAGTGACCCCGAACAAAGTATCGACACGCGTGGTGAATACTTTGAGTGCGCCTTCGGCCCCCATCACCTGATGCGCATCCGATGCGTACGGGAAACTCACCTCCGCGCCTTCGCTACGGCCAATCCAGTTGGCCTGCATCAATTTGACGCGCTCAGGCCATCCGTCGAGCCCATCAAGCGCGCTTAACAACTCTTCAGCGTAGCGCGTGATATGCAAGTAATACATCGGGATCTCGCGCTTTTCGACGACAGCGCCCGTACGCCAGCCGCGACCATCGATCACCTGCTCGTTGGCCAACACCGTTTGGTCGAGCGGATCCCAATTGACCACGCCCGTGCGTTTATAGGCGATGCCCGCCTCGCGCATCCGCAAAAATAGCCATTGATTCCAGCGGTAGTAGTCGGGGTCGCAGGTGGCGATTTCGCGATCCCAATCGATCGCAAAGCCGAGCGCCTGCAACTGCTTTTTCATATATGCAATGTTGTCGCGCGTCCAACGTGCTGGCGCCACGCCATTGGCCATGGCCGCATTTTCCGCAGGTAACCCAAACGCATCCCAGCCCATCGGCTGTAGGACATTGTGCCCCTGCATACGCGCAAAGCGCGCGAGCACATCGCCAATGGTGTAGTTGCGCACATGCCCCATGTGCAACCTGCCTGAGGGATACGGGAACATCGACAGGCAATAAAATTTGCTGCGGGCGGGATCTTCCTTCGCCTTGAAACTGCCTGCTTGCTGCCAATGTGCCTGTGCCGCCTTCTCAACAACGGCGGGCTCGTAACGCTCTTCCATCAGATAAAACCATAGGGCTGGCCGCCAGAATTGCGCGGCGTGCGAACTATATCACCTCGCCCTCGCACTGCCCCGCATGCGCGCCCTTAACACGCATCCTCAAAAGAAAACGCCCCAGGGTGCGAAACACCCCGGGGCGTCTTGTGGTCAAGAACCTAAGGCTCTTAGAAGCGGAAAGTCAGCTCCAAGCCCCAGGTGGATCCCGGCGCCGGATAACCGAGCGCATGACCGACCGACAGCGGATCGGTCACAGGACCCGTCGCCGGACCCGTTGCTGGCGGCGGCAAGGACGACGAGGTGAACTGCACAATATTGTGGAAATAACGCTCGTCAGTCAGATTCTTGCCATAGAGCGACGCTTCCCAGTCGCCATCCACACTCTGCCAACCCAGACGCGCATCAAGCAGGGTGTAGCCCTTTTGACGCGCTTCAGCGGCATTGGCCGGATTGAAGTAGATGTCGCTGGTATGGCTCACCTGAGCAAAGAAAGATAACGAACCGGCATCACCAAGGGCGACATCGTACTGGCTGAACAAATTCGCTTTAAATTTCGGAGCGTTGTTCAGTGTTTTGCCACCAGCCTGAATGATGCGCGGGCTGCCAAAGGCACGTGCTGTGGGCACGTCCGCACAGCCCGGCTCGTTACCGAGTGTCACGACAAATTCCGAGCACACGCCATAGGGCGCCGCGAAGGCGTCATAGGTGGCGTCCAACAAGGACAACGAAGCGCCGAGTAGCGCGCTGTCGCTAGGCTTACCGAGCACTTCCAAATCGATACCACGCACCGTCGCATTGGCGGCGTTGCTCACCAGCGTCAAGCTCTGGAAGAACGTCGTCACCTGCAGGTCCTGATAATCGTAGGAGAACAAGGCGGCATTGACGCGCAAACGACCGTCTAGCCAGTCCGTCTTCGCACCCACCTCAATACTCTCAATCGTTTCGGGACCGTAGACAGGGTTGGTCGGCTGATAGTCGTTGTAACCACCTGACTTGAAGCCTTCGGTGTACGACGCGTAAATCAAGACATTGTCGTTCGGCTTCCAATCGATACCGACTTTCGGTGTCCAATCATCCCAGCTCTGCGAATCCGTTCGGCTCTGGAACGGGCAGAACGCCGGTGACGGGAAGCAGTTGTCGTAATCGATGTTACCGAACAAGCCCTGCAGGACCTGATCAGCCGGGTTGGCGCCACCCGCGAGTACAAAGTTCAACTCGTTGTAGTCGCCTTTTTTCTCGTCTGAATAACGAATACCCGCGGTCAAACGCACGGTCTCGCTGAGGTCATAGTACACCTCACCGAACGCAGCCCAGGCATCGGTATCGTTCTCTGCAAAGATATTGAAACTACGTAGTGAGGGTACGCCAACCTCACGCACCAAGCCGAGTGCACCGGCTTTCTGCTCTTCGAGGTAGTAGAGACCACCGATCCAGTTAAACGGACCGTCCGACTTGGACGCGAAGCGCAATTCAGCCGAGGTTTGCTCGGTATCAAAGATTTCTGAGGTCCGAGTAACGTTGAT
Organism: uncultured Acidibacter sp.; assembly: GCA_964609065.1. Lineage (GTDB taxonomy): Bacteria > Pseudomonadota > Gammaproteobacteria > Steroidobacterales > Steroidobacteraceae > UBA964. Next base: position 28,749 of record CAZSRB010000012.1, on the reverse strand, counting down.
CTCGGTGCCGTCGGTGTTGAAGAAGAAGTCCATATCGAACGTCTTATGTGCAACAACCAATGACGTGGTCAGAGTATCCGTCTGATACTCGACATTCAGTGTTGGACCCCCAGTACGCCAGTTCATAAAGGTCGGGAAGTCGTTGTACTCAGCAAGAATACTCCCCGTGTCCTTAGCGCCAAAGAATTGCGCGGTACCAGTGTCGTCGTTGGGGCGAACGGCGGTATTGCCGTTGCTGAAGTCACTGTAATCCATCGTCAGCGTCGCACTGAGCTGATCGTTCGGGGCGTAACGCAGAATGCCGCGCACAGCCTTCAAGTCTTGATCGTCCAAGTTCTGGCCGCCGCGTAGATCGAGATCACGCACATAGCCGTTGTCTTGTACATAACGACCCGCTAAACGGAACGACCACGCATCGCTGATCGGGCCGCTGACGGCGCTCTTGACCTCCATCCGGTTGAAGCTACCCGTGCCGACCGAGGCGTAACCCTCAAATTCTTCGGTGGGCTGATTGGAGATAATGTTGATTGAACCACCGGTAGCATTACGGCCGTACAAGGTACCCTGCGGGCCACGCAGCACCTCGACACGGGCAACGTCTAAGAATTGGGACATACCCATGTTTGGTCGGCCGAGATACACCCCATCGAGGTGGATAGCGACGCTCGGGTCAGCACCCACGGCGAGGAGGTTGCTACCGATACCACGGATGTAAATCTGCGCCTCACCACCGGCTTGGCTGTACTGCAGCGTCGGCGTACGAGCGGCAATCGCCAAGAAATCCGTCTGGCCCGTGCGCGCGAGCTGCTCGCCCGTCACGGCCACGATGGAAATCGGCACATCCTGAGCGGTGGCTACTCGCTTCTGCGCGGTCACCACGATCTCTTCCAATCCGCCCTCAGCGCCTTCCGATTGCGCCCAAGCCCAGCTGGTCGTCAACGCAAGCGCGACGGCACTGGCAACCTGGATTGTCTTCTTGACCGAATTTGACATGATTCCTATTGCTCCTGACCTAACGGGTCGTTCACCAAACATCACAAGGGTATGATGATGCAGTAAGTGGCGACTCGGCCACAAGCGACGTTAGGGAATATCTCGATAACCGAAGGATATACCCCCACGAACACAAATCTGTTGCGGAAAGCTGACACCTATGAGCGGATACATCGACATCGTTTGCAATCTGTATGACCCCACCGCCGTGCGCCTGGGGCAAACCGGCCTCGATAACGAATTTAAGCGCCAAGTACGCATGGACCGCGCGCTCTGGGGAGGCATCCCAGTTAGCCAGTATTTGCGCAAGATGGATCGAGCGGGCATTGAACGCTCGTTATTGATTGCGGTACGGGCCGGTGATTTGCGAGTCCAAGGCTCATTTGAGATTCCGTACGCGCGGGTGGCCAAAATCTGTGCACGCTACCCTGATCGCTTCAGCGGACTCGCCGGGGTCGACCCTACGCGCGGCATCGCTCAGTTACGCGAATTGGACCAAGCCGTGCATGAGTGGGGCTTTGTGGGCGCCCATCTTTATCCGCATTGGTTCGGGCTCGCGCCGGATCATGCGCGCTACTACCCCATCTACGCGCGCTGCGCGGAACTCGACATCCCCATCATGATGCAGATCGGTCATAACCTCGTGTACTCGCGCACACGACGACTGCACTCGGTCGGTCGACCGATTTGTCTCGATACGGTCGCGATTGATTTTCCCGAATTAAAATTAATTGGGATTCACATCGGCGTACCTTGGACTGAAGAGGCTATTTCCATGGCCTGGAAGCATGAAAATATCTTTTTGGCGGGTGATGCGTATGCACCCAAGCATTGGCCAAAGAATTTTGTTCACTACGCCAATAGCTATGGCAGCCATAAAGTCCTCTTCGGCACCGACTGGCCTGTGATCGACCCAGAGCGCGCTGTTCAAGAAATCGCTGCACTCGGAATGCGTGAGGATGCGCACCGGAAAATGATGCGCGAGAATGCGCTCGCCGTCTTTAGCCGCTTGCCGAGTAAGCGAGCACGCCCTGCCGCTGCGATACCCACTTCACCCCGACGCGCACGCCAAAAGAAATGAATCTCGCTACGAGGGTTCTTGTCTCCGCAGGCGTGCATGCCTCGGCCGCACGTACACCCCGTAAAATTGCCTTACGGTGTGCGGACGAAAGCGTGGACTACGCCTCGCTCAGCACTCGTATCCAACAAGTCACGGGAGGCTTGCAGACAGCCGGCCTCAGACGCGGCGAATGCGTGGCCTTGCTTGCACCCAATTGCATCGAGTATCCGGAGATTTTGCTCGGCATCGCCGATGCGGGTGGCGTCGCCGTGACGCTCAACCCTCGCTTCACCACCGCAGAAATTTTGTCAGCCAGTCGCGACTGCAGCGCCCGTTGGTTATTTGTGCACAGCGCGTGTGGTGAACATGAACTCGACCGCCTATCCACCGTGTTCGAGAAAATTATTTTCATTGATCAGGACTATCCGTCGTGGCGGAACAACTCGCCGCTTGGAACGCCCGATGAAACGCTTGCAGATACTGATCCGTTCACCTTGGTCTATAGCTCGGGTACAACCGGCAAGCCCAAAGGCATCACGCTGTCGCATCGCTCGCGCGCCCTAACCTTTCATGCGATGGCCATGGAGTACGGGTGCTACGGGCCCGATGACTATCAGCTCGGTATTGCACCGATGGCACACGGCGCAGGCTTCGCGTTCATCATGGCGTCTATATTCTTTGGTGGTAGCGTCGATATCTTGCCAAAATTTGACCCAGAACAGGTGCTCTCGAAACTTCACTCGGAAGCCTTCACTGGGGTATTCATGGTGCCGACTCACTATCAGAATATTTTCGCGCTTCCCAATTCGGCTCTCGATCGATATCGAGGAGGTATGCCAGCGCTGCGCAGCATTATTTCCAATGCAGCGGCTCTACCTCAGCACCTAAAGCAAAAGATTGTCGATTATTTTGGGGCAGGCTTATTACATGAAACATATGGCTCAACCGAGGCCGGTATCGTCACCAACCTCAGACCACAGTATCAGCTGACTAAAGAACGCAGTGTAGGTCCTGCCTTTGCGCTCAATCACATACAACTTTTAAATGACGCAGGCGACCCCGTAGCGCCTGGCGAGGTTGGGGAGCTCTACTCGCGCTCACCGTACCTATTTAACGGCTATTGGAACCAGCCAGAGGAGACATCAGCAGTACTGCGTGACGGCTGGCTCACAGCAGGGGATCTCGCCAAAGTCGACGAAGACGGTTTTTTCTATATCGTGGATCGCAAGAAAGACATGGTGGTCTCGGGCGGGTTGAATATCTATCCCCGCGAAATCGAGGAAGTCCTTGCCACTCATCCGGCAATCAAAGAATCTGCGGTGATTGGTATACCAGATGAGCAATGGGGTGAAGCGTTACGCGCGTATGTAGTGTTACGCACTGACAAACATGTCAGCACCCAGGATCTCGATGCGCACTGTCGCCAAGTACTCGCCGGCTACAAAGTCCCGAAGGACTACCGGTATATCGACGCCCTACCGAGAAACGCTGGTGGCAAAGTACTCAAACGCGAGCTGGTCTAAAAATCAGGCTTGCGCCCCCTACCTCGCTTTCGCTCACCTGTAGCGATAAGGGCTGCGGCTGATCTGGCATCTGATCTAGCGGCTGATCTGGCGTCCTACCGGGTTGTCCGCAGGCGTATACAAGCGGACTGGCAAGCTGAAACGGGACGGCGTTACGCTCGAGCACGGTCCGAGTTTGCTGAATATCTTTGACGCCGACAACAAGTGCCGAAAAATGCGCTAATCCCGATAATCTTGGCAGCGTTAAACCTGCCGCCGTCGACTGCTCAGACTCGGGTACCACCGCGATAAAGCCCGTCTCTAGATTGAAAGAGACGCCTCCGAGCTTGATAGCTGACGGCTCACAATTGAGTAACTGCCGATAACGCTCGACCGTACTCTCTGACTCTGCGGAGGGAACACTGATAAAAAGCCCCTCAAGCGCAACAGCGCCATTGTCATGATGCTGCACCTCAGGCTGGAACACGCGCTCTGCCGATAAATGCTCCATCAAACACACTAACCCCTCTGGCGATACGCCGGAGTGAAGCATGCACCAACGAAAATGCGCATCGCCTGACAGATGACCGTAATCGATAAAGCGCGTCGCCTGTGCAAGTGAGGTCAAAGGTAACTTGTCATCGGCTAATTGCCGGTGGAGTTGCTCGAGTGACTCACTGGATAGCGCCAGAATATCCAAGCCCGGACCGCGCTCTAACCAGCTTGCCAGATGATGCGAGGGGTCAACGCTCGTCACTTCGCTGAGCTCGATGTAGCTACCCGCAAAGACTGCATGACAGCTCAGCTGCCCCAGCGCAATCCGCTCGCCCGAACTGGGGTCCATACGAAAAAGCTCGTGGATATCCGTCGGGGCGAATCCCAGTCGCTGCCAGCGCTGACGTAACACCACGAGGTCACGCGTCACCAAGCCAACATGATCCAGTTGCAAGCTCAACCTCCCGCTCGTACGGCGATACACACTTACGATACCATTGAGCACTACCCTCCGGAGGAAAGTCATGGCCCGTCCACATATCATGTTTGTTCAAGCGCAGATGATCCCTTGGTCTAAGGGATTACACGGCAATGCCCGATTAGATGTGGACTCAAAGATTTTAAGCCGTGACGATACCGACGACAGCAGCACCGCGATTGTGCGCTATCCGGCTGGCTGGCAACGCACGACCCCAGAGTACTTACAAACGCACGAAGAGTTTTTGGTACTGGATGGTAGTCTGACCATCAACGGCCGCGAGTACGCCAAACACACCTACGCATTTTTGCCGGCAGGTTACTTGCGAGAACATGCCGAGAGCTCGCAGGGAGCGGTGCTGCTGACCATGTTCTATGGCACTCCCGTGCTGGGTGTGACGCCGAGTAGCGGCTTTGATGAAAAGCTCTTGGTGGATTACGTCAATCCGCTATTGATGGAGTGGGACCCGGGGCTGGTGGATCCCCAGTTATCGAAGGGCGTGGCGATCAAACCTTTGCGTACTGATCCTTACACCGGAGAAACGTCGTTTCTGTATTGCTCCCCGCCGCACCGAGTTCCACCGGGCATGGCTAAACCACAGTGGACGCACCCTATGGTCGAGGAGCTCTACACCTTAGAGGGTGATTATGTCTGGGGCGATCTCGGTCGTATGCAGCGCGGCGGCTACTGCTGGTGGCGAGAAGATATGTACCACGGGCCTGCAGGGACGGACACGGGCTACCACCTTTTTGTCAGAACGGTAAACGGACCCTTGGTGAATACTTTTGACACGGAGAAAAAGCCTTTTACTTGGGACCCTCCCCATCAGCCGATCCTACCACCGGAGCTACAGCCCTACGGGCAACCGCTCACCCCTCAACCCAATTATTGAGCGTGCTTCGTGACAGAACCCGAGACAGAAGCCTCTTCGATCGGTAGCGAGCCGTCTGCTCAGAAACAAACGGGCGCTGAGCCGCTACCGTGGCCCGCACCGCGCGAAGCTTGGTACGTCGTCGTCGTATTGATGGTGGCGTATCTCTTCTCCTATGTGGATCGACAAATCCTCTCGATGCTGGTCGGCCCTATCAAAGCCGATCTCGGCCTCTCTGACACGGAAATCAGCCTGTTACATGGTCTGGCTTTTGCCATCTGCTACACGCTCCTGGGCGTTTGGCCAATCGGGCGCTGGGCCGACACTGGTAATCGGCGCAATATCATTGCAGGAGGCGTATTTCTTTGGTCACTCATGACCGCGCTCTGCGGGCGCGCCTTTAATTACACGCAACTTTTCGTGGCACGCATCGGTGTGGGTGTCGGCGAAGCCGCCTTGACCCCGACCGCCTACTCCATGCTGGCTGATTATTTTCCGCCGCAACGACGTGGCCGTGCGCTCGGGCTCTTTGCCATGGGCGTCTACTTTGGAATCGGCGCTGCCATCATGATCACGGGCCTTGTCGTCCAACTCATCTCAACAATGCCGCCAATTGATTTACCTGTCATTGGCGAAGTACGCGCTTGGCAGGTGCCCTTTCTACTACTAGGGCCGCCCGGAATCTTAGTTTCAATGTGGGTGATGACGCTACGCGAACCCCTACGTCGCATGACAGCTCAAGAAAAAGAACTTGATCAAGCCAGCTTCGGGCAAGTCCTCAGTCAGATGCGGCTAAATGGTGGGTTTTATTTGAACCTGACTTTAGGGATTTCGCTGCTGACTTTACTCTTTAATGGACTGGCCTTCTGGGTGCCTGCTCACTTCATGCGTGTGCACGCATTTAGTGCTGCCGAGGTGGCCTTCAGCTACGGACCCATTATGTTGGTAGCGGGCGCACTCGGGATCCTGTCAGGCGGCATCCTCGCTGACCGATGGCGCGCCCAAGGGCATCGTGATGCTGAGCTCCGGGTCGGGCTTTTTAGTGCGCTCGCCTTGTGGCCGCTCGCCATCCTCGTCTTTCAAGCTGACAACCCTCAGTGGGCGCTGGCGGCGTTGGCACCCGCCCTTTTTTGTTCGAGCTTTCCATTCGGCGCAGCCTCAGCCGCCTTACAGTTGGTGACCCCAAACCGTCTTCGCGCGCGTACTTCGGCGCTTTACTTGCTGGTCATCAATCTCACAGGGATTGGCTTTGGCGCGACCTTTGCCTCAATGATTTCAGACTATATCTTGCGCGATGAAAACCGCATTGGTGACGGCGTATCCGCCGTGGCGCTGGTTGCCGCGCCGCTGGCGGCGTGGTTACTGTGGCGCGCGATGCCCAATTATCGACAAATGCAAGCGCACACGCCGGCGCCCTGACGAGCGCCGGCGCGTACTCACATCAACGGGTACGAACCGGAATAAAAATCTGTACTCCGCGTCGCTGCACCAGCAAGGCGACACTGCTTCCGGCTTTGTCTACCGCAGCCTTGAATTCTTTGACAGAGCGAACGGGTTTGTTATTGACATTGAGTATGAAATCGCCACGCTGCACGCCGGCATCACGCGCAGCACCCTGCACACGCTCAACTAATAAGCCCTCCGGGATCGCCTCTGGATCCAACCCGCGTCGCTCGCGCTGAGCACGCGCCCGATCCAACTCTTCTTCAGTTAACTCTCGGACGACCAACCCTAGACGATCCGCCTTGGACTCCGGCTTAGCCTCTTCTTTGGCGGCGAGCTCCGGCTCAGCAGGCTCGAGCTCCGCGACCTTGACCGAGATTTGGCGAGATTTACGATCGCGCCAGATTTCGAGTTTCGCGCTGCTGCCGGGGCGAATCGTGCCGATGACTGTGGGCAGCTCCTCCGAGCGCTCAATCAAACGGCCGTTCACACCGAGGATGATATCGCCTTGGCGTAATCCCGCTTGGTCCGCAGGACCGTCTGGCTCTACTAATCCCACCAGAGCCCCGCGTGGACGATCGAGTCCAAAACTCTCTGCGAGCGCGGCATCGACTTGCTGAATCGACACACCAATCTTGCCGCGACTGACGCGCCCCTCGGCGATGATCTGATCGCGCACATCGACCGCGACATCGATCGGGATCGCGAAAGAAATCCCCATGTACCCACCGGAGCGGCTGTAAATCTGTGAATTGATACCCACCACTTCGCCGGCGAGATTGAACAACGGACCCCCTGAGTTACCGGGGTTAACCGCGACGTCGGTTTGAATGAAGTTGACGTAGTTGCTGTCACCACCCGGCAAACCTCGAGCCGTGGCGCTGACAATGCCAGCGGTCGCTGTGTTGTCAAAACCAAAGGGTGAGCCGATCGCGAGCACCCACTCACCTGGACGTAACTTGGCGGGGTCACCAATGCGTACCGAAGGTAAATCTTTGGCGTCGATTTTGAGAACTGCCACATCGGTGGGTTTGTCGAGCCCCACGATCTCAGCGATGAATTCGCGACGATCCGTCAGTTTGACTGTCACTTCGTCAGCGTCATCGACCACATGCGCATTGGTCAAAATATAACCATCAGAACTGACGATAAATCCTGAACCCTCACCGCCAGGACGGCGGAAACCCTCATCATCGCCCTCAGGCTGAGCACCACGGGGGCTCGGAGCAGGCATCCCAAACCGACGGAAAAACTCGTAAAAGGGATCGCCCGGCGACATCCCTCGTCCCGCCACACTGACGCGCTTGCCGCGCGTCGAAATGTTCACCACGGCAGGACCATGTTGCTCCACGAGCGCAGCGAAATTGGGTAAGGACATGCTGACGGTAGACGGAGTTGCAGCCGCCACCTGCGGCACTGCCGCCTGACTGGTCGACACCAAGGAGGACACCGCATTCGCCGAAGAGGTTTCGGCCTGACAGGCCGTAAACAGACACAGCGCTAACACGGCCGCGGCACTGCGACCCCACCAAGGACGTACTCGAAGCATAGTGACTACCCAACTCATAGACATGGTCTCCTAGACTGCCGCAAAAAGCGGAAGTTCAGTTATCTGGGGTGAACGGTCGCGCCATCGCCACGCTTCTGCGTCGCCACAAGGCCCACGCCAACCCCAGCAGGCTCCCTCCCAACAGCGGCACATTACCCCAACGTAAATACGGTGTGAGACCGCTGCGTGCCTCAATCCTAGCGCGCAGGACAGCCGACTGATACTCCGGTGCCGTTGCCAGCAAACGGCCCTGCGGATCAATGACTGCAGACACACCATCATTAGCGGCACGTACTTGGAAACGCCGCGTCTCGATCGATCGCATCCGTGCAATTTGTAAGTGCTGGTAGCGTGCCGTCGACCGACCGAACCAGGCGTCATTAGTCACGTTAATCAGTGCGGCTGAGGCTCTCACCATGGCATGCGAACCGGTCGCATAAGCATCCTCGTAACAAATGCTCGCGGCAAAATGAATCCCGGCGAGCACGAGCGGCGCTTGGCTCGCTGCACCTCGCGTGAAATCGGCATAGGGAAGATTCATTAAGCGCATCCACTGCCGCACCGCAGCCGGAACCGGAAAAAACTCACCGAACGGGACGAGATGATGCTTGTCATACCACTGTATTGACTCATCCCAGGCCAAGATGGAATTGAAGTATCTGGGCGCGGGCTCAACGGGCGATAGCGGATCTGTCACCTCGCCTGGCTCAGAACGGATGAGACCCATCGCCAATGCGGTACCCGCCTCACGCGCCTCTTCACCGACTTCACGTAAATAACCGGCGACATAATTGGCAAGATCCGGAATCGCCGCCTCAGGCCAAATAACGATATCGGCATCGAGTGACTGGCGCGTAAGCGATCGATATAGGTCAAGCGTGGTCTCGCGATTTTCAAGTAACCACTTTTGATCTTGCGGGATGGCACCTTGCACCACCGCGACATCTCGTCCTGGGCCCTGAGACTCGGTCCACTCCACGCCGACCAAGCCCGCACCGAGGATCCAAGGCAGTGCTAACACCACTAACGCGATCCTGTTACTTGAGGGCGCAAAGAAATTGCGTTTGGAATCGGTAAGTTGTTGCTGGATAAGCCAAGAGATCGCAGCTGCCATCATGATAACAATCAAAGAAATGAGCGGCATACCGCCGATCGGCGCAAACCCCGCTAGCCAGGTGTCCGTCTGTGAATAACCGATCGAAAGCCAGCCAAAACCCGACAGAAACCAGCCCCGTACCCACTCCAACACCACCCACGATAGCGGCAGCACGAGCAAGGCGCGCACCGCGGTTGACTGCGACCAAAAGCGCGTGACCCACCAGCCCAACACTGCATGGTAGGACGCCATCAAGATGACGAGGCCTGCCATCAAAATAAGCGCCAACCAGACCGGCGCCTGACCAAACCCATGGATGCTGGTGTAGAGCCAATAGGTGCCCGTGGTGTAGACACCCAGCCCGAAAACAAATCCTAATAAGGCGGCGCGCTTCGGTGTCGCCTCACGCCAAAGAAAAAAGAGGATCGCTGGCGACACGATAGCGAGCGGCCAAAACCCGAATGGCGCAAACGCCGCAGGCAGTACTGCCCCGGCAGCGAATGCGACTAGCCCGCTCACGGCTCTTCCTGAGCTTCCCTAACCCCGGGGGGGACAACGCCCTCTGACAAAGTGATCTTCAGCATTTCGACGCGACGACGGTCTGCTCGGATCACTCGCATTTGCATACCCGCGATCTGCACCGACTCACCTCGACGCGGCAAATGCCCAAGCTGCTTCATCACGAGGCCTGCGACCGTATCAAATTCTTCGTCTGATAATTCAGTACCGAAAAATTCGTTGAAATCCTCAATGGCAGTAGCACCACGGACCAGAAAACCACTACTCCCTTCTTGACGGATGTCTTGGTCTTCTTCGACGTCAAATTCATCATCGATATCACCGACGATTTGCTCAATCGCATCTTCGATGGTCACGAGCCCCGACACACCGCCATACTCATCCACAACGATCGCCATATGATTGCGATTTCGACGGAATTCTTTGAGAAGCACATTTACACGCTTGGACTCAGGGACGACAACCACCGGTCGCATACACTCGCGTATATCAAAGCCGTTAGAGGATTCATCGGCAAAAGCACGCAGAACATCCTTCGCAAGCAAGATACCGACAATATCATCGCGATCATCATCCATTACCGGGAATCGGGAGTGCCCCGACTCCACGACGACCGGTAAGAGTTTGTCAGCGGGATCATCACGTCGGACCGCCACCATTTGCGAGCGCGGAATCATGATGTCACGGACTTGCAGATCTGCGACCTCGATCACGCCCTCCAGCATCTCGAGCGCATCTGCGTCGATTAGCCCCTGCTCTCTCGCTTCGCGCATACGATCTACCAAGGCTTCGCGGTCATCCGCAGCACCCGCCAGATCGCGCACGAACTTACGTAACCATGTCATCACGCCGTGGCGCGAGGTACTCATACCCTCTCCGTCGTGGCCAAAGAAAACTGATAGGGATCAGGAAACCCTAATCCTTTAAGAATGCGTTTTTCGCGTCGCTCCATGCGAATAGCATCGACTTCATCTTCGTGGTCATACCCTAGAAGATGCAGGCAGCCATGCACGATCAAGTGCGCATAATGCTGCTCAAGACGCTTAGCTTGAGACTTCGCTTCGCGGGCAATCACAGGCGCGCACAGCACAATGTCGCCAAGCAAGCGTCGGCCGCCGATCGTTGCCGCCTCAATCGCTGGAAACGACAACACATTGGTTGGCTGATCTTTGCCGCGCCAGAGAAGATTTAAACGTCGCCCTTCAGCGGCGCCGACGACTCGCAACGCGAGCTCGGCCCGAGACCCTTGGCTACCCAAGGCTGCTCGCGCCCATTTTCTGATCTGTGTATCGCTCGGGATAGTCGAGCGCACGGTTCGGCTGATCTCAATGATCGCCGGTGGTGGCTTCACGACTCAGATGCCCCTTTCTCACCCGCTTCATAAGCGCGTACGATTCGCTGCACTAACGGGTGTCGCACGACATCAGCGGCATCAAAGTATTGAAACGCAACCCCTGACACACCCTGCAAAACTCGCAAGGCGTGCTTCAGACCCGATAACTTGCCCACTGGCAGATCGGTTTGCGTCACATCGCCGGTCACGACCGCATGTGAACCAAAACCGATACGGGTCAAAAACATTTTCATCTGCTCGACGGTCGTATTCTGCGCCTCATCCAAAATGATGAACGAATCGTTTAAGGAACGACCGCGCATGAAGGCCAAGGGCGCCACTTCAATGACATTGCGTTCGATCAGCTTGGCCACCCGATCAAAGCCCATCATTTCGTACAGCGCGTCATACATCGGCCGCAAGTACGGATCGACTTTTTGAGTTAAATCGCCCGGCAGAAAGCCCAGCCGCTCGCCCGCCTCCACCGCAGGGCGCACCAACACGATACGCCGGACCTGATCCTCTTGGAGCGCTTCCACCGCGCACGCTACGGCGAGATAGGTTTTACCCGTGCCGGCAGGACCCACACCAAAGGTCAAATCGTGACTATGAATACGTCGTAAATATTCGCGCTGATTACGGCCTCGCGGGCGAATTGCACCGCGCTGAGTACGGACAGAAACCTCCGCCTCTGGAGTCTCAGCAGGCGTCTCAGCAGGCGTCTCGCCCGCACTCTCAGCACCCTCACTCGTGCTCGAGCGCGACACGCTCGGCTGGTCGTGATCCTGCAGTGCTAGATGCACCGACTCCGGGGTGATATCTTGGGTGCGCGCCAAAGAAAATAACTCGCGCAATAGACTTTCCGCAGCCATTGCTTTGGCACCGATCACTCTAAAAGCGCTGCCACGCCGACGAAGTTCGACCGCAAGTCGTGAGGCGACGAGCTTGAGATTCTCATCCAGCGGGCCGCACAGATTCGCTAGCCGTGCGTTATCCGCAGGCTCTAGGGAAAATTCGCGAACAATGAAAGCCGGTGACTCAGCCATCCGTATCCGCTGCGCCCACACAGCGCCCACGCAAGCTATGGCGCTTGGCTTCGGTGATCTCGACCTCTAAGAAACGACCTAATAGCTGCTGCGGAGCAACCCCCGCAGGGATCGGGAAATTGACCCAGCGATTATCTTCTGTGCGACCTGCGAGCTCGCGCTCATCTTTACGTGACGCTCGCTCAACCAAGATCCGCTGACGCGAACCCACCATAGATTGGTTGCGCCGCGTGGCGTTGTCCTCAAGGAGTTGCTGTAGGGCGGCAAGCCGAGCCTGCTTTTCGGCATGAGGAACATCGTCCGCTAGCCCAGCGGCGGGCGTACCCGGCCGCCGGCTGTACAAAAAGCTAAAACTTTGATCGATATCGAGCTCACGCACGAGACGCATCGTCGCTTCATGATCACGATCTGTCTCGCCGGGGAAACCGACAATGAAATCGGAGGTGACAGAGATATCGGGACGTACTTGTCGTAATTGACGAATACGCGCCTTGAATTCAAGCGCAGTGTAGCCGCGTTTCATGGCTGCGAGTACTCGATCGGACCCCGATTGCACGGGCAGATGCAGATGATTGGCAAGCTTAGGCACGTTGGCGTACGCCTCAATCAGACTGTCATCAAATTCGAGCGGATGCGAAGTCGTAAACCGAATCCGCTCAATACCTTGGACTGCCGCGACATGATGAATCAGCGTCGCCAAATCGACACACACGCCATCGTCCATGGGCCCGGCGTACGCATTGACGTTTTGACCAAGGAGCGTGATTTCTCGTACACCCTGAGCCGCGAGCTCACGTACCTCGCGCATCACAGACTCGAATGGGCGACTGATTTCATCGCCACGGGTGTAGGGCACTACGCAGAAACTGCAGTACTTGCTACAGCCTTCCATGATTGATAGGAAAGCCGTGGGACCTTCTGCTCGCGGCGCGGGTAGCGAATCAAATTTTTCAATTTCTGGGAAACTGACATCCACCACTGAGCGACCCTGACGCCGTACGTCGGCAATCATCTCAGGAAGTCGGTGAACCGTTTGTGGCCCGAAGACCAAATCAACCTGTGGCGCGGCACGCACCAAGGTCTCGCCCTCTTGGCTCGCCACACACCCCCCAACCCCAATAATGAGATGCGGGTGCTGCTCTTTCAGCAGGCGCCATTCGCCCAACAAAGAAAACACCTTGGATTCGGCTTTTTCACGTACCGAACAGGTGTTAACCAAGAGCACATCTGCCTCGGCCGGATTATCCGTAGCCTGCATGTGCAGAGTCGAAGCGAGCACGTCCCCCATCCGTGAGGAATCGTACTCATTCATCTGGCAGCCGTAAGTCTTGATGAAATAGCGACTGGGTCCGTCAGATTTGGGCACGTTTGTGAGTTGGCCTCCCGCCAAACAAAATCATGTCAAAAGGTTAAAAGGGAATATCGTCGTCAAACTCGTCACGATCACCACCACTGCGTCGTGGCGCATCATCCGCATCCATGTCTGAGCGAGGCGCCGCACTCGCGCCGCCCATGCCACCACGGCCGCCACCTCCGCCGAGCATTTGCATCTCGCTGGCGACGATCTCGGTGGTATAGCGGTCGTTACCTTGTTTGTCCTGCCACTTGCGGGTGCGCAGCCGACCCTCCACGTAAACCTGCGAGCCTTTACGCAGGTACTCTCCGGCGATCTCAGCGAGGCGCCCGAACATGGCGACGCTATGCCATTCGGTTTGCTCTTTCATCTCACCGCTTTGCTTATCCTTCCAGCTCTCGGAAGTCGCGATGCGCAAGTTACACACAGTCATGCCCGAGGGCATGGCCTTCGTGTCGGGGTCCTGCCCCAGGTTGCCAACCAGAATGACTTTGTTGATACCACGTGCCATATCGTTTGCCCTATTTTGCCTTGTCTTGAGGGATCGCGGGGAACCAAACAGTCCCCCGCGAAAGAATCTGAAAACTTGGGGCCTATTTTAATCCTCTCGCACCCGAAGGAAGGCTCCATTTGTCGGGAAATTGGCGGTTTTGAGCGCTAAACTAGTCTGTTTCCCGGGCGCTGCAACGCCCGGTGCCCTAGTAGCTGACCGGCGAGAAGCCCCTGGAAGTACCCTGCCCATGACCTTGCGCGTCCGTGGAGCTCGAACCCACAACCTTAAAAATCTGGATCTCGATATCCCGCGGCATGCCCTGGTTGTGATCACCGGGCTTTCGGGTTCGGGCAAATCCTCGCTCGCCTTCGACACCCTGTACGCGGAGGGCCAGCGTCGCTACGTCGAGTCGCTCTCGGCGTATGCCAGACAATTTCTATCGGTGATGGAAAAGCCGGATGTCGATCACATCGAAGGGCTCTCACCGGCCATCGCGATCCAGCAAAAAGCGAGTTCTCACAACCCCCGCTCAACCGTCGGCACGGTCACGGAGATCCACGATTATTTGCGGCTACTTTATGCACGAGCCGGCACGCCCCACTGTCCGACGCACGGAGGTCGTTTAGCGGCTCAGTCCGTCAGCCAAATGGTTGATCAAACGCTCAAGCTCGCCGAAGGCACCGCCATTTTGCTCCTCGCCCCTCTCGTTGAAGGCCGCAAGGGCGAGCACGAGACGGTCCTGCGCGAACTTCAGGCGGCGGGTTTTGTGCGTGCGCGGATCGATGGCGAACTACAAGAGCTCGACACCCTGCCGAAACTCGACCCGCGTCGTAAACATGACATCGATGCGGTCGTGGATCGTTTACGGATCCGCGCCGATGCGGCACAGCGTCTTGCCGAATCGTTTGAGACTGCGCTAAAGCTCTCCGGTGGCGTTGCGAGAGTAGTGCCCATGGACGCCGCGGCGAGCGATGGCACCTTTTTCTCCAATCGCCAAGCCTGCCCAGAATGTGGCTTCAGCGTACCGCTACTCGAACCCAAGCTATTTTCTTTCAATAGTCCATCTGGGGCCTGCTCGCGCTGTGACGGCCTCGGACAAGAAGAATTCTTTGATCCAGCACGAGTAGCCGCCTTCCCGCAATTATCACTAGCGGGCGGAGCGATTCGCGGCTGGGATCGTCACAACGCGCACTATCTGCGAATGATCCAGAGCCTTGCGCGCCACTACGGTTTTGATATCGAAGAGCCTTGGCAGGAACTACCTCAGTCAGTACGCGATGTATTGCTCTTTGGAAGTGGAGAGGAACCCATCGATTTCGATTACGTGATGCGCGGCAAAGTCACGCAACGTAGTCATGCTTTCGAGGGCATGCTGACAAACATTGAAAGACGTTATCGTGAAACCGATTCGCCGGACGTCAAAGAAGAACTATCGCGTTATAAAGGCTGGCGGCGCTGCCCAGACTGTCATGGAGGACGACTTAACCGAACCGCCGGTAGCGTACAGCTATCAGGAATGAGCCTACCAGAGCTCGCATCGAAACCCATCTGCGAAACCTTTAAATTCTTTGAGACTCTTTCCCTAGAGGGCTGGCGAGCGGAAATCGCGCAGAAAGTCGCGGTGGAAATACGGGATCGCTTACGATTTCTGCTCGATGTCGGACTTGATTATCTGACGCTAGATCGCGCTGCCGATTCGCTCTCTGGAGGCGAGGCGCAGCGGATTCGCCTAGCGAGTCAAATCGGCTCCGGATTAACGGGGGTCATGTATGTGCTTGATGAACCCTCCATCGGCCTGCACCAACGCGATAACTCGCGACTGCTCGCGACCTTACAACGCTTACGAAATCTCGGTAACTCCGTGCTCGTGGTCGAGCATGACGAAGATGCGATTCGCGCTGCCGATCACGTGATTGATCTCGGGCCAGGTGCGGGTGTGCATGGCGGTCAACTCGTCGCGCAAGGGACGGCTATACAGATTGCAGAACACCCCGGCTCACTGACGGGAGACTACCTCTCGGGCCGAAAGCAAATCTCGCCACCGCGCCAACGCACGCCCAAAAATCCGCTGCGATTACTCCAACTACGCGGCGCCTCCAGCCACAACCTCAAAGGCGTAGACGTCGATATCCCTATTGGCTTATTTACCTGCGTCACGGGAGTCTCAGGCTCGGGTAAAAGCACCTTGGTCAACGACACCTTACTGGCGCGCGCGCGGGCGATGCTCAACGGTTACCCCGTCCCACAGGCGCAAGGTGAAACACTGACGGGATTAGAGCATATCGATCGAATCATTGAGATTGATCAAACGCCGCTCGGACGTACGCCTCGCTCGAATCCGGCGACGTATACCGGGCTATTCACGGCCCTGCGCGATCTTTTTGCCCAAGTCCCTGAGTCACGCAGTCGCGGGTATGACGCAGGTCGCTTCAGCTTCAACGTCAAAGGAGGGCGTTGTGAAGCCTGTCAGGGCGATGGTGTCATGCGCGTGGAGATGCATTTCTTAGCAGATGTGTATGTCACCTGCGATATCTGCCAAGGCAAACGCTACAACCGTGAGACGCTGGAAATCATTTGGCGAGGTCGAAATATCCATGACGTGCTAGAGATGACGATCGAGGACGCACTGCGACTTTTTCAAAATATTCCAGCGATCCAGCCCAAGCTGCAAACACTCATGGATGTGGGGCTGGGTTATCTCAAGCTCGGTCAAAACGCGACCACCCTATCCGGTGGAGAAGCCCAACGAGTGAAACTTGCTCGCGAGCTCGCCAAACGCGCCACAGGACGCACGCTCTATGTGCTAGATGAGCCGACCACGGGTTTACACTTTCATGACGTGGCGCAATTACTTGCTGTCTTGCATCGATTACGCGATGAGGGCAATTCTGTCGTCGTCATCGAGCACAATCTCGATGTCATCAAAAGTGCTGACTGGATCATTGACCTCGGTCCTGAGGGAGGTCACGGCGGCGGCACCATCGTCGCAACGGGCACACCCGAACAGGTGGCTCGCTGCGCCGAGTCACATACGGGACGCTACCTTGCGCCGCTACTGTCCGTCACACACCGGAACGAAACCGCTGGTAAAAACGCCCGTCCGCGTGCGACTCGGAAAAGTCGCCGCCCGACGCGCGCGTGATAACCGCTCGCCAAAAATGTACGGCGACTCGATCGGTATCGAGTTGCGACACTTGCCAGAGACCGGCAAAGCGCGCCAATAACAATCGCGCAGCCTCGGCGCCAACACCGCGCTGACGAAACGGCTGATCAATAAAAAAATCGATTAATTCGTGATCAGGCATCGCGCGACTGCCGTGCGATGAGGACCCACTCGGCGTTACCTGCGATCGCAGTATCTTTGGACGTCGTAAAGCTCTCGTTGCCCCATCCCACGAATTCATGATGGCAAACCCAGCCGATTGACCCGCGGCCTGGATCAGGAAAATACGGCAGTGATCCACGTGCAAAATATCGTGGATATCGGCATCGATCGCCGTCTCACTTAACGACACACCAACGCCGAGCTCCGAACGCCAACGACCGTAGGCCGCGCGAAACCACTGCAGATCGCCACTTTCGGGGGAATCAATAAGCTCTTTGATCGCCGTCAACATCTGCGCTTACGGTAGTGGGTCAAACCTCGATTGTCAGGGGTCGCGCAGATACTACCAAAGAAAAACCCGGGTTATGGTTGCCCACGAACCCGGGTTTCACCAGAGCCTGACGGCTCTATCGGTCAGCCCCTAGCGGGGCGAGAACCGATTTACTCGGCAGGAGCTTCTTCAGCCGGCGCTTCTTCAGCAGCGGCCTCGGCGCCTTCTTCCATAGCAGCTTCTTCGCCCATGGTGTCCATGCCGGCGTCAACAGCTTCGGCTTCCGGAGCGGCTTCTTCGGCCGGAGCTTCGGCGGGCTGACCACCGCAAGCAGCGAGAAGGAGCGCGGCAAGCGCAGCAGAAAGAGCAAGCTTCGTCTTCATTTTGTCGTTACCCCAAATGTGTGTACGAAAGTTAGAGTCAAACAACCTAGCTAGTTTGTCTGGCGACCTGCGCCGCGTAGCGGAGTTTATCGGCTTTTTTCCCCAATGTGAACGTCAATGGGCACGTGATGTGGGAAAGACAGGGTTGCGGCGAAACTCTAGAATTGCCGATATCAATTGCCGACATCCTTTGTGAGGGACTGCACATGTCAGCGAGTCTAGATCTGCTGTTCGGGGCCCACCTAGAAGAAGTCATGCGCCGAAGCGGGGTAGCCCTCGCGGACACCGAGTTCGATCGACTCTTGATTCATGCGGGGGAGCCGCTCGGAGTTTTCCGAGATGACACGGAATATCCCTATAAACCCCACGCGATGTTTCGCTGGTGGGCACCACTCTTGGATGCGCCGGGCTCGGTGGTGGAATGGATCCCGGGCGAGCGGCCACGCCTCTATTTTCGGGCTGCAACAGACTTTTGGTATCAGCCGCCGCAACTCCCAGTCGTCGGCTGGCCGGAGCATTTCGATATTGTGACGGTCAACAGCTGGGAAGCGATGGTCGATGCACTGTCGAATGAGCCCGCGCGCAAGACAGCGTGGCTCAGCGATCGCGCCCCCACGGGGTTACCTGAGTGCGTACAGTCGAGCCCCGCGTCGTTATGGCAACGATTGGAATTCGCGCGTAGCCGTAAGACGGACTATGAAATTGCGTGTCTACGGGAGGCGAATGCGCTGGGCGCGAAAGGGCATCGCGCCGCCGAGGCGGCCTTCCACGCCGGGGGTAGCGAGTTTGAGATTCATCAGGCGTTCTTAACGGGCTGCGGTCAACGCGAGCAGGAACTGCCCTACAACGCCATTGTCGGCGTCAATGAAGCGGCTGCCGTGTTGCACTATCAAATTCTGAAGCGCCAATCTCCGACGCCTGTGCGCAGCTTACTGCTCGATGCGGGCGCGAGTTGTCGGGGCTACGGCAGTGATATCACGCGGACGTATGCGCGCAGTGCTGAGGGTCCCTTCTTTGCGCTCGTAGAAGCCATGGATCAGATGCAGCAACGCTTGGCGTCGCAGGTCGTGCCCGGCGTAGACTGGAAAGACATTCATCTCGCAGCGGTTCATGGGATTGCGGATATTTTGAGTGCGGCAGACATCGTGCGCTGTAGCGGCGAAGAGGCCACTACGCTTGGCTTGACGCGGCTATTTTTCCCGCACGGTATCGGGCATATGCTCGGGCTTCAGGTCCATGATGTTGCAGGACTCTGGGCCGATGAAAGCGCCACCACCATTCCTCGCCCACCGCTAGATCCCGTACTACGACTGACGCGTATCCTTGAGCCAGGATTCGTGGTCACGCTCGAGCCAGGGCTCTATTTCATTGAGAGTCTGCTAGCACCGTTGCGTCATGACGCGGCTTTACGCGAAAAACTCAACTGGCGGCTCATCGACGGTCTGAAGCCGTTTGGTGGCGTACGCATCGAAGATAATCTGGCGTTGACGTCGAGCGGCCATGAGAACTTGACGCGAGTCGCGTTTGGCTGATCCGCCGTCCTATGAGGGCGGGAGATAACGGAAAAGCCATTTACTTGGCCAAAAAACTTAGCCAAAAAAATGCCCCCTTGAAGGGGGCATTTTTCATCAGTCAGCGCTCGGTCGCGCCTGAACCCGATCAGGCTGCAGCGGCTTTCGCCTTGCGAGCGCGGGGTTTTTTGGCCTCTGCTGCAGAGGCTGCTTCCGGAGCTGCCTCGGCGACTTCTTTGGCCGCCAACTCGACGAGCTGCATCATGGCCATCGGAGCCGAGTCACCTGGACGAGGCATCATTCGCAGAATGCGCGTGTAGCCACCCGGTCTCGCCTTGAAGCGAGGTCCGAGCTCAGTGAACAGCTTGTCCACCACGGCCGAATCACGCAAGCGCGCAAACGCTAGCCGACGCCGCGCTTCGCTATCCACCTTAGCGAGCGTAATGAGCGGCTCGACCACGCGGCGCAATTCCTTAGCCTTCGGCAAGGTGGTACGGATGGTCTCATGTCGCAACAGCGACACGCTCATGTTACGCATGAGAGCATGTCGATGCGGCGCATTGCGCGACAGCTGTCGCCCTGAGAGTCGATGACGCATATCTGAACCTCAATAATTCCGCTTACATCAAGCTGCCACGATCTTCATCGTGACGCAGCCCGGCCGGAGGCCAACCGTCTAGACGCATACCTAGCATCAAGCCGTGGCTCTGCAGCACTTCTTTGATCTCGGTGAGAGACTTCTTACCGAGATTCGGGGTACGCAGTAACTCCACTTCCGTGCGCTGCACCAGATCGCCGATGTAATGGATGTTTTCCGCTTTCAAACAATTCGCGCTACGCACAGTGAGCTCAAGCTCATCAACAGGGCGCAACAGGATCGGATCAAACTGAGCAGACTCAGCAGCCGAACCCGACTCTTCCTCACCCTGCAGATCAACGAATACCGACAGCTGATCTTTGAGGATGCCACCTGCACGACGAATCGCCTCTTCAGCATCAATCGTGCCGTTGGTTTCGATGTCGAGTACCAGCTTATCGAGGTCTGTCCGCTGTTCTACGCGCGCCGCCTCAACCGAGTAGGTCACACGGCGAATCGGACTGAACGAAGCGTCCAACTGCAGTCGACCAATCGGACGAGTCGCTTCTTCAAAAACGGCTCGCTGTGAAGCGGGACGATAGCCACGACCACGCTCAACACGCAGCACCATGGTCAGTTCACCAGCCTGGGTCAAGTTGGCGATCACGAGCTCGGGGTTCACCACCTCGACGTCATGATCCGTCTGAATATCACCGGCGGTGACAGGTCCTGGGCCTTTCTTTGAGAGGCGCAACTCCGCGGAATCACGAGCGTGCATACGGATCGCCACCTGCTTTAAGTTCAGCAGCATGTCGACCACGTCTTCTTGCACACCGGCCATGCTGGTGTACTCGTGCAGAACCCCTTCGATCTCCACTTCGGTGATCGCGGCGCCTGGCATGGATGACAAAAGCACACGCCGCAAAGCGTTGCCCAAGGTGTGCCCAAAGCCGCGCTCGAAAGGTTCGATAACCACGCGCGCCTGTCGCGGCGCGAGGGGACTGACCTTCACGACACGGGGCTTGAGGAATTCGCTGACCGATCCTTGCATGTTCAGAACCTCACTTCGAGTACAACTCGACTACTAGGTTTTCGTTGATGTCCGGCAGAATCTCATCCCGCGCAGGCACCTGTTTGAAAACACCCTTCATTTCCTTGTCATTGACATCAACCCATTCCGGCAAGCCGACTTGGGCAGCGATCTGCATCGCGTTTTGAATGCGCAGCTGCTTGCGCGCCTTCTCGCGAATCTGCACCACATCACCTGGGCGCACTTGGTAGGAAGCAATCGTGACCACGTCACCATTGACCTCGATGCCTTTGTGGCTCACGAGCTGACGAGCCTCAGAGCGAGTGGCGGCAAAACCCATGCGATAGACCACGTTGTCGAGTCGGCACTCGAGCAGCTTCAACAGGTTTTCACCTGTCGCGCCTGATCGACGAGCGGCCTCAGCATAGTAATTGGCGAATTGACGCTCCAGTACACCGTACATACGGCGTAACTTTTGCTTCTCGCGCAACTGGCTACCGTACTCAGACAAACGAGTCTTGCGCTCACCTTTGACGCCACCCGGTGGCACCTGGAATTTGCACTTGGACTCGAGCGGCTTCACGCCACTTTTCAAAAAGAGATCAGTGCCCTCGCGACGAGCAAGCTTGCACTTGGGACCAACATAACGCGCCATCTATATTTCCTCTTGCGACGCTGCGTTAGACGCGGCGCTTTTTGGGGGGACGACAGCCGTTATGCGGAATCGGCGTCACATCCGAAATACTGGTGATTTTCAGACCGCAATTATTGAGCGCACGAACTGCCGACTCACGGCCCGGTCCAGGTCCTGCGACCCGCACTTCCACGTTGCGCAAACCATGCTCCTGAGCGGCAGTCCCGGCTTTTTCGGCTGCCACTTGCGCAGCGAACGGAGTCGATTTGCGCGAGCCACGGAAACCACTGCCACCCGAAGTCGCCCATGACAAGGCATTGCCCTGACGATCGGTGATCGTGATGATCGTGTTGTTGAACGACGCGTGAACATGCGCGATACCGTCGAGCACGTTTTTGCGAACTTTCTTCGGCTTTTTGCCTTTTGGATCTGCCATGGTGTACTGCCTTTACTTGCCGGCTTGCGCGTTGAGCTTGACGGCCTGTTTACGCGGACCTTTACGCGTGCGTGCGTTGGTGCGAGTGCGCTGCCCCCGCAGAGGCAGACCCTTGCGATGACGCAAGCCGCGATAGGTGCCGAGATCCATCAAACGCTTGATGTTCATCGACACTTCACGACGCAGGTCACCCTCGACCAAGCCTTTGGCGATCTGCGTACGAAGCGCGTTCACCTCAGCCTCGGTCAAATCTTTGACCTTAGTAGTGGGATCGACTCCTGCCTGCTCGCAAACCGAGCGTGCACGGGTGCGTCCCACCCCGTAAATGTGAGTAAGTCCGATGACCACATGTTTGTTCATCGGGATGTTGATGCCGGCGATACGTGCCATATTTTCTGCCCCGAAGCCGCATAAAAGCGCGGCATTCTACTGAAATACCCTCTGGTCTCAACCCTGCCGCTGCTTGTGCCGCGGATCCTTACAAATGACGTAGACGACGCCACGACGCCGCACGACTTTGCAGTCCTTGCAAATCTTCTTGACTGATGGACGAACTTTCATGACGACTATCCTATGTTCACTGCGGCGCGCCGCCGCGTCCGTAGCCCATCAGATTGGCCTGCTTAAGCAGACCGGGATACTGATGAGACATCAAATGAGCCTGTAACTGCGCCATGAAATCCATGGCCACCACCACCACGATCAGCAGTGATGTGCCGCCGAAAACGAATGGCACACCACCCTCTGAAATCATGAACTCCGGTACGAGACAGACCGACGCTACGTACAAAGCACCCCAGAGCGTGAGTCGAGTCAACACCTTGTCAATGTATTCGCCGGTCTGCTGACCCGGACGAATACCTGGAATGAAGGCCCCCGACTTCTTGAGGTTGTCGGAAGTTTCGCGCGCGTTAAACACCAGCGCCGTGTAAAAGAAACAGAAGAAAATAATCAAGGCGCCGTATAGGACGAGGTGCAACGGCTGACCGTAGCCGAGTGACGCCGCAATCGTCTGCAATACATCGGCCGCCGCACCCTCACCCGTCCCAAAAAATTGGGCAATGGTGGCCGGGAACAACAAGATGCTCGAGGCAAAGATGGGCGGAATGACGCCCGCCATATTCAGCTTGAACGGAAGATGACTCGTCTGCCCCGCCATCACCCGGCGACCCACCTGTCGTTTGGCGTAGTGCACCGCGATTCTGCGCTGGGCGCGCTCCACGTAGACGCAAAACGCGGTCACGCCGAGCACTAACACAATAAGCACGAGCGCGAAGAGACCGCTCATTTCGCCCGTGTTGACCGATTCCACCGTTCGACCGACGGCACTCGGCAGTCCTGCAATGATGCCGGCCAAAATGATCATCGAGATGCCGTTACCGATGCCGCGTTCCGTGACTTGCTCTCCCAGCCACATCAAAAACATGGTGCCCGTGGTCATCGTGACGGTAGCGATGAAGACGAATCCAAAGCCTGGGTTCAGCACCATGCCGCCGTTTTGCAAAGCCATGGAGGCGCCGAGAGATTGGAACACGCCGAGCGCAACCGTGAAGTAACGCGTGATCTGCGTGAGCTTGCGACGGCCTGACTCGCCTTCTTTGCGATACTCCATCCACGGCGGATGAATGTGCGACACCATCTGCACGATGATCGAAGCCGAGATATACGGCATCACACCCATGGCGAAAATCGACAAGCGCTCGAGTGCTCCACCCGAAAACATGTTGACGATGCCCAGGATCGTGCCCTGGGTGTCTTCAAAGAATCGAGCGACTTCAGTCGGGTTGATACCCGGCACCGGAATAAAGGTGCCAATGCGATAGACAATCAAGGCTCCCACCAGGAACAGAATGCGCGCGCGCACCTCGCCGAAGCGAGTCGCGTCCGCAAGCGTTGCTGCTGGATTGCCGATGCCTGTCGCCACGATCTAAATCAGCCCTCGATCTTACCGCCGGCCGCTTCGATCGCAGCACGAGCACCTTTGGTTGCACCAACACCCTTCAGCGTGACGGCCTTGGTCAAGCTGCCCGAGAGCACCACTTTGGCCACTTCCGTGTGGGCTGGAACAATGTTCGCGGCTTTCAGCGCCGCCAAGTCGATGACGTCGGCTTTTACTTTGAGCAGCTCATCCAAACGCACTTCGGCGCGGGTCGCCTTCATGGCAGAGCGGAACCCCACCTTGGGGAGCCGACGCTGCAAAGGCATCTGACCGCCTTCGAAACCGACCTTGTGGTAACCGCCCTTACGAGCGCGCTGACCTTTGACACCCCGACCGCAGGTCTTACCCTGACCGGCCGATGCGCCGCGGCCCACACGCAAACGCGCGCGCTTCGACCCGGCAGCTGGCTTGATTGTGTTGATACGCATCAGTGTTTCTCCTCGGCGACCACCAAAAGATGACGCGCGGTACGGATCAACCCACGGATCTCCGGGGTATCAGCGACCGTGACCATCTGGTGTCGCTTGCGCAGACCCAGGCCGCGCACTGACTGCGCAATGTTGGCCTTTTGACCGTGAATGCTCTTGGCGAGCGTGACATTCAGCTTTTTGTCCGCCATGTCCTTCAACCTGTAATGTCTTCGACGCGTTTTCCGCGCTTGGCCGCGATTTCTTCGGGCGAGCGCAGGGAAGCGAGGGCTTTGACGGTGGCACGCACCACATTGATGGGGTTACGCGAGCCATAACTCTTGGCTAACACGTTACGCACGCCTGCACACTCAAGGACGGCGCGCATACCGCCACCCGCGATAACACCCGTACCGTCAGAGGCTGGCTGCATCAGCACGCGCGTCGCACCGTGGGTGCCTCGCACGGAGTAGTACAAAGTGTCTTTGCGCAAGGCCACGTTGACCATGTTCTTACGTGCGGCGGCCATCGCTTTGGAGATGGCAACGGGCACTTCACGTGCCTTGCCAAAACCAAAACCGACGCGACCCGCCCCATCACCCACAACCGTCAACGCGGTGAAACCGAACTGGCGTCCACCTTTGACGGTTTTGGCGGTGCGATTAACCGCAACGAGCTTCTCGAGATACTCGTCAGTGGCCTGGGATTTTTCGACTCGTGCCATAGATATGTCCTGCCTTAGAACTCGAGGCCCGCTTCACGCGCAGCTTCTGCCAACGCCTTGATGCGACCGTGATACATGAAACCCGCGCGGTCGAAGGCGACGCGCGTGATGCCGGCGGCTTTGGCCCGCTCGGCAATCGCACGGCCCACCACCTTGGCGGCCTCGACATTGCCCGTGCTGGCCAAACCATTTGCCGCCGCATCCTGCAGCGTCGAGGCACTGGCCAAGACTTGGTCGCCCGCGGCGTTGAACACCTGGGCATAAATATGTTGCGGCGTGCGATGCACCGTAAGACGGGGTGACACCAACTCGCGAATTTTGGCGCGGGTCTTGAGTGCCCGGCGCTGTCGTCGCTGTTTCTTTGTGATCTGCATGACTCGATCCTCTTTCGCGCGTCCGGGTTACTTCTTCTTGCCTTCCTTCAGCGAGATTTTCTCACCTGCGTAACGCACGCCCTTGCCCTTGTAGGGCTCCGGCGGACGCAGGCTGCGAATCTCAGCTGCCACCTGACCGACACGCTGCTTGTCGATTCCTTTGATGAGCACTTCCGTCTGACTGGGTGCTTCAATCGTGATGCCTTCCGGCATTTCAAATGCGATCGGATGCGAGAAGCCGAGCGTGAGGTTCAAAGTTTTTCCTTGGACCGCTGCGCGATAACCCACCCCGATCAACTCGAGCTTGCGCTCGTAACCTTTTGAGACGCCGGTGGCCATATTGGCCAAATGCGCACGCGTCGAGCCCGCGTGCATGCGGTTGCCCTCGTCGTACACCACTTCGAGTGACTTCTCCGCCTGCTTGACCTTGACGCCAAATTTCAGCGGCACACTCAAACTGCCCTTGGCACCCTTGAGGGTGATCAGCTCATCAGTGATGGTCGCCGTCACGCCCTGAGGCAGATCGACCGGTTGTTTGGCTACACGACTCATGTTCGTTTCCTGGATATCCGTACTTAGGCGACGATGCAGAGCACTTCGCCGCCCTGGCCAATAGCCCGGGCTTGCTTGTCCGTCATCACACCCTTCGGCGTGGAGACGATCACGGTGCCCATGCCGCCCAATACCTTCGGTAATTCGTCCTTACCGCGGTAAATGCGCAGCCCCGGTCGTGATACGCGCTCAAGGCGATCAATGACCGGACGGCCTTCAAAGTATTTGAGAGCGATCGTCATGGTGGCCTTATTGCCCTCTGACGCTACGTGGTAATCGGCCACGTAACCCTCATCCTTCAACACCTTGACCACGGCTTGCTTCAAGCGCGAGGCACCCACACTGACTTCGGTCTTGCGGGCCATCTGCGCATTGCGAATGCGGGTCAGCAAATCTGCAATGGGATCAGTCATGCTCATATCGTGCGTGCTCCTACCAGCTCGCCTTCGACACGCCGGGGAGTTCGCCCCGGTTGACGGTTTCACGAATCTTCACGCGGGCGAGACCAAACTTGCGGTAGACCCCGCGCGGCCGGCCGGTGATGGCGCAGCGCTTACGGCCACGGCTTGGGCTCGCATCACGTGGTAGCTTCTGCAACGCCACCGTCGCTGCCTCGCGCTCCTCGGCGGAGCTCTTCGGGCTGCGAATCGTTTCTTTGAGCTGTAGTCGCTTAGCCGCGTATTTCTTTGCGGTTTCGGCGCGACGCTTTTCGCGCTCAACCATGCTGGTCTTTGCCATTTGCTTGCTTACCCCGTTACTTGCGGAAGGGGAACTGGAAGGCTTCGAGCAATGCCCGACCCGCCTTGTCGTCCTTCGCCGTGGTGGTGATAGTGATATCCATGCCCCGAAGCTGGTCGATCTGGTCGTACTGGATTTCGGGGAAAATGATCTGTTCCTTAACGCCCATGTTGTAGTTACCGCGTCCATCGAAGGAACGCGGTGACACGCCACGGAAGTCGCGAATACGCGGCATCGCCACATTGATCAAGCGATCAAGGAATTCGTACATATGCGCGCCGCGCAATGTGACCTTACAGCCGATTGCGAGCCCGTCACGAACCTTGAAGGAAGCGACGGACTTTCGCGCCTGACACATGACCGGCTTCTGACCGGTAATCTTTGCCAGGTCGCCGGCCGCCGCGTCGATGACTTTCTTGTCAGCGACCGCTTCGCCCACGCCCATGTTGACCGTGATCTTGCTGATCTTCGGCACTTCCATGATGTTTTTGATAGCGAGCTCCTCACGAAGCTTCGGTACCACCGTCTCTAGATAATACTGATGCAGCCTTGCCATGCTGTGTAACCCGTGGTGATGACGCCTTAAGCGTCGATCACTTCTCCGTTGGACTTGAAGTAACGCACCCGCTTGCCGTCTTCGAGCTGCTTGATGCCGACTCGATCCGCCTTTTGGGTGGCCGGATTAAAGAGCGCCACATTCGACACGTGCAGTGGCGCCTCTTTTTCGATGATGCCGCCGGCCTTACCTTGTTGCGGATTGCCGCGGGTATGACGCTTAACGCGGTTAATGTTCTCGACCACCAACTTGTCGTTGTCGAGTACGCGAATCACCGCACCTTTACGGCCCTTGTCTCGGCCGGAAATCACGATGACGTTATCGCCTTTGCGAATCTTTCTCACAGCGATCTCCTCAGAGCACTTCCGGTGCAAGTGAAATGATCTTCATGAAACGCACCGTACGCAATTCGCGGGTGACGGGTCCGAAGATACGTGTACCGATCGGCTCGAGTTTGTTGTTCAACAACACTGCGGCATTGCCGTCAAATTTGATCAGCGAACCATCGGGACGACGCACGCCTTTACGGGTACGAACGACAACCGCGTCGTAGACCTCGCCTTTTTTGACCTTACCGCGCGGAATCGCATCTTTGACGCTGACCTTAATGATGTCGCCCACCGCCGCATAGCGACGCTTGCTGCCGCCCATCACCTTGATACACATCACGGTTTTTGCGCCGCTGTTGTCCGCGGCACTCAGCACGGATTGCAACTGAATCACGAGGCACGCTCCACGACGGACACTAGCCGCCAGCTCTTATTGCGCGACAAAGGACGGCACTCGGAAATCTGCACGGTATCGCCTTCGCGCGACTCATTGGTCTCATCGTGCGCGAGTAGCTTCGTGGTACGGCGAATGTACTTGCCGTAACGCGGATGCTTAACCAGGCGCTCGACTTCAACCGCAATGGTCTTGTTCATTTTGCTGCTGACAACCCGACCGGTCAGCGTTCGCAGCGTTTTTTCGGTAGTGGTGCTCATCGATTAATTCCCCGATACCTTGGCAGCCGCAACCTTCTCGGCCATCACCGTTTTCAGGCGGGCAATATCTTTGCGCA
>CAZSRB010000011.1:33516-37628 GCA_964609065.1 uncultured Acidibacter sp. | reverse complement strand
AATCCCACCCTCTCCGCCAATGCAAAAGAAAAAGGGGCCTTGTGCCCCTTTTTCTTTGTTCCAGACTCTCCCGTACTAGTCGGGTAAATTAATCTAACTCAACCTTCGTCGCTTTTAACGTAGAGCCGGTCAAGGTTCCTTTGACCTCTACAAACATACCAGTCCGAAAAGCCGTGGGCGTAACCTGTACAAAGACCGTAGTACTGTCGTAGGTGACGGTCACGGACGTTAGGCCGCGGGAGTGAATTGTTGGTCGAAGTAAGTTAGGCTGTTGATGGAGGGGGTGGAGAATGTTCCTATGCTCGCTCTTCAAAACGAGATGCTTCGCGCGCTCGCGCCCAGTGTTTATTCGGCAATCGGTCGCGATTTGAACTTAGTCAGCCTCAAGGCTGGCACGGATTTGCTGAGTTCGTTGCGAAAGCGCAACATATTTTTCCCGGTAAATTGTTTGGTTGCGGTCAGCGCTCGCACGACTTCCACCCCGAATACGTATCTTTTTTTTGGGGGTTGTATGAGTTCTGTGGGTTTAAGCGAAGTATTGGCAACGCCGCACCTTGGGTATTCGGCCACTGTATGTAGCGAGGGGTACGCGTTCAGTTTGTCGCGCGATGTATTTTTGCGCCATGCGCTTCCGGAATCCCGCGTGCCGTCCATGCGTTTGTACTCGATGAGTGCGATCGCAAGATTAGGCGTCATTAATGCGAGCTGTGCGAGCTTGCATGGTGCAGCGCCTCGGGTTGCCCGACTGTTATTAGAGGCGATGGCGGAGTTGCCTATCGAAAATTCGATTTCCATGGGACACAAAGATTTTGCGGAGTTGCTATCAGTTCGGCGCGAGACGGTCACGCAGGTATTCAAAAATTTAGAAAATAGAGCGCTTATCGAGACTGGACGGGGCAAAATAAAGCGGATTAATCATTCGGGTCTTGTAGAGGTGGCTTGCGACTGTTTTCGAGAAAGTGCGCATACCAAAGCCTTCTGGCATGCTGCTTGGAAAGGGGAGGAGAGTCCGTCCATGTCGCGCGTAGTGGGCCTCGGTGACTTGACCTATCCTGCAGGAGCGGAAATTCAAGGGGGGGGGTAACTCGATTACCTCTTCCTGCGGGGGTTGAGCAGAGCGAGGCGTACGGCCGTTGAGTGTGCGGCCCAGATGATTCATATTGCCCGCGCGTCAAGCAGCAAGGATGCGGGCTTATTGTGACCGTACAGGTCGTCTGGTTTAAACGAGATCTGAGACTTTCTGATCATGCGCCCCTCTGCGAGGCGGCTGCGCGTGGACCCGTCTTGCCGCTGTATGTTTTTGAGCCTGATCTTTGGTCTCAGCCTGATGCGTCGTCACGCCACTGGCAGTTCATTCGCGCAAGTCTTACAGATCTCGCAGAATCATTGGCGAAACGCGGAGCACCCTTAGTACTTCGTCACGGCGACATCATTGAGGTGCTCACGCAGCTTAAGCGCGAGGTGGGGCCGTTTGTCTTATGGTCCCATGAGGAGACAGGGAACGCTTGGAGTTATGCGCGTGATAAGCAAGTGGCCGGTTGGTGTTGGCAGCACGGTATTGAATGGCGCGAGTCACCTTCGCACGGCGTGGTACGACGTTTGTCCTCGCGTGATCATTGGGCCCGTGCGCGCGATGCCGTGATGCGAGATGTTGTGCTTCCTGCGCCGACTCATTTACGAGGGGTTGGGGTGGTAAGCGAGCCCATGCCGCCCATTGATGATCCGCGTTTTGGCGCGTTGACGCCGACCGTGCAGCAGGGGGGGCGGCGTGAAGGCAAGCGAGTGCTACAAAGTTTTCTGGAGCGTCGTTCGCGGGACTACATGAGTCACCTTTCCAAGCCCGGTGTCTCGGCGAGATCCTGCTCGCGCTTGAGTGCGCACATTGCATACGGGACCTTGTCGGTGCGCGAGATTGAGCAAGCCACTGAGCGGCGCGTGATACTTCTTAAAGACTTCGCGGCTGAGATGGATCCTTCGACTCAGGCGACGGAGCGTCAGGCCGCCATCGCTTGGGCGCGACAGCTCGCGGCTTTTCGGTCGCGACTGGCATGGCGTTGTCATTTTGTACAAAAGCTCGAGCAACAACCGGAGCTTGAGCAGCGCTGTATGCACCCGGTCTTTGAAGGGATGCGGGAAGCGGACTTTCGACAGGATTTTTTTGATGCTTGGTGTGCAGGGCAAACAGGCTATCCGTTGGTGGATGCCTGTATGCGCTCATTGCATACCAACGGGTGGATCACGTTTCGCATGCGGGCGATGTTGGTGTCATTCGCGAGCTATCACTTGTGGCTCGACTGGCGACGGACGGCGCCGTACATGGCGCAACTTTTTACGGACTATGAACCCGGCATTCATTACAGCCAGTTTCAAATGCAGTCCGGGGTCACGGGGATTAACGCGGTACGAATCTATAACCCGATCAAACAATCACAGGATCAAGACCCTGCTGGGCGTTTCATCAGACGATATGTTCCCGAGATCGCGCATCTTCCCGATGAGCTCTTGCATGAGCCCTGGTTGGCGGGGGACACGCGCGGAGATTATCCGCCCCCGATCGTCGAACACCGTGAGGCGATTCGGGAGGCCCGCGCCAAGATGTCGCTCTATTGGCGGGCCGAGGGATTCCGTGAACAGGCACAGGAAGTCTTTCGTAAGCTCGGCAGCCGCCGCCGATCGAGCTCCGGTACGCCCGCCCGTCGCGGGAAAAAGCGAGTGTCATCCACTGCGGATGAGTTGCAGCTGACGCTTGATATGGGGGAGTGAGCAGGAGGAGTCCTTACGCCGCCTGTGCCGTGCTTGGGGTATAGTGGGCCCTCGTGGGTTGCCCGTTGCACGCCGTTTCTATGGCGTCCCGCATCGGTCCCTTCGCGACGATCAACCGTCAATCCCGCCAGGCCCGGAAGGGAGCAACGGTCGCGGTCCGGTCGGGTGCCGAAGTCAGGCTGGTGCGGGCCGCCTCCCAACAAAGGGTGGCAATGAGGCGAGCCCGTCATCTTGAGTGAGTCGATGAGTTACACCGCACTAGCCAGAAAATGGCGTCCCAAGCGCTTTGAAGAGCTAACCGGTCAGGAACACGTCCTGCAAGCGCTCTCGAACGCCCTTGCCACCAATCGTGTGCACCACGCGTTCCTGTTTACAGGCACCCGAGGCGTCGGTAAGACCACCATCGCCCGTATTCTCGCCAAATGCCTCAATTGCGAGACGGGCATGGGGCCGAGCCCCTGCGGCGAGTGCCCAACCTGCCGCGAAATTGATGAGGGCCGATTTGTGGATTTGATCGAGGTGGATGCGGCCTCGCGGACCAAAGTCGATGACACGCGCGAATTGCTCGATAACGTGCAGTACGCACCGACGCGCGGACGCTACAAGGTGTATCTCATTGACGAAGTTCACATGCTGTCAACGCATTCGTTCAATGCCCTTCTGAAAACGTTGGAAGAGCCGCCGCCCCACGTCAAATTCTTGTTGGCGACCACCGACCCACAAAAATTGCCGGTGACGGTGCTATCAAGATGTCTGCAGTTCAATCTGAAGCGTCTCTCAGTTTCTTTGATCAGCGATCGTATCAAAAGTATTCTTGAGGCCGAGGGTATCGCTCACGAGTCGGCAGCAATTAGATTGGTAGCCGAAGGCGCGGATGGCAGTATGCGCGATGGACTGTCTTTGCTCGATCAGTTGATCGCTTTCAGTGGCGGGCAGGTCACCGAAGCCGAGGCCCGTAAAATGCTTGCGACGGTGGATCGCAAGCAAATCGTCAAGCTCGCCGAGCTGGTGGGTGGGGGTGATGTGGCCGCTCTTTTGCAGTACGCCAGTGAGCTTGAGCAGTGGGCCCCCGACTATGGTCAATTAATTGATGCATTGTCGTCACTCTGGGCCAAAGTGGCGCTCAAGCAAGCGATCGCCGATTACGAGGGCGATGAGTTACATGAGGCAAGTGAGTTGGCATCGCTCGCAGGACTGCTCTCGCCTGAGGATGTCCAACTGCATTATCAAACTTGTCTCCTCAGTAAGCGCGATCTGCCGTGGGCGCCAGATCCGCGCGCACATTTTGAAGTGACGTTACTGCGGATGATGTTGTTTCGCTTGGGCGAGGCGCCGACGGCGCCTGCAGG
>CAZSRB010000011.1:31252-33416 GCA_964609065.1 uncultured Acidibacter sp. | reverse complement strand
CTCGATCCCGCGCAGTCGCTGCTGAGCACTCCGGCGCTGATCGATAAGCTCGCGCAGGCGCTCTCGTTGAGGCTGGGTGAGCCGGTGCGACTCGAGGTGGAGGTGGGCGCAGAGAATATCGAGACCCCTGCCCGTAATGAAGCGCGTGCGCATGCCGAAGCGCTCGAGCAGGCGCGACTATCGCTTGAAAATGACCCTACCGTCCGCGCTTTCAAAGAAAAGCTCGGCGCACGACTCAAATCTGAGTCGGTGAAATTGCACTGAAGGATAAGACCATGGCCAATTTTGGAAATATGATGAAACAGGCGGAAGCCTTGCAACGCAACATGCAAAAAGCGCAGGAAGAAATTGCGCGCATGGAGGTCACGGGCGAGGCAGGCGGCGGTATGGTGAAAGTCACCATGACGGGTAAGCACGAGGTTAAGCGCGTGCAGATCGAACCTGCGTTGATGGGGGACGATCGCGAGATGCTCGAAGATTTGTTAGCCGCGGCAGTAAATGATGCGGTACGACGGGTGGAGTCAGAGAGCCAGCAGCGAATGTCGGGGATGATGTCTGGCCTAAAACTTCCGCCCGGATTCAAGTTGCCGTTCTGAGCCGAGGCTTCCCATGAAACACACCCCCGCGCTTGCGCGTCTGATCGATGCCTTGCGGGTCTTACCTGGCGTGGGCCCAAAAAGCGCGCAGCGCATGGCGTTTCATCTTTTGCAGGATGGACGCGAGGGTGGCCGTCATTTAGCGGACAGTCTGCAGCAGGCTTTGCAGCGAGTGGGCCGGTGTCAGCGTTGTCGGATGTTTACCGAGACGGAACTCTGTGCGATTTGTAGTAACTCAAGTCGCGATGGCAGTCTGCTGTGCGTGGTGGAGTCACCCTCGGATGTGGTGGCCATCGAGCAATCGGGGGGCTATCGAGGTCGTTACTTTGTGCTTATGGGGCATCTGTCGCCACTCGATGGAATCGGACCCGAGCAGCTCGGTGTCCGCGAGCTCGAGACGCTATTAGGCGAGGGTGAAGTCAAAGAAATTATCCTGGCTACCAATCCGACCGTAGAGGGTGAGGCGACGGCGCACTTTTTATCTGAGATTGCCCGAGCGAAGGGCTTGCGTGCCACGCGTATTGCCCATGGCGTCCCGATTGGTGGTGAGCTCGAATACATTGATTCTGGCACGCTTGCGCACGCACTAGCGGGTCGCCAGATTGTTTGACCCTGAGGGCGCGCTAGCGTCGGGAGGGGTTGGATCCGCGAGCGGCAGACGGTCCGCGTGCGGCCGTTAAATCCGCATGTAGTCTGCGCAGGCGCCGATAGCTCTCATAGCGTCGGGCATCAAACTGCCCGGTTTCCACCGCAGCCCGCACAGCGCATCCTGGTTCTTTGAGATGTTGGCAATCCATAAATCGACAATTGATGGCGAGTTGATCGACTTCAGGAAAGCCCAGACTGCCTGGCTCTAAAGCATCAATAGCGGGGGCAAAATCGCGTACGCCCGGTGAGTCTATTAAGGCGCCACCGTCGGTCGGATCCATCGTGGCTGCATCGCTCGTGGCTGCATCGCTGGGTGCTAAGTCATAGAGCTGTGAAGCGGTGGTGGTATGTCGCCCCTCGGCATCACGATCGAGCGCGCCGATGGCGATATCCTGATCTTGCGTTAAGCACGCGACGAGACTCGATTTCCCGACTCCAGACTGGCCGACAAAAACGCTCACCTGTCCGCGAAGGAGGGCTCTTAATTCTTTGATGCCCTCGCCTTGGCTTGCGCTGCCGCGTAGCGTGAGATAGCCCGCTTGCGCGTAAATCTTCAGTAGATCGTCAGTCGTCTCGCAGCCCTCGTGATCCAGTTGATCAATTTTATTGAGGAATACAACGGCACGTAGCCCGGCGGAGCTCGCAGCGCAGAGATAGCGATCGATAATGAAAGGGTCTGCCTTCGGCTCAGGTGCAAGTAATACGATGAGCTGCGTCAAGTTGGCGACGATGGCCTCTGCGCCGCCTTTTAGGTTGGCTCTCAGCAGCACGTGCTCACGGGGCAGCACTTCGGTGACGTGAATCTCTGCGTGCTGCTCATCGCGCTCGCAGCGGACTCGATCGCCGCAAACCGCACCGAGTTTACGACCGAAAGGTCGGGCTTCGTGGCGGATACCCTCGGCATCGCGGACGATCAGGTG
>CAZSRB010000011.1:0-31152 GCA_964609065.1 uncultured Acidibacter sp. | reverse complement strand
GCGACAGCACGGTGGCTCCGGTTTATTACAACGTGTACGTGAAAGTCAGGTAACGCTCGCAGAGGCGGAGCGGACGACGCTCGAATTTCTAGCGCAGCATGCGGTGGCAGGTGCATCACCCATGTGCGGTAACAGCATTTGCCAAGATCGGCGTTTTATGGCGCGGCTGATGCCAGATCTTGAGCGATTTTTTCATTATCGAAATTTAGATGTCAGTACCGTCAAAGAATTAGCCAAGCGCTGGATGCCCTCACTCGCCGATGGGTTTGCGAAGCAGGGTAGCCATTTGGCGCTGGATGATATCCGCGAGTCGGTACGGGAGCTGCGCTTTTATCGCGAACGCTTTTTTGTTGATTCGGCACGCCAATGAGGTTGCCCGAGTGGTCGGATGTCGTGGCAGCAGCCGGCCGATTGCAGGGGCGGGTCCGTGAGACGCCCGTCATGCAGGCAGACGCACTCAGTGCCCGCTGCGATCGCGAAGTATTTTTAAAATGCGAAAACCTGCAGCACGCGGGCGCCTTTAAGTTTCGTGGTGCGAGTAATGCGCTTCTGGCACTCGCCGAGCGTGGGATCCGTCCGAGTCGTGTTGTCACGCATTCCTCAGGGAATCATGGTGCGGCACTCGCACGCGCGGCGCGTGAGCTTGGCTGGCCGTGTACGGTGGTGATTCCGCGTGATGGGGCGCGCGTGAAGCGCGAGGCGGTTGCTGCGCAAGGCGCAGAGATCAAAGATTGTGAACCGGGTATTGCAGCCAGAGAGGCAGCCGTTGCGCAGTTGCTGGCGGAGGAGGGTGCAGTGCTCGTTCACCCCTATGATGACGCCATGGTGATTGCGGGGCAGGGTACCGCCGCGCTGGAGTTATTGACTGAGGTCAATGGGCTAGAAGTGCTCGCGACCCCGGTCGGTGGTGGTGGTTTACTCGCGGGCAGTGTGCTTGCGGCGCGGGCGATGTCTGCCTGTCGTATTTTTGGTGTGGAGCCTTCAGAGGCCGATGATGCCGCGCGCTCGTTACAAAGCGGTCAGCGTTGCGGCTTCACTCAGCCACCGCAAACGATCGCTGATGGGCTCAAGGCCACGCTCGGTCAGCTCCCGTTTGAGATCTTAAGTCGTGGTGTCGATGGCATTGTGACCGTCTCGGAAGCCGAGATTATTCAGGCTATGCGTATCGTGCTTGAAGACTGTAAATTATTGATCGAGCCGTCCTCGGCAGTGCCCATTGCCGCCTTATTAAAAGGCGAGCTCGGCGCCCCTGGCGAGCGCGTGGGTATCATCGTCTCCGGGGGCAATGTTGACTTAGCGCGCTGCCCCTTTTTGAGCGGCAAAGCTTAACGCGACAGCATGAGCCAAGTCTCAATCACCGTATCGGGATTGAGCGAGATGCTCTCGATACCCTGTTCGACGAGCCACTTGGCAAGATCTGGGTGATCGGAAGGTCCTTGTCCGCAGATGCCAACGTATTTGTTCGCTTTCCGACACGCTTGAATCGCCATCGATAGCATGGCTTTCACTGCTTCGTTACGCTCGTCAAAGAGCGGGGCCACAATCCCAGAATCACGATCGACCCCCAGCGTCAGCTGCGTCATATCGTTCGAGCCGATCGACATTCCATCAAAGAACTCTAAGAACTGCTCTGCCAGTACCGCGTTTGAGGGCAGCTCGCACATCATGACAACCTTGAGGTCGTTTTGGCCGCGAGCGAGTCCATTGGCAGCCAATAATTCGGTGACCGCACGGGCTTCTTTCAGTGTGCGTACAAAGGGCACCATGACCCAGACGTTGGTCAGGCCCATCTCATCGCGCACTCGCTTTAAGGCACGGCACTCGAGCTCAAAGCACGGTCGGAAGCTCTCATCGATATAACGTGACGCGCCGCGAAAGCCGAGCATCGGGTTCTCTTCCTCGGGTTCATAAGCGCGACCGCCGATGAGATTCGCATATTCATTCGATTTGAAGTCCGAGAGGCGCACGATCACCGGCTCCGGTGCAAACGCCGCAGCAATCTGTGCGATACCCTCTGCAAGCTTATCGACAAAGAAATCTACAGGTCCTTTGTAGCCTGCCATCTGTAGCGCAATATCTTCTTGGAGAGACTTATCGAGTTGCTCATACTCAAGCAAGGCACGCGGATGCACGCCAATCATTCGATTGATAATGAATTCGAGTCGCGCAAGACCCACTCCGCGATTGGGGATTGTCGCAAAATCAAACGCGCGATCGGGGTTACCGACGTTCATCATGATTTTGACGGGCGCTTCAGGGAGGGCGTCGAGTTCAATTTGTCGCCGCTCAAAATCGAGCGCACCCGCGTAGACGTAGCCCGTATCGCCTTCGGCGCAGGACACGGTGACCTCTTGGCCCTCGCGAATAAGGTCGGTGGCATTACCGCAACCCACGACGGCTGGGATGCCAAGCTCTCGGGCAATGATCGCAGCATGACAGGTGCGGCCGCCACGGTTGGTCACGATGGCAGAGGCGCGTTTCATGACGGGCTCCCAATCTGGGTCGGTCATATCGGCAACCAGCACATCGCCGGGCTGAACGCGCGCCATTTGTGAGACATCCGCGATGACTCGAGCAGGGCCTGCGCCAATTCTTTGGCCTATGCTTCGTCCGCTCGTCAGAATGTCTGAGCGCTGCTGTAGGGTATAGCGCTGAATGGTACGGCCGCTGCGGCTTTGAACGGTTTCAGGCCGCGCTTGCAAAATAAAGAGCTCGCCCGTCGCGCCGTCTTTACCCCATTCGATGTCCATCGGCCGGCCATAGTGCTCTTCAATGATGAGCGCTTGACGGGCGAGTGCGCTGAGGTCGTCATCATCCAGTGAAAATCTTTGACGATCAGCTTCGTCCACTGAGACGGTCTTGACTCGCTCGGTATCGTTGGCCGTGCCATAAACCATCTTGATGGCTTTGGCGCCAAGGTTACGCCGTAAGACGCTCGGCCGATTGGCGCGCAGTGCTGGCTTATATAGATAGAACTCGTCTGGATTGACGGCGCCTTGCACCACGGTTTCCCCTAAGCCGTAGGAGGAGGTGATGAAGACCACGTCACGAAAGCCCGAGTCGGTATCGAGCGTGAACATCACGCCGCTCGCGCCGAGGTCCGAGCGAACCATTTGTTGGATGCCAGCGGATAGCGCGACCAAAGAATGATCAAAGCCTTGGTGTACGCGGTACGCGATGGCTCGGTCGTTAAATAAGGATGCAAAGACATCGCGAACGGCTTGCAAAACAGCCTCTTCGCCTTGCACGTTCAGAAAGGTTTCCTGTTGGCCGGCAAACGAGGCTTCCGGCAAATCTTCGGCGGTCGCCGAGGATCGAACCGCCACTGAGACATTATCGCCAAAGGCGCGATAGCCCTCACGGATCGCTTGCTCGAGTGCCTCACCGAGTGGCGCTTCGCGCACGAGACGCCGGATTTCAGCGCCTACCTCTGCCAATCGCACGACATCATCCACATCAAGCGCGGCGAGCATGTCGCGGATACGCGCATCGAGTCCGTTGTGAGCTAACACCTCGCGATAGGCGTGCGCCGTGGTCGCAAATCCACCGGGGACTTTGACCCCGAGGCGCGCGAGTGCACCGATCATTTCACCGATAGACGCGTTTTTACCGCCGACGACTTCGACATCGGTCATCGCGAGGCGCTCAAAAGGCAGGACAAGTTCGTTCACAATGGGAATTCCTGAAAGGGAAAAAAGGGGACGAGTAGCTTGCTGCGATCGCCCTGCAGTGGAACACTCGGCAGGCCGGACCGGGCATTTGCGTGCAGAGGGCTCGCCATTGACAACACGAACCGTTTTTTTCGTTTCCGACCAGACGGGCGTGACTGCGGAGACCATGGGTCACAGCCTTTTGACCCAGTTTGATGGCCTGCAGTTTCGGGCCGTGACTTTGCCATTTGTCTCCAGCATTGACAAGGCGAAAGAAGCCGCCAACCGTATCAATGCCGCAGCGGCCGAGAGCGGCTTGCGTCCGATCATATTCGGCACCTTGGTGCAGGATGAGTTACGGGACGAACTCAAGGGCACAAATGCCTTGTTCTTAGATTTTTTCGAGGCGTTTGTGGGGCCGATGGAGGAGGAGCTCGGTACGCGCTCGAGTCATCGGGCGGGTCAAGCGCACGGTTTGGCGGATGCCGTAGGCTACGCCATGCGCATCGATGCGACTAACTATGCGCTTGCCAACGATGACGGCTCCCATCGCGACTACGCCAAGGCAGATGTGATTTTAATTGGGGTATCGCGGTCCGGAAAAACCCCCACCTGTCTCTATATGGCGATGCAGTACGGGATTTTTGCGGCGAACTATCCACTCACGGACGATGATTTGGAGACGAACCGGCTCCCACCGAGCTTACAAGCCTATAAGTCCAAGCTGTACGGACTGCGTATTTCTTCTCGCCGGCTACAACAAATCCGTCAGGAGCGTCGGCCTAATAGTCGCTACGCCTCGGCGCAACAGGTACAGTTTGAAACTCGAGCAGCCGAGGCAATCTTTGCGCGCCATGGTATCCCGGTACTCGATACCACCGAATGCTCGATTGAGGAGATTTCCGCTCGGGTGCTCGAGGCGAAAGGAATCGAGCGTCGAGTCCGACCGTAAGGGCAAGCGCGTAGCCTATGATCAATGAATGGTTTGATTCGGTGTTGGATGAAGCACGGCTACCGGCCAGTTGGCGCGGTCGCCCGGGTAGCTTCGTGTCTTTAATGGCACTCTATGAGAGCAATTATCAAAGATTACAGTCCTTGGTGGGTGAGGTCCGTGAGCTGACGACTGAGCGACGCTCAACGCTCGAGGGCGATTGTGAGCTCGTCTTGCGAAGGGTGGAGTCTGCGCCGTATACCACCGAGCTTGAGCTGACTTATGAATTTACCGAGACCTCGATCGAGTACGGGTTACCGAGTGCGCCGGATATGCTGATTCGTGTGTATCACGACGCGCGACTGGCCGAGGCGTACGGCTGGGCGACACGTCATGAGCATCCATGGCTAATCGAGTTACGTCGCCACAGTACCGCCGCCCTCGATCAACGCTGGGCCCGAAACATCATGCTCAACAAATGGCTGGAGTACTGCTTTGAGCGCGGTCATCGACTACTTGACCACGCTAGCTCATCGCACGCCAGCTCGCCCCGCGGCGGCTAACCAGAGCGCGTTACGGTTTGGACTAATCGCGCGTGGCGGTCTGGCTCTGCGCCGTGATGGTCTCGCGCGCCGCCGGCGGTGTGACAACGACATCGACCATGACCTCAACGGCCTGATCCAGCGCAACGTCCGGTAGCTCGCTTTCATCGAGCTGTTCAATCGACGCGACGGCCGCTTCGCCGCTCGCTTGTCGTCGTTCATTCTCTCTGGCGAGTCGAGCTTGCTCGAGCGTTTTACGCTCGGTTCGACGCTCATCCAGATTCAAAGATAAGCTACGCCGCGCTCGCAGTTCATCAATCGATTCGATATCTTTGACGAGCCAGCGATAGTCGGGGTCGCGCTCCTGTCGGGTTTTCTCCTGCGTAATCAAGCGCGCGATGGAGGGTAGGCGTACCGACTCGGTACGAAACTCGGCGCTCTCGATCCGATCCCAGGGCAGGGCATCATCCAACGAGCTCTCACCCACCTCGCTGAGCGGAATGGGAGAAGCGAGCAGTACGTCGGGCTCGACCCCTCGATGCTGAGTGCTCTCGCCGGTGACTCGATAAAATTTACCAATCGTCACCGTCAGTTGTCCGTTAATAGGTCGAGCGCTCCAGCGTGACAACGGGACGAGGTTCTGCACAGTACCTTTGCCAAAGCTGCGCTGGCCCACGACGATGCCGCGACGATAATCTTGAATCGCGCCAGCAAAGATCTCTGATGCGGAAGCACTAAAGCGATCAATGAGGACAACCAGCGGGCCGTCATACGCAACCCCCGATTGAGTGTCGTCGAGCACTTCGCGATCGCCGTCGGCAAACTGCACCTGTACCACAGGGCCCTGATCGACGAACAGTCCAGTCAAAGATTGGGCTTCGGGTAAGAATCCACCGCCATTACCGCGTAGATCCATCACGAGCCCATCGATACCTTCTTCCTGTAATTCGCGGAGTAGCTTAAATACATCCCGAGTGGTGCTGCGATAGTTACGATCCCCTGCGCGCCGAGCATCGTAGTCGGAGTAAAACCCCGGTACATTGATGACGCCGACTTTGAAGGTTTTACCATCGCGCACCGTCTCACGAATTTCTTTGCGCGCTGCCTGTGCTTCCAGGGTGACCTTGCCACGGGTCAGCTGAACAATTTTTTCCGGGCTGCCCGGGGTCGCGCCCACCGGCAATATCTGCAGTCGTACCACGGTGTTGCCCTTACCGCGGATGAGTTGCACCACATCGTCAATCCGCCAACCGATGACATCGACGAGCGGGCCTTCGCGATCCTGGCCGACCGCGGTGATACGATCTTTGACCGCGAGGGTACCCGCTGCTGCCGCTGGGCCTCCCTCGATCAGATTCATAATCGTGACGTAATCATCAATGAGCTGTAGCGAGGCACCGATGCCCTCATAGTTCAGGCTCATCTGAATTTTGTATTCCTCAGAGTTACGCGGCGAGAAATAGCTCGTGTGTGGGTCAAAGCTTCGCGCATAAGCGTTCAGATAAATCTCAAAGACTTCTTCCGGCTTGATCTGCTCGCCACGCGTGAGCACTCGTTCGTAGCGGCTGCGTAAAACCTCAGCGGCTTCATCCCAGGTTTTCCCTGCGAGCAATAACGAAATCGCATCGTTCTTCACTCGCTTCCGCCAAAGCTCATCCAGCTCAGTACGGTCGGTAGACCAGGGTGCGTTGTCGCGATCAAATTCAAAGCTTTCTTGAAGACTGAAATCAGGCTCTTGATCGAGGAGTTCGAGTGCGTATTCGATCCGTTCGCGGGTTCGTTGCTGGTAGCGCGCAAACATCCAATACGCAGGTTCAATGTCGCCGGTGCGAATCATGTCGTCGAAGCGCAGGCGGTAGGTCTCGAATTCAGAGATATCGGAAGCGAGGAAATAGCTGCGCTGGCCATCGAGCGCATCCAAAAATTTATCCAGCACCCGCGATGACATCGCATCATCAATCTGCTGCTGGCTGTAATGGGCATCCTCCAGTAAAGCCCCCACTTGTCGCGCGATCATGCGATCTCGGGCGCTTGGCGCCATCGCGCCAGCGGGTAGCAACGACGTGTTGGCCGTGAGAAAGGACGAGCTACCGAGCGTCAGCAAGCCAACTAGGCAGGCTGAGACGGCAACCACCCAGGCATTGGGGCGAGGCGATGGGGTCATGATCGGCGAAGCTTCCTGTACACTGGCTCCCAGACTAGTTTGCAGGGCGCGGCCCTTCAAGTACGAAGACCCCCTAGACCGGAAAAAATTCATGGGACCTCTGGCCATGCTGCTCGGAATCGTTCTCGGATCGGCGGTGTCGATCACCGTGGCGCTCGTGCTGACGCTGATCGTCTTTCTGTTCCTGCCGGAATTTGCCCCACGAATTGCCGAGGAATTTCCACCGTTGATCGAAACCCTGGTGGTGACGGCGGTGCTGGCGATCTTGGCGGCGAGCGCCTTCTATGGCGAGTTGCGCGAACGGGCTTGGCGGCGGACGAGCCAGGGGGTATTGCTCTGCTATCTGCTCTTGCTGGGCTGGCAGCTCTGGCCGCAATGAGCCTTCACGGAGGGAGATTGATGATGACGGCATCCAAGTTCACTGAAGGCAAGTTCGAGAAAGAGGTGACGGTCGACCCTGCGGGCTCCGCAGTCTCGCCACCACTTCGCGGGCAGTCGGCGCGCGCGGGGCAGGGCGTGTTACTCGCGAGCGCCTTGGCGCTCCTCGTTGGCTGTGCGGGTGTTGACCAAGAGCTGCCGCCGCTCGATGCCACTCTTTACGAGCAGCACATCGTGACGCTCTCGAGTGATGAGTTCGAGGGTCGCAAACCGGGCACCGCGGGCGAACGTAAGACGCTCGATTATCTCGTCAAAGAATTTGAGCAGATGGGATTAAAACCCGGTAATGGCGACTCTTACCTGCAGCCCGTCCCGTTTGTGGAAATCACCCCGGGGAGTGACACGGCACTACGTATTGGCACGACGGATCTTCGCTACGGTGAAGACATGGTGCTGTGGACTAAACGCCTTGAGAACGAGATCAGCGTTGCAGATAGCCCCGTCGTCTTCGTGGGCTACGGCATCGTCGCGCCAGAGTATGGTTGGGATGACTATGCGGGGCTAGATGTACGCGGCAAGACGGTGGTGATGCTGATCAATGATCCAGGCTTTGCGACGCAGGATCCTGAGCTCTTCCGTGGTAACGCCATGACCTATTACGGTCGTTGGACCTATAAGTTTGAGGAAGCCGCTCGACAAGGCGCGGCTGCAGCCTTGATCGTGCACGATGACAAGCCCGCAGCGTATCCGTGGGGCACGGTGCAAAACAGTTGGATGGGTCCGCAGCTCGATATGGTCGCCGCCGATGGCAATGCCGGTCGTGTGGGGCTTGAGGGTTGGATCAGCTTGTCCGCAGCCGAGTCTTTGTTTCAGGCTAATGGTTCGAGTTATCAAGCACTACGCGAGGCGGCGAGCCGACCGGGCTTTAAACCCATGCCGCTCAAGGAACGCGCGAGCGGTTCACTGCGAAACCTCATTCGTCGCGGCAACTCGGCTAACGTCGCCGCGGTGCTTCCGGGTACCGAGCGACCCGATGAATTCATTGTCTATATGGCGCACTGGGATCATCTTGGGCGATCACTCGCGCGCACGGGCGACAATATTTTTAACGGCGCGTTGGATAACGCCACCGGGACAGCGGGCTTGTTAACGTTGGCTCGGGCGTTTACTCAACCGGGTCAGGCGCCCAAGCGGTCGGTTTTATTTTTGGCGGTGACCTTGGAGGAAAGTGGACTCTTAGGTTCCGCTTATTACGCCGCGAACCCGTTAGTGCCGCTCACGCAGACCGTGGCCGCACTCAATATGGATGCGATCAGTTGGGGCGGTCCGACGCGCGATGTGACGGTGGTCGGATCGGGTTCATCGCAGCTTGAGGAATATCTTACGCGTGCGGCCAGCACCCAGGATCGGGTCGTGAAACCCGAGCCGACACCGGAGAATGGATTTTTCTTCCGCTCCGATCATTTCAATTTCGCCAAAGTCGGTGTTCCGGCGCTCTACATCAAATTAGGGATCGACGATCGGGAGCAGGGTGAAGCCTTCGGACGCGAGCGCCAAACGGCTTACACGCTGAACGACTATCACAAGCCCTCCGATGAGTATCGGCCGGGGATGGACTTGCGTGGCGGCCTTGAG
Organism: uncultured Acidibacter sp.; assembly: GCA_964609065.1. Taxonomy (GTDB): domain Bacteria; phylum Pseudomonadota; class Gammaproteobacteria; order Steroidobacterales; family Steroidobacteraceae; genus UBA964. The sequence continues at coordinate 21,852 of CAZSRB010000011.1, read as the reverse complement.
GATCTCGCGCTCTTGCAACAGATCGGGGCGGAACTCGCTTCGAACGAGGACTTCCCTGAGTGGTACGAGGGGAGCGAATTTCGGGCAGCGCGCGAGCGAAGTTTTAGCGAGGCGTCAACCAGCGCCAACTGAGGCGCCAAATCGCGGCCAGGGTGGCTGGGGCGAGTAAAGTAATCCACGCCGCCCAGGAGCCGTCTTGTAGCGCTTGAATGACATCGATCCACAGCGCCCACAGACCTCCGTTGGCGTACGGGCCGATGACGATCAGGCCCGTGGTCCAAATGAGCGGCGGGATCAGTACGGCACCCGCCAGTAAGCCCAGCACGATCCACAGCACATCGGTGCGAATGGCTGATCCTCGCTTGCCTTGCGAGCTTCGAGTGGTGGATTTCTTGGATGACGATTTCGCGTTAGCGGTTTTACGGGCGCTCATTACGCGCATAATAAGCTATGAATCCATTACGCACAGCCGTGATCGGCGCGGGCTATCTCGGTCGTTTTCATGCAGAGAAGTACGCCAGCCTGCCTCAGTCGAAGCTCATCGCTGTCGTGGATCCTCGCGCCGAGGTCCGCGATGCCCTCGCCGCGCAGTTAGGGGTTCGCGGCGTCGCGCATCACGAGGAGATCCTTTCAGAGGTCGATGCCGTCAGTGTGGTGACCACCACGCCGCATCACTATGCGATCGCACGCGATTGCCTACAGGCTGGGGTACACGTCCTCGTCGAAAAGCCTATCACCGAAACCGTTGCGCAAGCCGAGGCGCTGATCACACTCGCTAGAGACCAGGCGCGTGTGCTGCAAGTGGGTCACCTAGAGCGATTCAATCCAGCCATTCTCGCTGCTGAGCGTTATCTCCGAGGCGCGCGATTCATTGAGTGCCAACGTCTGGCGCCGTTCAAAGAGCGGGGAACGGACGTTAACGTCGTGCTCGATCTGATGATCCACGATATCGACATTGTGCAAAGCGTGATTGGTGAACCGATTGAGTCCATCGATGCGGTGGGAACACCCGTGTTCTCGGGGGCGGTCGATATTGCGAACGCGCGAATCCGCTTTGTCGGGGGCTGTGTTGCCAATGTCACGGCAAGTCGAGTGAGCTTGAAGAGCGAGCGTAAGCTCAGAGCGTTTCGTGATGATAGCTACGTGTCGATTGATCTTCAGCAAAGAATTCTGACGCGTATCGATAAGAGAGACGGTAAGCCTTCTCCCGCAGGTCTCCCCGTGAACATCGAGGAGCAGAATTTTGAGCAAGGCGATGCCTTAAGGGCGGAAATCGAGCATTTCCTCGGATGCATCATCGAGGGGCGCGAGCCCTGGGTGACGGGTGAGGATGGGCGGCGAGCGCTCGAGACTGCCACCCGGATTACCCATCTTTTGAGTGGGGCTTAAGTGGGCCCAAAATGGGGCTTAAGTGGAGTGGTCAAAGATGAACGCTGAGCACCTAACAATGTCACCCCGTGAGGTAACAGTCGCTGTCACGCAGTTTGCTTGCAGCTGGGATCGTGAGAACAATCTTGCTAAAGCCGAAGCGATTGTGCGCCGTGCTGCCTCTGAGGGTGCGCAGGTTATCTTGCTGCAAGAGTTGTTCGAGACGCCGTATTTTTGTATCGAGCAGGACGCAAGACACCTTGCCTTAGCGACCACGCTTGCGGAAAACCCAGCGGTTTTGCGTATGCAGGCGCTCGCCAAAGAACTCTCTGTAGTCCTGCCCGTCAGTTTCTTTGAGCGCGCCAATCAGGCCTATTACAACAGCATTGCAATCATCGACGCTGATGGCAGCGTGCTTGGGGTCTATCGTAAATCCCATATCCCGAATGGTCCTGGCTATCAGGAAAAGCAGTACTTCAACCCAGGTGATACCGGCTTTAAGGTTTGGCCGACGCGGTATGCGCGATTGGGAGTCGGGATTTGTTGGGATCAATGGTTCCCCGAGAGCGCGCGCTGTATGGCGTTGATGGGGGCCGAAATTCTTTGCTATCCCACCGCGATCGGTAGTGAGCCGCCGCCTGCGCCACCGCTGGATTCGCGTGCTCACTGGCAACGCACTCAGCAGGGTCACGCAGCCGCGAACCTGATGCCACTGATGGCCGCTAATCGCATCGGTACGGAGTGTTCGCTCCAAGATCCTGAGGGTCTTTATATTCGCTTCTACGGATCCTCATTTATCGCGGGTGCACAGGGCGAATTGATGACCGAGGCGTCCCAAGATCAAGAGGCGTGTTTGCTCGCAAAATTTGATCTGGCGGCGCTTGAAGCGCAGCGGCGTGCGTGGGGTGTCTTTCGTGATCGGCGGCCTGATCTCTACAGTACGCTGGTGACGCAGGACGGGCGGCTTTCGGACTCGTGACGACCACCTTGCCAGAGGCATCGAGCCCGCCCATCGATTCTCGGCCGCCTCCCATCCCAGTTTGGGTCATTACCGGTCCGCTCGGGGTCGGTAAGACCACGGTGATCGCGCGCTTATTGGCCGATAAGCCACCGCAAGAAGACTGGGTCGTCTTGCTCAATGAATTTACGGATGCGGGCATCGATGCACTCACGGTCGCGGCCGCTGCGCGCGGCGCCTTCGATGTGCGTTTAATTCCCGGTGGGTGCTTATGCTGTACCGGCGAGGCTGATTTTCGTCGCACCTTACTTGAGCTCATCGCGACGCGACGCCCGGCACGTATTTTGGTGGAGCCCTCGGGTATCGGTCATCCCGTTGGAATTGTCGAAGAAATCTTAGCGCACGAGGCACACGGTGATTTGCGACTCGAATGGGTGCTCGCATTGCTCGATGCGCCGCGGCTTGCCTTACTGAATACGCGCGACGCAGAGAGCTCGGTGGCAATCGCTGCAGTCCAAATCGCAGACGGCGTCGCCTTAACGAAGGGCGATCAGATCGAGCCAACGATTCGAGCACAGTTCACTGAGGCTATGCAGCGTATTTATCCCCCTAAGCGTTGGATGGGGGTGATAGAGCGTGGATTCTTGCCGGAAGAATTCTTTGCGCTTAAAGGCGAGGGTATGCAGCGGGATCAAATGCGGCCGCACGGAGGCGCGACCCATGCCCGTCACACTCACCCTGAGACGGTGCCTGGGATAAGGACGCCTGAGATAACGACGGAGACGGTGCCCGTTGCCGAGGGCGAGCGGCACTCGGTGGTGCGCTTGGGCCGGATGGGTGCGCGCTGGATTTTTCCACGCTCTGTCGCATTTTCGCGAACACGACTCGCAAGTGTCTTGTCACTGGGCGCAGCACCGCTCGGTGAGGCAGCCGGTGTTCTCGAGCGATTTAAGGCGGTGGTGCGGGTCACCGATGATGAGTGGCTCTTGGTGCAATGGGTTGAGGGTGAGCTCTCGATGAGCGCGACCGCATGGCGACGTGATAACCGGTTGGAGCTGCAATGTGTACCTGGCTCGGCGTGGTCTGCGGCAGAGTGGGATCAATTGTGGTTGCGCTGTCAGGTGGCTTAAGTGTCCGACCGGCAGCGTCTAGAGCATTTCTTTGCCGTTGCGATCGAGGCCGTCCGTGGTGATACAGCTCTAAAAAAATATTTACGGGTTGATGTAGGGTCTAGCCACCCTCACGAGCTTGTCTTTTCGCGCGGGTCAGTACACCTGCAGTGGACGCTACCCCCTGCGGGTGGGCGGTTGCGTCTCATCGCGCTCGGTAAAGCGGCACTCGCGATGGCTGCGGGGGCGCTCTCGGTGCTGCGCGAGGCTAACTTAGGCACATCATTGGATGCGGTACTGATTATTACCAAAGAGCTGCCTGCTCGAGATCAGCTCGACAAAGAAATTACTAGGGCTCAGGCGCAACTCGGTGTTCGATGTCAGCTCATGCAGGGCGGACATCCCGTTGCGGATGAGCGCAGTCTTCGCGCCGGGCAGACTTTACTCGAATGGGTGGCGAGCTCCGACGAGCGCGATCGTTATCTCATCCTATTGTCGGGCGGAGCATCGGCGCTTGCGGTTCAGCCCGTAGACGGTATTTCTTTGGCAGCAAAAACTGCCTGGGTGCAGCGATTGATGCAAGCGGGCGCAGCGATTGATGAACTGAATTTATTACGCCGTTATCTATCGCGCTTAAAAGGCGGTGGGCTCGCCCGAGCGATGGCCCCTGCGTCGCACCTGACGCTGGCGATCTCGGATGTGCCGGGGGATGACCCCCGCGTGATTGGCTCAGCACCCACGCTCGATTATGCGGCGGAACCCGAAGCCGTTCGCGCGCTATTTGAGCGATACGGGTTCGAGCCGCCCATGGACCCGCAGGCCTCACCGGCCACGCTCAGCGGGGTAGCGCCGCAGGCAGCCTATGCCGTGATCGCCACGTTGGATGATGCCCTCGAGGCGGTGTGCGAGGAGGGTAGGCGCCTGGGTTATCGGCTGATCAATAGGGGTCGGGTGTTTTATGGAGATCTGGACACCCACGTGCACGACTTCTGCCAGGCCCTTCGCCTGCAAGCATCGGCCCTCAGCCAGGAGGGACCCCCATACCTAATCGTGGCGGCGGGCGAGCCCCGCTTGGCGCTCTCGCTCGATCCCGCCCAGTCGACGCTCGGCGCAGCCGCAGGTGGTCGGGCCCAGCATTTTGCCCTGCTGTGCGCGCGTGAACTGCAAGGTGTGGCCGGGGTGACGGTCCTGGCTGCGGGTACTGATGGCTCGGACGGCCCAACCTCAGCAGCGGGCGCCTGTGTGGACGGGACCACCTGGGCGGCGATCGAGGCGGTGGGTATCGATCCGCAGCAGGCACTCGATCATTATCGTAGCCACCCCGCGCTCGCGAGCGTGGGCGCGTTACTCATAACGGGTGCGACCGGTACCAATGTGGCCGATCTCTTTTTGGGGATCGTGCGATGGGAGAATCGCGATGAGAGCGATCGGAAAATCCGGTGATAACATCACACCAAACTACTCGAGTGGGGTTCAGCATGACGGAGCAGTTAGCAAGGATCGCGATTATCGGCGGCACCGGCGCGCTCGGCGCGGCCATCGCGGGGCGGCTGGCCAAAGCGGGCTATCCGGTAATTTTAGGGTCGCGTGAGGCGAACAAAGCGGCGGCCGCCGCGGCGCAGATGAGCGACGCGTTGAGTGCGGCGAGCGCGGGAGCCTCTCGAGCGATCACGCTGCAGGGTATGGATAACCGTTCTGCAGCCGAACAGGCCTCGCTGATTATTTTGGCGGTACCCTTTGTGTCGCAAGAAGCGACGCTCAAAGATATTGCACCGGTTGTGCATGGCAAGATCGTGGTCGACACCACTGTGCCCTTGGTACCCCCCAAAGTCATGCGCGTGCAACTACCGGCGGAGGGGTGTGCGGCGCTTCGGGCGCAAGCAGTGTTGGGTGCAGAGGTCACCGTGGTCTCGGCGTTTCATAATGTCGCCGCGCACAAATTAGCGACGGACGCTGACATCGAGTGTGATGTGCTGGTCTTTGGTGATCAGCGCGCGGCGCGAGAGCAGGTCATTCAGTTAGTGGAGGCGTGTGGGCTGCGAGGCTTGCACGGCGGCGCACTGTGTAACTCCGCAGCGGCTGAGGCCCTCACCTCAGTGCTGATTTTTTTGAATCGCACCTACAGTGTGGATGGGGCAGGGATTCGGATTACCGGAGAGCTGACGCCGCCGAAGGCGGATTAATCGGCGGACTCAGCGAATGCGGTTGCATGCCTTGTCGGATATCGGCGAGATCACTCCGCAGAGTGATCTCGCGGCGCTCATTCGGCGGTCGTTGCAGCAGGACGGGCTGACTTTGCAAGCCGACGACGTGCTCGTCGTCGCGCAGAAAATCATCTCTAAGAATGAAGATCGCTTATATCGATTGAGCGCCGTTCATCCCTCGAAAGAGGCGCTTAGCTTAGCGGTGAAAGTTCGTAAAGACCCACGCTTTGTCGAGCTTGTGTTACAAGAATCTTGCGAGGTTGTACGGGCGGTTCCTGATATTTTGATCACCCGCCACAAGCAGGGTTATGTGATGGCCAATGCCGGTATCGACCGGTCGAATTTGCCTCCCATCGCAGCCGGCGATAGCGCAGACTCGGACGATCAAGTGCTGCTGCTGCCGGTAGATTGCGATGCCTCGGCCGCACGCTTACGCGAGTCATTGGCACCTGAGCATCCCGCGGTCGTGATTAGTGACAGTTTTGGACGACCATGGCGCGAGGGTGTCGTCAATGTTGCACTCGGCGTCGCGGGGATTGCCGCGATACGTGATCAACGTGGCGAGCGTGATCGACATGGACGCGTGATGCAGACGACTCAAGTCGCCGTCGCGGATGCGATCGCTTCGGCCGCGGGTCTTTTGATGGGAGAGGGGGATGAGGGTCGGCCGATTGTGTTACTGCGCGATCTGCCGCGATCGTGGCGCGCACGGTCGGCAACCGCTCAGACTCGCGAGTTGGAATCAGGCCAAGCGTTGATTCGGGCGCGCGAGCAGGATCTTTTTCGATGAGCGCATCGTCAGGCGGGGCTCGCTCGCCGCACGCAGGTCCCAGAGTACTCGCCTTATCGGGCGGCGTCGGTGGAGCAAAGTTGTCGCTGGGGTTGCAGTCGGTGTTGGGCGATGAGTCTTTGACGGTCGTCGTCAATACCGGCGATGATTTTTGGCATCTCGGATTACGAATTTGCCCAGATCTTGATACGACACTGTACACACTCGGGGGCGTGGCCGAGCCGGCTCAAGGTTGGGGCCGAGCGCAAGAGACGTTTTCGGTACTGACAGAGCTAGAGCAGCGGGGTTTTGATAGTTGGTTCCGGTTGGGTGATCGGGACTTGGCGCTACATCTAGAGCGAACGAGCCGCTGGCATGAGGGCGAGTCGTTAACCTCGATTACCGCGGCTTTGGGGCGCGCTTATGGCGTCAAGACACGTATACGGCCGATGTCCGATACGCCGATTGCGACACGGGTCTCGACCGATCAGGGTGTGCTCGACTTTCAGGATTACTTTGTGCGCAGGCGTTGCGTGCCACGTGTTGAGCGACTGGATTTTGTCGGTGCGGAGTCGGCGCAGCTCTCGCCCGAGCTACTGCGTGAGTTACACGAGGCTCCGCCTGAGCTCATCGTTATTTGCCCCTCTAATCCTTGGCTCAGTGTGGATCCCATTCTTGCGGTCCCTGGGATGCGCGCGCAGTTACGGGCGCTCGGTGTGCCGATTGTGGCGGTTTCACCCTTAGTCGATGGGCGGGCGGTCAAAGGGCCCACCGATAAGCTGATGCGCGAATTGGGCCTCACGGTCAATCATGCGGCGATCGCGGCGCATTATGCGGATTTCATTGATGGTCTCATTATCGACCGCGAGGACTCGATGATCAGTGGCGCGGTCAGGGTGGCTCCCACGTCGATGCGGGATGCCGCAGATCGGGAGGCTCTAGCGAGGGAGGTATTGGCATTCGGAGCCCAATTGCGAGAGGATGTCAGCTTGCGATGCAAGGGGGGTCTATGACGTCGCAATACGTGACCGCGATCGTGCCGGTCAGGGCGTTGCAGGATGGGAAAACGCGGCTCGCGGGGGTACTGTCTTTGCCGCGCCGCGCAGCTTTGGTGCGTTCCATGTTGGAGCGCGTGCTCGCTGCGTTACGGGGCGCCCAAAGAATTCAGCGGATCATTGTCGTGACGCCGGATGAGCACTTGCCGCTTCCAGCGGGCGTCGCCCGCTTGCTGGATCAGTCGGTGGGTTTAAATCCCGCGCTTGAGCTCGCGATTTCAGAGGTGAGTCGTCGTGCACTCGCTCGCGGGCAGCAAGGTCAGCACGCGTGTGATGCGGTATTAGTCATTCCGGCGGATGCGCCCCAAGTCAGTAGTTACGACATCGACACATTAATCAAACAGGCCGAAAACTTTGACGTCGCCGTCGTTCCAGATCGTCACGGGCGCGGGACCAATGGTCTTTGGTTACGACTGCCGACAGCAATCCCCCTGCAATTTGGAGCCGATAGCGCCGAGGCGCATAGCGCTGCTGCGCGGCGCTTGGGTCTACGGGTGACGAATATTGAAGTCGCCGGTTTATCGCATGATGTGGATGAGCCTGCCGATCTCGGCGCAGAGCCGATGCCCGAGGAGCTCGCGCGTTTGCTCGCTGATGAGGAAGAGCTCGCGCCTTTGTTATTGCGCGCGAGTGCACTGGCGCAAGAGGGCTTTGGACAGCGGGTGAGTTATTCGCGCAAAGTTTTTATTCCGCTCACGCACTGGTGCCGAGACGTGTGTCACTACTGCACGTTTGCCGCGCCGCCACGTAAGGGCGATACGCCTTTCATGACGATTGAGCAGGTGCTCGAGATCGCCCGTCAAGGCGCCGAGGCGGGTTGCGACGAAGCGCTCTTTACGTTGGGTGACAAGCCGGAGTTGCGCTATCCGGCGGCGCGTCGGGCGCTTGAGAGCATGGGCTTTGCGAGCACCTTGGACTATCTCGCCTATTGTGCCGAGCGAGTTTTTGTTGAAACGGGGTTACTGCCCCATTTAAACCCCGGGGTGATGACCAAGGCGGAACTTGCGCGCTTGCGCGAGGTGTCGGTATCCATGGGGATCATGATGGAAAGCACCGCTGAGCGCTTAAGCGAGCGCGGCGGCCCTCACCATCGCTCGCCCGATAAAGAACCGAGACGCCGTCTGGCCACTCTAGAGGCAGCTGGTGAACTCGCAGTACCGTTCACCACGGGTATTTTGATCGGCATTGGGGAGACACGGCTTGAGCGAATCGAGACGCTGCTCGCGATTCGTCGATCGCATCTTCGCCATGGACATGTTCAGGAAATCATTATCCAGAACTTTCGTGCCAAGCCGGGGACGCGTATGGCGTCCGCCCCCGAACCCGATCTCAAAGAATTACAATGGACAATTGCGGTCGCACGCTTGATCTTTGGACCGCAGATGTCGATTCAGGCGCCGCCGAATTTAAGTGAAGGGCAGTTGGCTGCGCTCGTCGCCGCCGGGATCAATGATTGGGGTGGGGTATCGCCTGTGACACCCGATCACGTCAATCCTGAAGCGCCGTGGCCGCAGCTTGAGCAGTTGGCTGACGAGACCCGAGAGGCTGGACGTTGGCTTGTGCAGCGTCTTGCGCTGGCGCCGAGACACGCACTAGAGCTCGGCACATGGGTCGATGCTCGCTTTCACACCGCGGTACGTCGTCGCTTAGATGCCGATGGCTATCGCGCGGAATCCACTTGGTATGCGGGCTCGGCGTTATCACCGCCAGTGCCGTATCTCTCATTGCGTGCCGAGCGAGTCGCGGGTGCTGAGGAAATCTTGGCGCAGGCTGAGTCGGGCGCGGGCTTCAGTGAAAAGCAGTTGCTTCGTTTATTTTCTTTGGACGGTGAGGCGTGGGCGGGTGTGACGACCGCAGCCGATCAGCTGCGTGCGCAAGTCGTAGGTGATGAGATTACCTATGTGGTGAATCGAAATATTAATTACACCAATATTTGCACGCATCGCTGCGGGTTTTGTGCCTTTGCCAAAGGGCGTAGCGCACGCTCCTTACGCGGCCCAGGATATTTGTTAGATTTTGACGAAATTGGTAGGCGTGTGGCCGAGGCACGTGAGCACGGGGCGACTGAAGTCTGTTTGCAGGGGGGGATTCATCCCTCATTTGATGGCAATACCTATTTGCGGATTGTTAAAACGGCTAAAGCAGCAGCGCCCGATATCCATGTGCATGCCTTCTCACCGCTTGAGATATGGCATGGGGCGCAGACTCTGGGTTTATCTTTGAGTCGGTATCTGGGGCGTCTCGCCGAGGTGGGCCTTCGTAGCTTGCCGGGAACGGCCGCTGAGATTTTGTGTGATGAAGTACGGGCCATTATTTGCCCGGATAAGATCCAAACGGATCAATGGCTCACGGTCATGCGTGAGGCGCACGCGGTGGGTTTACGTAGTACCGCGACGATTATGTTTGGTCATGTGGAGCAGCCGATTCATTGGGTTCGACATCTTCGGGCCATTCGGACACTACAAGAGCAAACCGGTGGTTTTACAGAGTTTGTGCCATTACCTTTCGTGCACCATGAATCCCCGCTATGGCGCCAGGGACACGCTCGCAGCGGACCGAGCTGGCGCGAGGCTTTGTTGATGCACGCGGTAGCGCGTCTCGCATTGGAGCCTGTGATTCGGAATATTCAGGTGTCCTGGGTCAAGATGGGTCGGCGTGGAGCGAGCGAGGCGCTACAGGCGGGCGCCAATGATTTAGGAGGCGTACTCATGAATGAGTCGATCACGCGCGCGGCAGGCGGTGTGAATGGCCAGCAGATGACGGCGACCGAGATGCGCGAACTCATTCGCTCCATTCATCGTCAGCCGCGCGAGCGCACCACCTTGTATGGGGTGCCGGCGGCTGAGCCATGGTCTGCTGCGGGGTGTCTGGGGGATACCCGCCCGCTTGCCTTTAACGCAGCTTTGGTATGACGTATTCGCCAATGATATCGAGCGCTTCCATCGGCTGATCGTGTAGACGCAGGGCGCATTCGGTGAGGCCCGCACGGGCAAACATCCGAAAGCGCTCAATCTCACGATCTAAGTCCTCAAGACCACCTGTTGATGTGAAGTATTCACAGAGGCGGTTCGGGATCTCCTCAGGGATTCCTTTGACGTTACCCGACCGATCAAACCACGCCGCGACAAAATCGTCATAGTGATCGCGCACCTGTTGCGCTTCATCCTCGGTCAAACATTGTTGGATGAGTTCTTTTTGGAGTTTGATCGCGCGCCATGCGAGTTCTCGTCGAGACTCTCGGTAACCGGCCGCGCGATCGCGCTTCAGATGCCAGGCCCAAAACGTATTGGTGCGTAGCGCGGGCATGTCCGCGGCACGCTTGGCTTCACCGACGCGAACTTCTTCCATCGCCTGAGCCATCACTTCAGGGGGCGTGCAGCCGATAAAGACACCATCGGCCACCCGAGCTTCCATCCGCATCATCTGCCCGCGATAAGCGGTGCCATACACCAGAGGCGCGTTCGGTGCGTGCAGCCAGTCATAGCTGCAGGGTAGGTTGATCTGGAAATCTTCGCCCTTGAAGCCTTGTTTGATGACGCCTCGCGCGGCCCCACGAACAATTTCAATCCCTTCACGAGTGGCCCGGACGATTTTTTCCGGACGCTGAATCCCCATGGCGTCGATATTGCCTTCACCGGCACCCATGGCAATGACGGCCCGTCCGCCGCTCATTTCATTGAGCGAGAGCAGGCTATTGGCAATTTTCAGTGGATGCATTTCAAAGGGGCTGACCGCGAGCGGGCCGATCAACAACTTAGAGGTTTGCTGGACGAGGGGCACCAACGATAAGAAGCAATCCCAATGGGCAAAATAGTTTGAGCTCCAGAGGGCTCGCACACCGTATTGTTCTGCCTTGCGGCCGAGCTCGGCCACCTGTGCCGGTGTGAGATCCGGCTCAAGAATGATGTCGATTTCCATGCCGGGCAGACTATCAGGCGCAGTAGATCCCGTGCAGGGTTCCGATCACCTCGGCTGCGGGTCCGTCCGCCAGGGAGTAATACACCGTCTGCGCCACCTTGCGGGTCATCACGATCCCGTTTTCGCGCAACACCGCCAGATGCTGCGAGAGGGCTGATTGGCTCAAGGGCAGTCGCGCGTTCAATTCACCGACGGAGAGTTCCCCACTCGCAAGATTGCACAAGATGAGCAGGCGCTGGGGATTAGCGAGCGCGCGCAAGAGGAGCGCTGCCGCATCCGCGTGCGGCAGTAAATCGGCAGGTTGGGCCATCGGCAGCTTCCGTGTTGTCGATAGGGTTGAGGAGGACATGCGCGCTAGTATATCAGGGCTTGATTAATTAGCAATCACTAATATAATACCTCCATGGACACTCTCATTCAGCCCCTCGTGACGCCCTTTTTCGATCCGGCGACCGGTACTTTCTCGTATGTGGTCAAAGATCCCGGCTCGCCGGCGGCGTGTGTCATCGATCCGGTCTTGGATTACGACCCCGAATCGCGCGAGCTGTCGACTCATTCGGCCCGACGTGTGCTCGATCACGTGCTTAGGGCAGGACTCGAGGTCCATTGGATCCTAGAAACCCACGCTCACGCGGATCATTTGACCGCGGCTCAATGGTTGAAGCGCGAGCTTGGGCACTCACCAAGAGTGGGGATCGGGCAGGGCATTTTGCAGGTCCAGCGAACCTTCAAGGAAAAGCTGCGATTAGGCGATGATTTCTTTGCCGATGGGCGCGACTTCGATGTGCTTTTCACCGAGGGCGATGTCTTCCCGGTGGGTACGCTCAAGACTCGTGTCCTCTCGACACCGGGGCACACGCCAGACAGCGTCAGTTACCTCATTGGGGATGCGGTGTTTGTCGGTGACACCCTGTTTGCACCGAACTATGGGACAGCACGTTGCGATTTCCCCGGGGGTGATGCACAGGCCTTGTACCAGTCGATGATGCGCCTGCTGTCATTGGATGAGTCGACTCGGATATTTCTTTGCCACGACTATCCCGTAGAGGGCGCTACCCCACAGTTTCTCTCAAATCCTGCCGAACAGCGCTTGGGCAACATCCATCTGCGTAATAACGTGGCGATGGATGCCTACGTCGAGATGCGCCAAAGCCGCGATGCCACGCTCAAGGCACCGCGGCTACTCGAGCCGTCGTTGCGCGTGAATGTGCGCGCAGGCCACATCGCGGATTCTGCGGTAAGTGCGCATGGATTGCCGTCCTCTTGATTAGGCATGGATGAGTCCTCTTTCAGCAATTAACTCGGAGCTCCCATCATGAATATTGACCGTGTTGTTTTAGCGTTCGCCGGTACCGTCATCCTTGTGAGTTTGGCACTCGGCAATTTTGTGCATGCGAACTGGTTTTTTCTGACGGCCTTTGTGGGTTTGAACTTATTGCAGTCGGCGTTCACAGGCTTTTGTCCGTTAGCCATCATTTTGCGAAAACTGGGTCTGCGGTCTGGCGCGGCCTTCGGCTGAGGTCGGAGGTCAAGCATGATGCAAGACAACGCCGCCTTCCCATACCTTCGCTTAGGACTCGTACTGACTGCGCTCGCCTTATCGGCCTGTACCGAGTCGCCGACGAGTGCCCCACTCGGTGCGGGCGAGCCGCCTTTTGAAGTCTTTGAGGTGACGACCACCTCCATCGCAGATGAGCGGGTCGTCGATGGGCGGATCGAGGGTCTGCAGCAAGCGACGGTGACCGCGCAGGTTCCCGGGCAGATCGCGGCTATCTTGCGCGATGCTGAGGCGGAGGTTGCGGCTGGCGAGCCTGTTTTGCGGCTACGAGCGACTCAAGCTCAAGGTGGCCTCGCGCAAGCGGAAGCGGGTTTACGCGAAGCCGAAGCCTTCGCAACAGATGCCGAGGCGCGTTACCAAAGAATTCGGAGCCTCTATGAGCGTAAGGTGGTCCCGCGAGCGACCTATGATCAAGTACTCGCGCAGCGCGACTCGGCAGAGGCGCGAGTCGCAGCCGCTCGCGCAGCGCGCGATGCCGCTTCAGCCTACACACTGGTGACCGCGCCGTTTGCCGGAGTGATCACAGAGCGAGTGGTCAGAGTGGGTGATACGGTGGCACCCGGTATGCCGCTCTTTGGGGTGGCCGCGCGTGAGGGCTTGCGCTTGCGTGCCCAGTTACCCGAATCGCTGGTCGCCGCCGCGCGTCAATCGCGTGAAATTGTCATTCATCATCAGGGTCAACGCATTGTCACTGAAAATATTTTGATTTACGCGAGTGCAGATGCGCGTGATGGCAGTTTTGGTTTGCAGGCAGATATTTTGACGCCGATTTCGAGGCTAGAGCCTGGGATGTTGGTGAAAGTCGGTGTGATGGAGGGCGAGCGTCAAGGACTGCAGATCCCCTCGCGCTCGGTGATCACCCGCGGCGAGATCACCGGTGCGTATGTGTACTCGGCGAGCGGAATTCGGTTTCGTCAGTTACGCCTCGGGGCCGTGATAGACGATCGCGTGGAAGTTCTCGCGGGGCTCAAAGCGGGCGAGCGTGTTGCGCGCGACCCCAACGAGGCGCTCGCGGCGTTGCGTGGCGGTCAGTCGGACTCTGAGGCGGCGCAATGAGCGACGACTCGAAACGGGGTATCTCAGGCCGATTAGCGGCCTTTTTTCTCCATAACCAATTAACGCCGCTGCTTGCCTTGGGTGCATTGCTCTTGGGGCTATTTGCTGTGTGGGTCACCCCGCGCGAGGAGGAGCCGCAGATCGATGTGACCTTTGCCAATGTGTTCATTCCGTTCCCTGGGGCGAGTGCTGCTGAGGTGGAATCTTTGGTGGTCGGTCCCATGGAGCGTGTGCTCGGTGAGATCGCGGGTGTCAAACATATTTATTCGGTCTCACGTCCTGATGTCGGTGTGCTGACCGTGCAGTTCGAGGTGGGCGAGACGCGTACCGAGTCGGTTGTTCGACTCTATAACGCGATTTACTCCAACCAAGATTGGCGACCTGCGGGGCTTGGCGTACTGGCGCCGCTCGTCAAGCCTGGCGGCATCGAAGATGTCCCCATCTTGACGCTGACGCTGTGGCGTGAAGATCCAGCCCCGAGTATGGGCGCCGATTCGCTTGCGCAGATTGCGCGCTCCCTTGAGACCGAAATCAAGCGGGTACCGGGAACGCGCGATGTATATGCCGTGGGCGCTCCTGAGCAAATTGTCCAAGTAGAGCTTGACCCGCGGCGTTTGGCGGCCCGTGGCTTGAGCTTTGCTGAGATTTCTCAAGCAATTTCTTTGAGCAACCAAGCTTTGCACGCTGGCGTCGTGGTAGCGAACGACCAGGCGCAGCCGGTGCAGGCGGGGCGGTTCCTCGCCAATGCCGAGGAGGTCGCCGATCTCATCGTGGGTATGCATCAAGGTCGGGCGGTTTATCTGCGTGATGTCGCTGATGTGCAGCTTGGCGCCGACCAGCCGAGCTCTTACGTTTGGTTCGGGAGTGGCCGAGCGACCGAGCGTGAGTCGCAAATACGCCATGCGCCAGCGGTCACGTTGGCGGTCGCTAAAAAGCCCGGTGAGAATGCTATCGATGTAGCCGAGCTTGTGATGCAACGCATCGACACCTTGCGCGGAAGTTACATCCCCGACGATGTAGAGATCACGGTAACGCGTAACTATGGCAACACGGCCAATGACAAAGCGCAAACTTTAATCAAAAAATTAATGTTCGCGACCTTGTCGGTCGTGTTGCTGGTGATGCTCGCCATGGGTCGCCGGGAGGCGGCGGTGGTGGGGGTCGCCGTCATCGTAACTCTGGCTGCGACCTTGTTTGCCTCTTGGGCTTGGGGTTTTACCCTGAATCGCGTATCACTTTTTGCGTTGATATTTTCGATTGGCATCCTGGTCGACGATGCCATCGTGGTGGTTGAGAACATCCATCGTCACCAACAATTTTCGGCAGGACCTCTGGCCGACTCGATTCCGAGAGCGGTTGATGAGGTGGGCGGTCCAACGATTCTCGCCACGTTTACGGTCATTGCGGCACTGCTGCCCATGGCATTTGTCAGCGGGTTAATGGGTCCCTACATGGGTCCCATCCCGATTAACTCCAGCATGGGGATGTTGATTTCATTGGTGATTGCCTTGGTGTTTACGCCCTGGATGTGTCGAGTGTTTCTCTCGCAACACGCGACAGAGGGTGGATCGAGTACGCTCGATGACCGGTTAAAGCAAATTTTTGAACGCAGTGTTCGACCCTTTTTGGATGCGCAGCAGGGTAAGGCGAGAAGGCATAAGCTCTATGCAGGCATCGGTGTGGCCATTGTGCTCGCGGTATCACTGGCTGTCGTGCAGTGGGTCGTGTTGAAAATGCTGCCCTTTGATAATAAGTCTGAGTTTCAGGTGGTGCTCAACATGCCAGAGGGAACGGCGCTTGAGCGAACGGCACAGGTGCTCGATGAGCTCTCTGAAGTGATCGAAACGGTGCCCGAGGTCGTTGACTATCAGGTCTATGCCGGCACGGCAGCGCCCATAAATTTCAACGGACTCGTCCGGCAGTACGGCTTGCGACAAAGCGCGGAGCTTGGGGACATTCAAGTCAACTTGGCTGATAAATCGGATCGTGATCGTTCGAGCCATGAGATCGCGCGTAGTGTTCGCGACGCGTTGGCAGCGATCGGTCGTCAATATGACGCATCGGTGCAGGTTGTCGAGGTGCCGCCGGGGCCGCCCGTGCAAGCGCCGATCGTCGCTGAAATCTATGGTCCGACTCCTGAGTCGCGTGCTGCATTGACGGCGAGTGTGCGCGCGGCTTTTGGAGGGACAGCCGATATTGTGGACATCGACGATACGCGGGTGAGTGATACACCCCGTTGGGTGCTGGAGGTGGATCGCGGTAAGGCGGCGATGCTGGGTGTTGCCCCACAGCACGTGAGTCAGGTGTTAGCGGGTCTTTTGCGTGGGCACGACGCGAGTTACCTGCGGCAGGGTAGTGGCCAAGCGCCGATCGCGATCCGTCTGCAATTGCCGCCAATGGATAAGGCCCGTGCGGAGGATTTGCTGGCGATTGAACTACGCTCCATGAGTGGCGCACTCGTGCCGCTAGGTAACATTGCCACGCTTCGTTCAGCGCCGTGGGACGGTGATATTCATCATAAAAATTTGTTGCCAGTGATGTATGTGACGGGTGATATGGCTGGACGCCTCGATAGTCCTCTCTACGGTATGTTTTCCATTATCGGCGCTTTGGCTGACCTGAAAATCGATGGCGTCACGCCTGTTCAGCGATTTATTTCGCCCCCTGAGGATCCGGCGGAACTCGCGATCAAGTGGGACGGGGAGTGGCAGATCACCTATGAAACCTTCCGTGATATGGGCGCAGCGTACGCGGTCGGTCTCATTCTGATTTATTTGTTAGTGGTGGCTCAGTTTGGGTCCTATTTTGTACCGCTCATCATTATGGCCCCCATTCCATTGACGATCATTGGGGTCATGCCCGGGCACGCACTGCTTGGCGCGCAATTTACCGCCACTTCCATGATTGGCATGATCGCGCTGGCGGGCATCATTGTTCGTAATTCTATTTTGTTGGTGGATTTCATCAACGGCGAACGAGCAAAGGGCCGAGATTTAGCCGATGCCGTCGTTGCCGCCGCGGTGGTCCGTGCTAAGCCGATCGCGCTGACCGCGCTCGCGGCCATGATCGGGGCCTTTTTTATTCTGGATGACCCCATCTTCAATGGTCTTGCGGTCTCGTTGATCTTTGGCATTTTCGTCTCCACGGTATTAACGCTGGTCGTGATCCCCGTGGGCTATTTCGCTTACTTGCAGCGGAGGTCTTAAGTTATGGCACATATCGTCGTCTTAGGTGCAGGGGTTGGCGGCGTGCCAACCGCGTACGAATTACGTAAAAAGCTCGGTAAGGAACATCGGGTGACACTGGTCGGCTCATCGCCGTTTTTTGAGTTCACGCCGTCGAATCCATGGGTGGCCGTGGGTTGGCGTAAGCCCGAGCAAACGCGCGTCGAGTTACACGACCCTTTAGAGTCCAAGGGGATTCAGTTCATTTCGCAGCTCGCGACCGAGATTGATGCAGAGGGGAATCGCTTGAGTCTCGGGAATGGCCAATCATTGAACTATGACTATTTAGTGATTGCGACTGGGCCGAAACTCTCCTTTGAGGAAGTGCCGGGCCTCGGTCCCGCCGCCCATACGCATTCTATTTGCACGCATGCCCACTCGTTGACCGCTTGGGATGCTTATCAGGAATTTTTAAAAAACCCAGGGCCGATCATCATCGGCGCCGCCCCGGGCGCGAGTTGCTTCGGCCCTGCCTATGAATTCGCCATGATCGTCGATACCGATCTGCGTAAGCGTAAGATGCGCGACAAAGTGCCGATGACCTTCGTGACAAGTGAGCCTTATATCGGCCACATGGGCTTGGGTGGGGTAGGTGATAGCAAGGGTCTCATGGAATCAGAGCTGCGCCATCGTCACATCAAATGGATCACCAATGCGAAAGTGACCGAAGTTCGACCCAATGAAATGGCGGTCACCGAAATGGATGATGACGGAAAGCCCAAGCGTGAGCATACGCTGCCGTTTAATTATTCAATGATCTTGCCCGCATTTAAGGGGGTGGACCCCGTTGCAGCCGTACCTGAGCTGTGTAATCCGCGTGGTTTCGTGCTGATCGATGAGCACCAACGATCCAAGAAATATCCAAATATCTTCTCAGCCGGGGTTTGTGTCGCCATCCCGCCGGTAGAAGCGACGCCAGTCGCAACCGGTGCGCCTAAGACCGGTTATATGATCGAGTCGATGTCGACCGCGATTTGCGAGAATATCGTCGCGGATATCAAAGGCACGCCCGCCACAGCGAAAGCCACATGGAACGCGATTTGTTTGGCGGACTTTGGGGATACTGGGGCCGCATTTGTGGCTTTGCCGCAAATTCCTCCGCGTAATGTCACCTGGGCACGTGCGGGCAAATGGGTGCACTTGGCTAAAATTGCTTTTGAGAAATACTTCCTACGCAAAGTGCGCACCGGTTCTTTGACGCCGGTCTACGAAAAGTATGTTTTGAAGGCTTTGGGTATTACCTTGTTACGCGAGGGACATTGATGCACTCGATGATGTCCTGTAGGCGTGGTCGTCAGCGCCGTCATCGATGGGTGGCGGTGCTGGCATCGCTTTCGATCGTAGCCGTCGCGCAGATTCCGGCGGCGGGGCAGAGCGATCCGGCTACCTCGGCTGAAGAGACACTGGAGCAGGCTTGGCGACGTGCGTTAGAGGCGGATGCCGAATATGCCGCAAGCACCGCGCAAAGCGCATCCGCGCGCGCGGGCGAGCAAGCTGCCAAAAGCGCGCGCTGGCCGACGCTGTCCGTCAGCGCAAGCTACACCCAATTTGCTGATGCACCGGCGTTGTCGGTGACGACGCCAGACTTCAGCTTTTCGAGTCCTCGAATCTTTGATAACGATGACACGGTGATGGGTGCGGCGCAACTGCAGTGGCCTGTCTTCACAGGCGGCAGTATCTCGGCAGGTATCCGCGCGGCGACATCAGGGCGGCTCGCTGCTGAAGCGAACGAGCAGGTGGCGATCGCTCGCTTGAAAATGACGGTGGCCGAGCTTTATGTGGACGTGTGGCACGCTCGCAAAATGCGGGTCGTAGCCGAGACCGCAGTCGAGGCGTTGGCTGCCCATACCGATGCGGTCGCCGCCATGGTCGAGGCAGAGCTCCGTTCGCGGGCCGACTTGTTGGCCTCAAAAGTTGCGCTATCGGCGGCTCGTGATCGATTGATTCAAGCTCAACATGCCCAAGATTTAGCGCAAGGCGCGTATAACCGGCGCTTGGGATATCCGCTCGATCGCGTGCCCGCCTTGGCCGAGCAGTTGCCACCCGTGCGTGATTTGCGTGACGAGCCACTTAAAGCCTTGCAGTCTCGCGCGATCACGCAGCGCGCTGAGCTCGCGGCGATGAGCGCGGGGCGCGATGGGCTCGCCGAACAAGCCAAGGCAGAAAATGGCAAGCGTTTACCGCAGTTTGCGCTGCTGGCGGGGTATCAACATCTCGAGACCACTATCTTAGATCGGGATGAATTCTCGATGATCGGTATCGGGATGCAGTGGTCGTTATTTGACGGCGGGCAAGCGCGTAATAAAGCGGCTGCACTGCGTCGCGCCAGCGAGGCGACCGAATGGCAGCGCCAGTCCATGGAAAGCGCCATTCGATTGCAAGTTCAACAGCATTGGCTCGCGATCGATGCAGCGGACGCGCGCGCTGTGGTGGCTCGAGAGGCTCTCGCAGAGGCCGACGAAAATTTGCGGTTGACGCGCGAGCTCTATGCCGTCGAGATGATTACCAACAGTCAAGTCTTAGAGGCGGTTGCGCTACAGCAAGCCGCATCGGCCCAAGCGACTCGCGCGGCCATGGATACCGTGCTCGCGCGACTGACCTTGCTGCGCAGTGTGGGAGAGCTGTGATGGCGCCCGAGTTAGGTGCGTCTGCGAGGCGCTCATTGTCTCTCGTCAGTCGCCTCGCTAGTCGCCTCGCTAGTCGCCTGCGTGGGTCTGTCATCTTTGCCGCCGTTGCCAGTCTGAGTGTGGTTGCGCTGGTCGGTCATGCAGAGTCCGCCCCGAGAGTCGCCGTCGTGACTGCGCCGGACGCTCCGTGGATCGAAGAAAGCCGCATCGCAGCGAAGGATTTTGCGATGAGCTTGCGGGCGCGCCTCCAAGTGGGCTTACAGCAAGGACCCGTAGAGGCCATTGAGATCTGTCATCGAGAGGCGTTCGACATTGCCGCCGAAGTGGGCGCAAAGCACGAGCGACGGGTATCTCGCAGCAGTAGCCGCGTGCGTAATCCCAATAACTCCGCAGATGAACTGGATCAAAAAATTATCGCCAGCTTCCAAGATCGCTTGGCAGCAGGAGAGTCTGCTGCGAATATTGAATTCATTGAGGATCATGGTGTGGCCGGTAAAATATTCGCCAAGCCATTGATGATGGATGCAGTATGCTTAATGTGCCATGGCGACAGTGTGCCGCCAGAGGTGTCAGCTGCCATTAAATCCCTTTACCCTGCAGACGAGGCGACTGGCTTTAAGCTCGGCGAGCTGCGCGGCATATTACGAGTGGACCAAACGGTTAATAAACCGGTTAATTAAAGGAGTGATGACATGCCAAAGAGTAAATCTCGTGCGCCGATGATCGATATCGGTATCAAGGAACGTGATCGGACTAAGATTGCCCAAGGTTTGTCCGCGCTACTCGCCGATAGTTACACGCTTTACATGATGACCCATAACTTTCACTGGAATGTGACGGGACCGCATTTCAATAGCTTGCACACCATGTTCATGGCGCAATACACCGAGCAGTGGAACGCACTCGATTTAATCGCCGAGCGAATTCGAGCACTCGGTTGTGCAGCACCGGGAACCTATCGCGAGTTCGCTCGTCTTGCCTCAATCAAAGAAATCGAAGGAGTCCCGAGTGCGGATGATATGGTCCGCCACCTTGTCAGTGCCCAAGAGGCGACAGCCCGTACCGCGCGTAAGTTGTTCCCAATTGTCGAGGCCGCGAATGATCAGCCGACGGCAGATCTTCTGACGCAGCGCCTCGAAGTACATGAGAAGACGGCTTGGATGTTGCGCAGCTTGCTTGAGGTTTAGTTCGTCACACGCCGAGCGCCACACCGAGCGCTAGATCAACCCTTGATCCTGCGCTTTGGTGACGGCTTGAACCTGTGAGTGCACATCCAGCTTGCGATAGAGATTGCGGATATGAGTTTGGACGGTCGAGATCGCGATACCCATCTCTTGGGCGGTCTCACCGTAGGAGCGTCCGCGTGATAGGTGGCGCAATAGCTCTAATTCTTTGGGTGTTAAGTTGGTGAACTCGGCGGGACTTTCCGCGCCACCCGCCAATCGGAAAAGATAACGCGCGAGTGAAGGGCTGATGGGGTAATTACCTTGTAAAGCTTCCGCTAAAGACTGCGTAATCAGCTGAGGATTGTCATCTTTCAATAAATAGCCACGCGCGCCGGCGCGGATCGCCGCCAACACGCTACGCTCTGACGAAATGACAGACACCACCAGAATCGGAATGCTGGGCGCGCGAGAGCGAATCCAGTCAATGATTTCAATGCCACTTCGATCGGGTAAGCCGAGATCCACGAGTGCAATCGCAATGTTTGGAAGTTGCGAGCTCAGCGCTGTAATCACCTGCGAGCCATTGGAACAAACAGTCGCTTGCCAGTCTTCGCCGAGTTGGCTGACGCACTGCAACAGCGAGTTTTGAAATGTAGGATCGTCTTCCACGATGAGGGCGATCTTCGTTGAGGAGGCACGCTCGGTATTGTTGTTGTGATCTGCGCTCATCGGAATGAGATTTTAGCGCTCAAAATGGCTTACGAGGCTCCCATGATGATGTAGGGCTCGCGACAATTGGTTACGCTTCGAACAGAATCATCAAAAAATACTATGATCATG
>CAZSRB010000010.1:30760-38666 GCA_964609065.1 uncultured Acidibacter sp. | reverse complement strand
CCCGAGTCAGGGCGAGATCGGGCGCGTAATCGTGAAACCTGGATCAAAGATCATCCGAGTGCGGTCAATTGGATGCAACACGCGCATGGCGTCAGCGTACTCGAACTCAAAAAGTCCTCTAAAGGGTGGCACGTACAAAAAGGCGCACCGCTCACTCGTCGTATCACTGCGCTGACACCCATGGACGTGCACGGTCCTGCCCGCGGTCATGATTTGATGAAAACGAAAGCGGATCCCGCAGGGGTGCGAGTGCTTGGCACTTTTGCCAACTGTGCGGGCGGCAAAACCCCGTGGGGCACTTACTTAACAGCCGAAGAAAATATTGACGATTATTTTGGGTATGCCAAGACTTGGGCGCAGCGTAGTGATGATGAGCGCTGCAAAGAGGCGCATCGCCGCTTTCCTATGCGGGAGCGCACCGCCTACGGTTGGGATCACCTAGATTCTCGTTTTGATCTTCGCCACGAGTCGCAAGAACCTTTTCGTCATGGCTGGATTGTAGAAATTGATCCGCTGGATCCTTCGTCCACCCCGAAGAAGCGAACGGCGCTTGGGCGTTTTTCACATGAGGGCGCGAATACCATTGTCTGTCGCGACGGCCGAGTTGCCGCCTACATGGGCGATGACGACAAATTTGAATACGTCTACAAATTTGTCACGAGAGACTCGTACGACCCCAACGACCGTGAGGCCAATCGAGATTTACTCGACCACGGGACCTTATATGTTGCGCGGTTTGACGCCTCTGGCGAAGGAGAGTGGTTACCTTTAGTGCACGATGAGTCAGGCCCGCTCAACAGTCGAAACGGCTTCGCTGATCAAGGTGAAGTAGTCATCAAGTGCCGTGCAGCTGCTGACATACTCGGTGCGACACCCATGGATCGCCCTGAGGACGTTGAGCCGAACCCAGTGACGGGTCGGGTTTATATGGCGCTTACCAAAAATGGTGATCGCAAGGCAGAGCAAAAAATATTCAATGGTCGCGAGATCAATCTAGGCCCTGATACAGCGAACCCACGCAATGACAATGATTACGGTCATATCATTGAATTGATCGAAGATAGCGATGATGCTGCCAGTACACGATTTCGTTGGGAGTTATTTTTATTGGCGGGCGACCCACGACGCGAAGACAGTCGGTTTTTCACCCGCCAGGAGGAAATCACCGCGGGGAACATTCGCCCTCAAGATGTGTACTACGCCGGGTTTGCCGATGCTTCAGCGGTCAGTCCCATCGCCTGCCCGGATAATCTTGGCTTCGATCCCACGGGACGTTTGTGGGTTGTGACTGATTCCGACGGTGACCTCATCGCCAACGACGGCTGTTTTGTGGTGCCCACGACAGGACCTGATCGCGGAAAGTTAGTCCAGGTTGTCAGCGCCCCCATCGGTGCTGAAGTCTGCGGCTGTGAGTTCACCCCAGATGGTAAAACTCTCTTTCTATCGATCCAACATCCAGGATCAGGGGGCACGGTGGATGCGCCCGTGAGTCATTGGCCTGACGGAGAGGGCTTACCCGCGCGCTCCGCCATCATCGCGATCAGTCGCGAAAACGACGAGCCGCTTTAAGATCGCAGTTGAGAACGTACAATGCGAGGCATGACATTACCTCGCACCCAAAGCCAGTACCAACTGCGCAAGCAAGCCCAAGGCTATCGTCTTGAACTCGTAAACGATGTGCCTGTTCGTGCTCCCGGCGCGAATAAAGTGGTCCTCAAAGTAGGGGCCACCTCGATTAATCGTCGCGATGTGATGATTCGTCGAGGCTTTTATCCCACAGGGGATCGCGATCGGGTCGTCCCTCTGTCAGACGGTGCGGGAGAAGTCGTCGCAACGGGCGCAGCCGTCACACGATTCAAAGAAGGTGATCGCGCCGCTGCGATCTTTTTCCAGAATTGGTGGCAAGGTCGACCGACCGCCACGACCGGCACCTCCGCGTTGGGTGGTGCGATTGACGGCATGTTGAGCCAATACGTCACTCTAGATGAGAACGGGCTGGTGCCCGTTCCCGCTTCGCTATCTTTGGAGGAGGCGGCCACCCTACCCTGTGCCGCCGTCACCGCCTGGAACGGGCTGGTAAGTCGCGGCGAGATGCGAAAGGGAGATCGCGTGCTTTTGTTGGGAACAGGCGGCGTCTCCGTCTTCGGGCTGCAGTTCGCGGTTGCCGCGGGTGCTCAGGCTTTCATTACCAGCTCCAGTGACGACAAACTCGAGCGCGCACTCAAATTGGGGGCGGCGGGAACCCTCAACTACGTCACAACCCCTGAATGGGCAGACTCCATCCGCCAGATGAGTCAGGGTGGTATTGAGCAGGTTCTTGAGGTGGGCGGTACGAATACCCTACCGCAATCTTTGGCCGTACTCGCGCCAGGCGGACACATCGCTATTATTGGCGGACTCTCCGGCTTCGGGGGGCAAATTCCAGCTGCGTCTTTGATTGCCAATGCGACAGCGATCTCGGGTATTTTCGTGGGCTCGCGCGCGCATTTTGAGGCGATGAATGCTTTTATTGAAACGCATCGCATCAAACCTGTCATTGATGCCGTCATTGATTACGCAAATGCGGATGACGCCTATGCACTCATGGAATCCAGCCGCCATTTTGGAAAAATTGTGATTCGTCATTGATGTCTCATGGGTGCCTTGCGCACATTTTTTGAAGAGATACGCGCCCAGAAGGAAGATCTGGTCGCGGCGTGGATCATTCGCACCGAGGGCTCAACGTATCGGAAATCCGGTGCGCTCATGCTCTTCAGTCGAGAGAAGCGCGTCGGGCTACTCAGCGGAGGCTGTCTCGAAGGGGACCTCCACGAGCATGCTCGGAAACTCTTAGACGCGCCGCCGACTACCCCGCCTCTAAGCATTCATCGCTATGACAGTCGTGGTAGTGATGATCCCGTCTGGGGGCTGGGTTTAGGCTGTGAAGGACTGATGGAAGTGCTTCTACTTCGCTGCTCAGCGAAGACGCACTATCAGCCCTTGCAAAATATCTTTGAAGCAACTGCGCAGCAGCGCGGAATTATCTGCCATATCAATCTGCAAACAGGAGAATGCACTGATTTCGAATCTGACGTATCTCTTCCCAGACAGACTGACTATGGCGTCTTACACGCGGCCACCCAAGTATTCAGTGTTCATGTGACGCCACCGCCACAGCTCTTGATTTGCGGCGCCGGCCCTGATGTGGATTCTGTGATCTTCTTTGCCGAAAAGCTTGGCTGGCACTTGACTGTGGTTGATCATCGCCCAGCATACGTAGAGACTCATCGACTCGGCTCAACAGCAAAAATAGTCGCTCTTGAGTCGCCCGCAGACTTGGCCAAGCAACTGCCGCTCCATGACTTTTCAGCGGCGCTCGTAATGAGCCACCATCTACTCGCGGATACCGACTATTTGAGCGCTTTGGCAGATACTCAAATTCCGTATGTCGGGTTACTGGGACCGGCAGCGAGACGCGCGCGCTTGATGAGCGCGCTCGGTACGCAAGCACCTAAACTCGAAAGTCGGCTTCGCGCGCCCGTAGGTCTCGATATCGGCGCCCGGTCTGCTGAAGAAATAGCTTTAGCGATCGTTGCTGAAATTCAAGCGAGCTTACAAGGTCGCGAGGCGCGCCCGTTCACCACGGCAACTGCTCACCCGTATATAAAATAAGTTCTGCGCTTTGATCTAAGTTTTCGATATGACCCATCACTGCACTGACGCTTTGTGGTGCATTGATGACACCGGGTCCCTCATAGCCACTATTTCTTAATAAACGGGTATCGACCATGCCTGGTGCGAGAATACCGATTTTGACTCCGCGATCACGCAGATCTGCCTGCAAGGCGCGCATCGCCATATTTACCCCCGCCTTACTGATGCGATAAAAATAGAGATTGCCAAATCGCACCGTATTGGTCATTGAGGAAAGACCGCTCGTGATGACCACTATCTTTTTTTGCTCACTGGCTAACACTTGCGGCAAAAATTCTCGCGCCATAACAAGTGGAGCAAACGTATTCGTTTTCAATACCTCTTCGAAGGTCTGGTAATCCAACTGTTCTAGAGACTGCTCAGCTCTACCACCTAACCAACCTGCATTATTGAGTAAGACATCAATCCGCTCGCCTTTCCACATAGCCGACAAATTTTTGATTGCCGTCTCGTTTGTCACATCCAGCGCAGCGATCACCACGGAAGGATGCTCGGCAGCGAGCGCTCGCAATTCGGGTGCGCTCTCAAGATCACGTGCTGTGGCGAGTACCCGCCAACCGGCCAAGGCGTATTGACGCACAAACTCCAAACCTAAACCTCGATTCGCACCCGTCACAAGTATGGTTGGCATATCAGCTCCTTGGTTTCGTTCGACGAGTTGGCTCGGCCTGCAAAGGGTCTTCAGGCCAATAATGCTTCGGATAACGACCACGCATATCTTTACGGACGTCATGGTACGCGTTACGCCAGAAGCTGGCCAAGTCCCGTGTGACTTGCAAAGGCCGACCCGCTGGAGAGAGTAATTTGAATGTGATGGCGAGCACGCCCCCCGCAATACGCGGCGTAGAAGCAAGCCCAAAAACTTCCTGCATGCGCATAGCTGCCGCCGGCGCGAGCTCGTCAAGGTAATCGATACGCACCCGTGTACCAGTGGGTAATACTAAATACTCTGGCATCAACTGCTGCAGAACACGCTCACGCTCGATACCGAGACGATATTTGAGCGCCTGTAACAGAGGGATTTGAGAGAAGTGACTGCGTCGACTGACACTCTCTATCCATGGCGATAACCACTGCTCTAATTCATCTTTCAGAGATATCAAAGAAAACGGCGGCCAGTCTCTTACAGTATCGTTATTTTTCTCTCGCAAAAGCTCAATACGAGCACACAGCTGTCGGGCCTCGTCCGTCCATGGCAGACAATCCAGCCCCATCGCACGAACGGCCTCTAGTACTAAGGCTGTACGTTGGTCGGCACTCGCCTCAATAGATCGCGCACTCAAGACCAAACTTCCGAGCTCGCGTTGCTCGCGCGCAATGACCGCTTCGTCTTGCGATGACCAAACGACTTGGCGTGTCGTTTGTACCTGTGCGGATAAAGTGTCCTCTAACTCATTGGTACTGACGCTAATCGCAAGACGAATAACGGCTTCACGCCCCCGATCCGTCACATCCAGAGCAATCAAATACGCCGCGCCCGATAGTGCGTCGGGTCGTGCGAGGGTGGCACCGCGACCGTTGGCTAGTAAGTAACGTCCGCGGGCCTCCGGGCGTTGTTGCGCAATGCGATCAGCGAAGCCGCTTGCGAGTAACACCGCTGCCTTATGGGTGTCACGCAAGCAATCATCGAGTCTGACAGATTTTTCGCTTGGCTCGAGTAGTCGATAGAGCTGCCGCGCCTGCTGCTCGATTCGACGCCATAAGCCTGCGTTATCAAGTCCATTAAAATCTTGGCAACAAAGAATTTGTAATCGAGTCAATATATCAATATCAGACTCAGAGATTTCGTCTTGATGTCTAACAGGGGATCGCAAGGGATCTCGTTCACTCAAGAGAGCCGCGAGTGCTGCACCGAGTAGAGCACATCCTCGCTGCTTAGCTTCCTGTAGCACACGACCTAGACGCGGATGCACGGGTAAGCGTGCGACCGACCGACCTAGTGCAGTCATTTGACCCGATGCGTCGGTGATCTCTAATTGCTGCAGTAGCGTAGTCGCGGTACCCCACATGGCCTTGGGTGGTGGATCAAGCCAACGTAGGCGCTCGATCGTGCAACTCCATTGCGCAAGCTCAAGCGCGACGCCCGCAAGGTCGGCCTCTAAAATTTCTGCCGGCGTATGCTCAGCGAGGCTTCGATCCACTCCCGCGCTCCACAAGCGGTAACAAACGCCCGGCGCCAGTCGACCTGCACGGCCAGCGCGCTGGATTGCCGCGCTACGAGAAATTCGAACGGTATCGAGTCGACTCATACCCGTAGCGGGATCGAAACGTGACCGACGCACTAATCCGCTATCGATCACCACGCGTACACCCGGCAGGGTCAAGCTTGTTTCAGCAATATTGGTCGCCAAGATGACATGACGTTTCCCTGGGAGCGCTGACGCGAGCGCTGCGTCTTGCTCATTCGCGGATAGCTCCCCGTAAAGTGGTAATACGCGAACCTGCGACGGAACGTCCTGCCAAGCCATGATGACGCGGCGAATTTCAGCGGCGCCAGGGAGAAAGACCAGAATATCGCCCTCTGTTTCGATGAGTGCCCGGCGCAGGCAATGCAAAACAGCGTGATGCAAACCGTCTGCGGGCATCAAGGGCCAACCGTCGCCCACATATCGATGCTCCACCGGAAAGAGTCGACCTTCCGCTTGAACACGCGTTGCAGAGTCCAAAAATTTGATGAGTGAGTCTGAATCGAGTGTGGCCGACATCAATAGGATTTTGAGATTCGTCTCAAGCGCCGATCGCGCATCGAGTAGTAAGGTCAATCCCAAATCCGACTGAAGATTACGTTCGTGAAATTCGTCAAAGATCACCAACCCAACACCCTCTAGTTCAGGGTCCTCCTGTAACCAGCGGGTCAAAACGCCCTCTGTGATGACCTCAATACGCGTGTTGGGTCCTACCCGTGTATCGAGTCGCATGCGATATCCCACGGTCTCACCGACATTTTCATTGAGATTACGCGCCATCCGCTCAGCCACCGCACGCGCCGCCAAGCGGCGCGGCTCGAGCATCAGGATCCGTCGATCACCTAGCCAGGACTCCTGTAGTAATGCGAGCGGCACCACAGTGCTCTTACCCGCGCCAGGTGGCGCTTCAAGTACGACGTTTGCATGCGAATTCAGAGCCGACCGTAGGCCAGGTAACACCCCTACCACCGGCAAGGTGGCATCGAATACGGGCGGAGAGGGGCGCTGAACAGACGTCATCACACGCTCATCATGACGGGCTAACTCTCACTGGGTGGATTCTCGAGGCGATACGACTTGGCAGAATGGCTGTCCATTGTATGCAATCGACCCATGCGAACTCTCAAACGCGTAGGACTCGGGCTCATCGGTGGACTGCTTTCAATCTGGGGGCTGGCGATGCTGTGGGCGTATTGGCCGGGGGAGCCTGAATTACCGGTCGACACACTCCTCAGCGCGGAAGATCGTCTGGTCACCGTCAATGGCTTACGCTTGCGTTATCGGGAATGGGGACAAGCGGCGCCTGACAAGCCCAGCATCCTGTTGCTACACGGGTTCGCTAATTCTTTACAAAGTTTTCGTGAGCTCGCCCCTCGTCTCGAAGATTGCTGTCACGTGATCGCCATCGATATGCCTGGGTTCGGGCTGTCGGACAAACCCGTCGACTACGATTATCACAATGGCCCTCAAGCTGAAACATTGATTGCCGCGACACAGGTGCTCGGACTCAAAAATGTCGTCTATGCAGGGCATTCGTTGGGGGGTGCCGTCGCGCTACAAGCAGCGGTGAAAGATCCTTCGGCTGCAGCACTCATCTTAATGAATCCTGGGATCTTAACGACGGGGGTCCCCAAAATTGTCCAGATCACCGTACCGCCATTACCACGCATGTCCGCCAAATTATTCGCAAGTCGCGAATTCCGCGGCAACTTTCTGCGCAAGTCCTACATCCAGCCAGACATCGTTACCGACCAGGTCATTGATGACGTGATGCTCGGTGCCCAAGCAGACGGCTATATGCAGGGGATGACCTCGCTAATGGCCCAGTATGCGGAGGGCGAGGAAATCGCGCTCGCCAGTGAGGTCAAAGTACCAACACTGATTCCCTGGGGAAATGCTGATCGCAATAAGGCCCCCAGCGAAGCCGACACGCTCCAAAACCTGATCTCGGGATCACGCTTAGTACGCTTTGACTCTGCCGGTCACTACGTGCATGAGGAAGCCCCTGACGGCGTTGCACGCGCGAT
>CAZSRB010000010.1:0-30660 GCA_964609065.1 uncultured Acidibacter sp. | reverse complement strand
GGGTATAGCCGTTGCAAAAGCCCAATCCCTAACAAACCGAGCGCATGAAAAAATTGATACGTCACTCCAATCTCAAAGCTCTCAAACCGCGCCGCCGGTAAGACGGGCTTTAAGGCATGAGTGCCGAATGCACCGAGCGCCGTCGCTGTCGCTAATAAGAACCCAGCCCACATCAATGAATAGCGACTCACCATAGGTATCATGGTCTACCTCTCTTACGCGTATGTTGAGTTTTAAAAGGCGTACCGCTCGCGCCACGATGCTTGCGGACATCCGCGCGGCGTCGCTGACCCTCAACCATTTGCCCCGTTCCGGCCGGCTGCCAAGCCGGAATCAACTGATGCTTGCCAGGACCAATCAAATCCGCGCGCCCCATGCGGCGCAAAGCCTCGCGCAAAAGCGGCCAGTTATTGGCATCGTGGTATCGCAAAAATGCTTTGTGCAGCCGACGTACTTTTAGACCGCGTGGAATCGCGACGTTTTCACTATCGCGTGCAACCCGGCGTAGCGGATTTTTCCCCGAATGATACATTGCCGTTGCCGTCGCCATCGGCGAAGGCAAGAACGCCTGCACTTGATCCGCTCGAAAGCCGTTACGCTTTAGCCAAAGCGCAAGCTCGACCATGTCTTCATCGGTCGTCCCCGGATGAGCAGCGATGAAATAAGGAATCAAATATTGTTGCTTGCCCGCTTCACGTGAGTAGCGATCAAATAGCGCCTTGAACCGATCGTAAGTGCCGATTCCGGGCTTCATCATCTTAGAAAGTGGCCCCTCACTGATCGCCTCAGGGGCGATTTTCAGATATCCACCGACATGATGCTGAGCCAATTCTTTTACATACTCCGGCGATTCGATCGCCAAGTCATAGCGGACCCCTGAAGCAATTAATATTTTTTTGATTCCTGGCAAAGCCCGCGCCTTGCGATAGAGCTCAATCAATGGCGTATGGTCGGTATTGAGATTGGGGCAAATGCCTGGGTATACGCACGATGGGCGACGGCATGCCCGTTCGATCTCCCGGCTCTTACATGCGAGTCGATACATATTGGCTGTAGGGCCACCCAAATCAGAAATCACGCCGGTAAAGCCCGGCACGGTATCGCGGATAGTGGCGATTTCCCTCAGTACCGAATCTTCTGATCGGCTTTGAATGATCCGCCCTTCATGCTCTGTGATTGAACAAAACGTGCAACCGCCAAAACAGCCACGCTGAATAGCGATCGAAAACCGAATCATCTTATAAGCTGGAATCTCGGCATCACCATAAGCCGGATGCGGCCGACGCTGATAAGGAAGCTCATATACTTGGTCCATTTCTTTGGTTGACAGAGGAATGGGCGGCGGATTGAGCCAGACATCGACTTTCCCGTGTCGCTGGACTAAGGCGCGTGCGTTTCCGGGATTCGCCTCCAAATGCAAAATACGCGAGGCGTGCGCGTACATGACAGGATCATCCACCACCTGCTCGAAAGCGGGCAGGCGAATGACGCTACGTTCGCGATCTGCATTGCGGACCCGCCGAGTAAAGCGTACGACTTGTTCATTGACCCCACCGGCAGGGGGAGACTGCGCACTTGCCGTATCACGACGCGTACCGCCGTTATCTTCCATCGCGTACGGATCAATCGGCGGGTTCAAGGCGCCTGGCGTATCAAGATGCGTTGAATCAATTTCCACGTATCCTGTCACCGGTGTACGCCGCATAAAAGCGGTGCCCCGTAAATCCGTAATCGCGGAAATCGGCTCACCCGCGGCCAGTCGATGCGCGATGGTTACGATTTGTCGCTCAGCGTTACCGAAGACCAGTAAGTCCGCCTTGGCATCTAACAAGACAGACCGACGAACTTTTTCTGACCAATAGTCAAAGTGCGCGATCCGACGCAGGCTGGCTTCAATCCCGCCCAACACGATCGGTACATCTGCAAAGGCTTCTCTTGCCCGTTGCGCATAAACAATCACGGCCCGATCAGGCCGACGACCCCCTTCACCGCCAGGGGTATAGGCATCGTCACTACGGATACGCCGATCGCTCGTGTAACGATTGACCATTGAATCCATATTGCCCGCGGTGATACCAAAAAAAAGATTCGGTCGACCGAGTGCAGCAAAGGGTTTTGAGCTCTGCCAATCCGGCTGAGCAATAATCCCGACCCGAAATCCTTGGGCTTCGAGTAATCGGCCCACAATCGCCATCCCGAAACTCGGATGATCCACGTAGGCATCCCCTGTTACGAGAATGACATCGCAACTATCCCAACCGAGTGCATCCATCTCCGCGCGAGACATCGGCAAGAAAGGCGCGACGCCGAAGCGGGCCGCCCAATATTTGCGATGACTGAAAATCGAGCTGACCTCAGGCTCAGGTCGTGAGGTCTTGGGTGCTGAAGCAGATTCCATAAGGTGAATTACACCAAAAGTGCGTGATCCTGTCCCGAATGAGTAGCAGCCGCGATCGCTTGCTTGGCGGCCTACCTGGTTACTTGCTTGACAGGTATTAGCCAACTGCCTAGCTTCAATGTATGACCCAAAGCGCCTTTCCTGATCTGAGCTTCCTTCGCAACGAAGGTTTTCTTGATCGTGATCGAGCTGCTCACATCCTGCGAGCGGAAAATCTCGATGCCATGATCGTGGCTGAGGGGCGTAATGTCTTTCACGCTACGCAGTTTTTCCCGCTGCTTGAGCGTATGAGCTTGGACGCAAGCACGCTCGCCCTGGTCCCAGCAGACCCTAAACAGCCCGTCGCCCTGATTATTCCCGCGTTTTCGTACTATTACATTCAGGCTGATGATGGGCTACCGCCCGGAGTTGAGCCTTTCGTCTTCACGAGCCCCACCGATTTAACACCGAAGCTCTATCGTCTTGATGGACTCGGCGTCACCGATCGTGAGCAACGTCGGCGACAAGCCGTTAGCGCTGCAGCTCCCTATTCTCCCCACATGCAAGCTGCGCTCGGGCGGGCATTAACCCAGCTGGGTTTATCCGGAGCCCAATTGCGGCTGGGCTACGACCACCCCTCTCTACCTGCACTGATCGAAGGCGCGCGCCCTCTCGCGACCGCCGTCTTGAGCGAAGACACCCCACGCCGCTTTCGTCTCATCCGGACGCCTGCCGAAATCCGCATGATGCGACTGGCTTCCAAAGCCAATGTGGAGGCGGCTCTGTCCACCGTGCAGGCCGCTCGTAGCCTAGGAAGCCTACGGGCGATTCGCCAGCGCTTTTATGCAGAGGTAGCCGTACGCGGTAACGTGCCCGTATTTATGGTGGTCAATGGCTCATCCTCCGAAGCCTACGATGAGCCACTACGCGAAGGCAGCGCATTTCTAATCGATTGCGTGAGCCATCTACGACAATTTCATGGTGATTATGGTCGAACGGTATTCGTCGGTGAGCCATCAGCGCGTATGCAGCGTTG
This sequence comes from uncultured Acidibacter sp., assembly GCA_964609065.1. Lineage (GTDB taxonomy): Bacteria > Pseudomonadota > Gammaproteobacteria > Steroidobacterales > Steroidobacteraceae > UBA964. The sequence goes on along the minus strand of CAZSRB010000010.1, from coordinate 27,247 downwards.
TACCCGCGCGATGTCAAAAGTTTGGCAAGCACTACGGGATCAACTTAAACCCGGACTTCGATTCTCTGAAGTCTCGGCTTTAGGCGAACGCCTTCTCAAAGAAATTGATCCAGATGTACCGATGATTTTCAATCCACACAGCGTGGGGTTGGCCCACACCGACCAACCTCGCTATGAGATAGATGGCCGTCGCGCAGATCATATACTCGAAGAAAATATGATCCTGTCGATCGACTGCCCGCTATTTGAGACAGGACTTGGTGGAACCGCCCATCTCGAAGATCTCGTTCTGATCACATCGAACGGTGCAGAGACCATCCATGAAGCAGGCCCTGCCACCCTGATGATTTAGCGATTTAGATAGGTATTTCGGCAGGGTTATAGGCCATCAACCCTAGCGATTCGGCACTCACATGGCGTCCCGGGCGAAAGTTTTCGTCGTTACCTGAGTGGTAATTCAACGCCGTTTTCCGAGATTCCAACATCACCCAGTTGGCGCGCTGCAAACGTGCCTCCTGATAGCGACGTAAAGCCTCCGACACGGACGAGGCTGCAGCAAAGGCGCGGGCCAACACCATACCGTCCTCAATCCCCATCGCAGCACCCTGCCCCAAAAATGGCAACATCGGATGCGCTGCATCACCTATTAACGTGACGGCCCCACGTGTCCACTCAGGTAATGGCTCGCGATCAAAGAGTGCCCATTTGAATAGTCCGTGCTCGGGGGTTGAACGGATGATCGTACGAACATCCGGGTACCAGTCTGCATATTCTTCGAGCATTTCTTGTACATCCGCTCGAATCGACCAGCCCTCCTCACGCCAATCTTGACGCTCGGTCAAACCCACGAAGTTGACCCACCGACCACCGCGCACCAGATATCGCGTGAAGCTTCGATGTGGCCCCGTCGATAAGCAGGAAGTCGGCTCAATGACGCCATCCGGCAAAGCCTCAAAAGGGACGAGACCCCGATATGCGACATAACCGGTGAATCGCGGACGCTCGGCACCAAATAATTGAGTGCGCACTCGTGAGCGCACCCCGTCGGCCCCAATCATCACATCAGCTGACGCGGTATGTCCCTGCGCAAACTTCAGTCTTACGCCCTCTTTGCCCTGCTCAAAGTCGGTGAGGCTATGGGCTGTGCGAATCGCACCGGGATCACATTCTTCGACCTGGTCCGCTAACGCCTGATGTAAATCGGCACGGTGTACTTGGTAGTAGGCCGCGCCATACTTCTCGCGCATCTCATTACCGCGCGAGATCTCCACCAACAGTTCGCCGGTGCGCCAATGTTTGACGCCGCCCCGATCGGGACGCATGCCGATCTCTTCCAGTACGCTCTCAAGACCGAGTGCATTCAGTACATGCGTGGCGTTAGGCGTGACCGTGAGTCCCGCCCCCACTTCGCCAAGCGCCTCAGCCTGCTCAAAGACCACGGGACGAAAACCCAGCAACTGCAACGCTCTTGCGGCGGTCAACCCGGCGATTCCGGCTCCGATGATGGCAATCTGTAACTCTCGCATGACACCCACGGTGCGCCGTTTCGTCGACGCTGGCAGCAAACTCCCGTATCACGATCCGCATCGTGGCCGTGAAGGACAGCGCGTGACCACGCTGTGGCAGCCATCCGGTCGTCGCTGACCATCCCGCGACGACAGGGTGCCGGTGTAGGATGCAGGCACATGAAACGCACCGGCTTATCAAGGAACGATGCCGGCGGACCGATCGATCAGGATTCGATCATTGTCCGCGGAGCTCGCCAAAACAATCTACGTGGTCTCGATCTCGATATTCCGACTCGACAATTAGTTGTCGTGACGGGCGTCTCGGGCTCGGGTAAATCCTCGTTAGTCTTCGATACCCTTTATGCCGAGGGCCAACGACGTTACGTGGAAACGTTCTCGCCCTATGCGCGGCAATTCCTTGACCGCATGGATAAGCCTGCGGTTGATCGTATTGAAGGCATTCCACCCGCCATTGCCATTGATCAAACCAATCCTGTTCGTACCTCGCGCTCGACCGTCGGCACGATGACAGAGCTCAATGATCACTTGAAATTGCTCTTTGCGCGTACCGCCGCCCTACACTGCAAAAAATGCGCAGCCCCGGTACAGCGCGATACACCCCAAGGGGTTTGCCAAGACCTTCTGCAAGCCGCCTCCGAGGAGACGCCCACTCGCGTAATCATCTGCTTTGTCGTGGATGTTCCCAAGAATTTCTCACGCAAAGAAGTGGAATCACTACTGACGCGTCAGGGCTACACGCGCATCAAGCAGCTAGGAAAAAACCGACTCGAAGTCATCCAAGACCGTTTGCGCCTAGACCCTTCACAGAAGTCTCGTCTGGCCGAAGCGGTAGAAACGGCTTTGACTCGCGGTCGTGGCCGTATGCACGCCCACTTTGTTTCCGCGACTGATACTGAAATCATTGAAAGTACTCGTCATTACTCGAGCGGGTTACATTGTGCGCCCTGCGATATCTCTTATCGCGAGCCGAACTCCAGTTCGTTTTCGTTTAACTCACCCGCTGGGGCATGTGAGGCCTGTCGAGGCTTTGGACGAATCATCGGCGTCGACTACGGGCTCGTGATCCCCGATACGCGAAAAACACTCCGCGAAGGCGCCATTCGTCCTTGGCAAACCGATGCGTATCGCGAATGCCAACAGGACCTTCAGCGTCTCGCCCGTAAACGTGGTATCCCGCTCGATACACCCTGGTGCGAACTTGATGACAAAGCTAAACAGTGGGTGATTGAGGGCGAAGGCGAGTGGGCGAAAAATGTCTGGTACGGCGTACGACGCTTTTTCACGTGGCTCGAAAGTAAAGCGTACAAGATGCACATTCGGGTGCTGCTCTCTAAATACCGAGCGTATACCCCATGCACGGTTTGTCATGGCGCACGTTTAAACAGCGAGTCGTTACTCTGGCGACTGGGCGACGCACCCCTCGCCTCAAGCGTCCTCGGTAGCCGTCCGCGCTTCAAGCCAGCGGACACAGAATGGACCGATAAGCAGCTCGCCAATTTACCCGGGCTGTGCGTACATGATTTGATGCTGCTGCCCATCTCGCATGCACGCGATTTCTTTGATCAACTTTCTTTTCCGGGGAATCTCGATCAAGCAACCGAGCTATTATTGGGCGAGATCCGCAGCCGCTTTGCTTTTCTTGAGCAGGTAGGACTCGGTTATCTCACTCTTGATCGACAGTCGCGCACTTTGTCAGGTGGCGAGGTACAACGCATCAATCTCACCACGGCTTTGGGCACCTCATTGGTGAATACCTTGTTCGTGCTAGATGAGCCCTCCATAGGGTTACATCCGCGTGACATGCAGCGAGTGATTGACGTCATGCACCGTCTACGCAATGCCGGAAACTCGCTGATTGTGGTGGAGCATGACCCACAAATCATGCAGCAGGCTGATCTATTGATTGATGTGGGCCCTGGTGCAGGGGAGCATGGCGGACAAATTGTGGCGCTCGGTAAACCCGACGATATCCGCAAACACAAAAGCTCACTGACTGGCGAGTATTTGAGCGGGCGTAGACGTGTCGAGCTACCCGCAAGTGATCGCGATGAATCTCAAAAAATCCGTGAATGGATGGAACTGGCAGGTGCCAGACAACATAACCTGAAAGACATCAGTATTCGATTCCCTCTCAACCGATTAGTTTGCCTAACGGGCGTATCAGGCTCCGGCAAATCCACGGTGCTACAGGATATTCTTTATCCCGCACTCTTAAAATTCTTTGGCCGCCCTAGCGAAGCACCGGGAGAACATAGTCATCTGCGAGGTATAGAGTCTTTAACGGACGTTGTGTTTGTCGATCAAACCCCTATCGGTCGTACGACCCGCTCAAATCCAGCAAGCTATGTCGGAGCCTTTGACGTCTTACGTGACAAATTTTCTAAACTTTCCGAGTCCAAAGAGCGCGGTTATACCGCCGGGACCTTTAGCTTTAACTCAGGAACGGGGCGCTGCCCGAGCTGCAGTGGTAGCGGATTTGAGCATGTCGAGATGCAGTTCCTATCCGATGTGTATCTGCGCTGTGGCGACTGTGACGGCCGTCGCTATCGCGCCGAGACACTCGAGATCCGCCATCCTGGCCCCGACGACCGCGAGGCGAGTATCGCCGATGTGTTGGATATGACGGTGACCGAAGCCTGTGCTTTTTTCGCCAATTCCCCAGAGGTTGCCGCGCGTTTGACCCCTCTCCTTGATGTCGGTCTCGATTACTTACGCTTAGGTCAGCCGGTACCGACGCTATCCGGCGGCGAAGCCCAACGACTCAAACTGGCCGGTCATCTGGCAGAGTCAGCACAACGCTCAGCAGGCCCTAAATTATTTTTATTTGATGAACCCACAACCGGACTACATTTCGAAGATATCGGCAAATTACTCAAAGCATTTCGAAAACTGATCGATGCCGGCCATTCGCTGATCGTCATTGAGCACAATCTCGATGTGATCGCGGCAGCGCAATGGTTGATTGATCTTGGCCCAGAGGGCGGCGATCAAGGTGGCGAGCTCGTCGCAGCAGGAACCCCTGCTGATGTCATGGCGCATCCGACCTCTCACACCGGCGCGGCACTACGTGCACACTTGGATTCGAGCACGCGTGCTTTCAAGAAACCTAAAATTGACCGTTCTAAGATTGACCGCCCTAAAGTTTCGGAGCCGACGAATAACACAGCAGCGCGCAGCGAATCACACGCTGGCGGAGCGATTCGCATCCTGAACGCTCGCGAACACAATCTTAAACAGATCAACGTAGAGCTACCGCGCGGCGCCTTCAACGTCATTACGGGGGTGTCGGGCTCCGGAAAGTCCACACTCGCCTTCGACATCATCTTCAACGAGGGACAACGACGCTATCTAGAATCTTTGAATGCCTATGCTCGTCAATTTGTACAACCTGCTGCTAAACCAGAGGTTGACTCTATCCGCGGTATTCCGCCCACGGTCGCTATTGAGCAGCGCACCAGTCGTGGCGGCCGCAAGAGTACCGTCGCCACCCTCACTGAGATCTACCACTTTCTTCGCTTGCTGTACGTCAAGCTCGGTGTTCAGTATTGCCCATCATGCGAGGTACCCATCGAACCACAGTCGCCCGATGCCATCGTAGCGAAAATTCTCCGACAGTATCGTGGGCAAACGGTGGATCTACTGGCGCCGCTCATTGTCGCGCGAAAGGGACTTTATACGGATCTCGCTAAATGGGCCGCAGGCAAAGGTTATCGTGAGCTGCGCGTGGACGGCCAACGCATTCCCGTGAAGCCCTGGCCACGTCTTGATCGTTTTAAAGAACACTCCATTGAGCTTCCGGTTGCACGACTCGGTATTTCAGCGCGTGGCGAAAAGGATCTGCACAGCAAGCTACTCGAAGCCTTGCAATACGGCAAAGGGGTCGTACAAGTACTGCCGATTGATGGATCTGAAGCCAAAGTTTTCTCGACCAAGAGAGCCTGCCCAGGTTGTGGTCAAAGTTTTTCAGAGTTGGATCCACGTCTCTTCTCGTTCAACTCGAAGCAAGGCTGGTGTGATGATTGCTACGGGACGGGTGAGCAGCTGACAGACTTTGACGCTGAGCAAACTGGTGAGGAGCGCGTGTGGATTGACGCGGATCCCAGTGCAACCCTATGCGGCACTTGCCAAGGTGCCCGCCTGAACCCTATCGCGCGAGCTGTTAAGTTCAAAGACGCTTCGATCAGCGAATTTACCTGTCAGTCAGTGGACGAGGCCGCGAAAAACATCAAACGCTGGCGCTTGAGCGGTCGTGAGCAAGCGATTGCGCGAGATGTCCTGAACGAGATCAATGGCAGACTGTCATTTTTACAGCGGGTGGGTCTTGGCTACCTCCAGCTTGATCGTGCCGCACCCACCCTCTCGGGTGGGGAATCACAAAGAATTCGACTAGCAGCACAGCTGGGCTCTAATCTGCGCGGTGTCTGCTATGTACTCGATGAGCCCACAATCGGGCTACATCCGCGCGATAACCGGATATTGCTAGACGCGTTGAGCGACTTGGCGGCGCATCACAATACGCTGGTAGTAGTTGAACACGATGAAGACACGATCCGACGCGCTGATCATGTGATTGATCTCGGGCCCGGTGCCGGTGTACGCGGCGGAAGTATCGTCGGCGAGGGGACGATTCAAGACCTGCTTGCAAATCCGGGGTCTATCACAGGACGCTACCTTCGCGAACCAGTGGCCCATGGCAATTCACCGCGCCGACCCACACCACGTACCGCGCCATCCTTATGGATTCGTAACGCAACGCTTCATAATTTGAACGATTTGGAAGTGCGTATTCCCTTACAGCGCTTGGTGATCATCACCGGTGTATCGGGGTCTGGAAAGTCTACGCTCGCCCGCGATGTGCTGTACGCAAGTGCTCGCGCCGCCACATCGGGCGATCGTCGCCTGACTGGCTGTCGTGCACTTGATGGTATTGAGCATATTGATCGAGTGCTGGAGGTGGATCAGACGCCTATCGGTAAAACGCCTCGCTCCTGTCCGGCCACCTACGTCGGCATTTGGGATGACATTCGAAAAATCTTTGCGGGTACGCCTGAAAGCCGCTTACGTGGCTATACCGCCGGACGATTTTCTTTTAATACGGCAGGGGGTCGCTGCGCGGCTTGCGAAGGTCAGGGCATGCAAACCATCGAGATGAGTTTTCTGCCCGATGTCAAATTGCCATGCGATGTTTGCAAAGGACAACGCTTTAACGATGAGACGCTGAGTATTCGTTATCGTGAAAAGAGCATTGGCGATGTTCTCGCGATGAACATGGAGGATGCCGTCGAGTTTTTCGAAGCGCACTCGAGTGTGCGCCACGTTTTACAGCTTCTGTGCGATGTGGGCCTGGGTTATCTGACGCTAGGGCAGCCCAGCCCCACCCTCTCAGGGGGCGAAGCGCAACGCATCAAGTTGGTCACCGAGCTCGCCAAAGTGCGACCTGATTTGCGCGCCCCGCTCCGTAGTAAAGCGAAACACACTCTCTATGTACTCGATGAGCCTACAGTCGGCTTACACATGGCGGACGTGGAAAAACTCATCGGCGTACTGCATCGTCTGGTGGATGCCGGCAACACCGTGGTGGTAGTCGAGCACGATCTCGATATTATTGCCGAAGCCGATTGGGTCATTGACATGGGACCCGAGGCCGGCGCAGGTGGCGGACGGATCGTCGCACAAGGGGCTCCTCAGAAAATGGCGCTTCGACCCGGACGCTCGCACACAGGTGCCGCACTCAAACAATTCATGACAGATCGCGGGATACTGAGCTCATGACGCATGATTTGATTTGCTGGAAATGCGGTCACTCTCTGGCAGTACGAACGCTTCCGCTGAGTCGGCGAGATGACTGTCCGGCCTGTCGTGCCGAGCTACATGTGTGTCGGATGTGTGTGGAATTTGATCCCACTGTAGCCGATCAGTGCCGAGAACCCACAGCCGATACCGTTAATCAAAAAGATCGCGCAAATTTTTGCGATCACTTTCGCCCGAAAGCGAATGCATGGCAGGACCAAGACGTATCGCAAGCTGAAGCGGCGCGAGCGGAACTTGAAAAGCTCTTTGGGAAATGAGCCAAGATCAATGAAAAATTTTTTCCAAACACGGCTCTTAGCGCCGCTTTTAGCGCTACTGAAGCAAGGGCTGTCGCCTCGAGAACTGGCGCTATGTATCGCTCTGGGGGCGGGTATTGGACTCTTTCCGGTACTCGGTGTGTCTACACCGCTGCTCACTATCATTGCTCTCGCGCGCAAGCTCAATCTGGCCGCGATCCAACTCGTGAGCTACGCCATGTCGCCAGTCCAACTGGTGCTGATCATCCCTTTTATGCGACTCGGCGAATGGGCGGTCGGCGCTACGCCGCAGCCAATGACCATCGCTGCGGGCATGGAAATTCTGGCGACAGGTATTCTTGAGGCGATTATTACGCTCTGGGACGCCATCATTCATGCCACTGTTGGGTGGTTGATTTTGGGGCCGCTGGCAATTTATGTAACCTACCGACTATTGATTCCTCTACTTGAACGCGCCTCACAATCTCTGCGCAAGGCTGACGAACTATGACCTCATCAGAAACTCCCTCCCTGTCCATGCGCTGGCTGGAGGCTGATCGAATCCCAGATTGGCTGATTCGCCATCGAATTCGCGCCTTGCTGGCACAACGACTACGGGAGGAGGACCGCGGTGATCCTGAGGTTCAGCAGGCACACCTCATGCAGATGGTGCGCCAGTTACGCTCAAGCCCGATCGCCATCCATACAGAGGCGGCTAATGAGCAGCACTATGAGGTGCCGACAGACTTCTATCTCGCCGTCCTCGGTAAACACCTGAAATACTCAAGCTGCTACTACGATAGTTTCGATATCTCGCAAGCAGCTGCCAACCTCGATGCTGCCGAGGCGCGTATGTTGGCGCTCACTTGCGAGCGCGCACAGATACGCGATGGCGATCGCATTTTGGAGCTAGGCTGTGGGTGGGGGTCATTGTCGCTGTGGATGGCAAGTCATTTTCCACAGTCAAAGATCACCGTCGTCTCGAACTCGCGCACACAAAAAGCGCATATTGATGCCCAGGCGCTAGCCCGTGGACTGACCAATCTCGAGGTCATTACCTGCGATGTCAATCAGTTGCAATTCACGCCAGGTACATTGTTTGACCGCGTTGTGTCAGTCGAAATGTTTGAACACATGCGTAACTATCAAACATTGCTCGCAAACATCGCCTCTTGGATGGCACCGAGTGCGACCCTCTTTGTACACATATTCACCCATCACCGATTTGCCTACACCTTCGAAGTCAGAGATGAGTCAGATTGGATGGCGAAATACTTTTTCACGGGCGGCATCATGCCGAGCGATGACTTACTGCATTATTTCCAACAGGACCTGCGACTCATGGATCACTGGCAGGTGGATGGCCGTCATTACCAATTGACCTCCGAGGCCTGGCTCGCCAACATGGACGCCCAGCGCGAGAAACTTTGGCCCATTTTGGCGCAAGCCTATGGCGCCGATCAGACGACGCGCTGGTGGGTATATTGGCGTGTGTTTTTCATGTCGTGCGCGGAACTTTTCGGTTATCGAGAGGGGCGTGAATGGTTGGTTTCTCACTACCTGTTCCAAAAACCCTAAAACAATTGTCGCGCACTACGTCGGCAATGATGCGGCCGACCGGAGTGACCTGGTGGGGTGCCGTCACGATAGCGGGAGTCTTCGTCCTAGGTGCTTCGGGTTTGCTCGCGCAAGAGGCGAATCGCACCGAGACATTCCAATCTTTTAAACGTGCGCTCGATAATCAGGATCTCGGAGCTGCGGAGCGACTCGCAAAATCATTGGTAGAGCAAACCGAATCCGAATTCGGTACAGGCTCTCGTGAACTCGTGAATCCGCTCACTAACTGGGGGACGGCTGCCTTCCGAGAAGGACGATTCACGGAAGCAGAAACTCGCTATCAGCAAGCAATCACACTATTGGAGGGTCAACGCTCAGGCGCCGATCGTTTACTGATTCGTCCTTTACATGGTTTAGGTGAGACCTGGCTAGCCACCGGCCGCGCAGCTGAAGCGGTCGTCGTACTACGTCGTGCCGTCGATCTGTCACGAAATCTCGATGGCCTTTACAACTTTTCACAGCTCGATTTAGTTGATGCATTGATCGAAGGCTATGTGGCACTCGGCCAAACGAGTGAAGCAGAGCGCGAACACCAGTTTGCCTATCGCACCGCAGAAACCGCTTATGGCAAAAATGATCTACGCTTAATCGAGCCGCTTGATCGATATGCGCGGTGGTACGAAAGTATTGGACGTTACAGTACTGCGCGTGGACTCCATGCGCGCGCGCTGCAACTCGCCGAGCAGTTGGCTAATGAGCAAGCCTTGGTGGGTGTCCCCGCTTTACGAGGCCTCGCACGAACTTGGTTCCTAGAAGCTGTCTATGGCCCCGAAGTGGAGCCACAATCGACCGCACCCCAGATCGCAGAGGGAGCAGGGCTACTCTCGCAACAGCCCAGCAATCGATTCAATAACGATGGCGAGAGAGCCTTGCAATACGCTTTAGAGATTGCCAAAGAAAGGGCTCCCGAAAACCATCGCCTACAAGGTGAGCTCCTAACGGAACTCGGTGACTGGTACCTCGTAAGTGGTAACAGAAAAGCGACGGATACCTACGCGGAAGCTTGGCAGGCCTTGGAAAAGGCCGGCGAAGAAGCACTCGCGCCACTGAAAGCTCCGCGGCTTTTGGTTTATCGACCACCGCCTCTGTCGACAGCCCGTCTGCAGCCTGATAATCCCGAGGATTACAGTTTACGTGCCGTTGAGTTGCGCTGCTCGGTGGACACAAACGGCAAAGTCATTGACGCACAAATAGCGGATGAGCAAACCACTCTGCCGGAAGCAACAGCCCGCTCGGTGGTGTTCGCGTTGCGTCGAGCACGCTATGCGCCACGTCTAGAAGCGGGATTACCTGTCACGACCTCAGATGTGTCGTTTAACGAGTCGTTGTGGCTGCGGGTGTCCAAGTCGGATCCACCCGCCGCGACACCCTAATCGGTACCGCCTCAATCTGTGCTGCAGCGGCTGCCAAAGATTCAGCTTCGTTCAGAGCTTCGAGCGGTTTATCACTAAGCAGACGCTCAGTCAGAGGTAACTCTGAAAATTGTGTCAAAAATCGCGCGGCTGCATCACGCATCGCTGCCCGCGTGGCCTGTTCGATCGGAGGACCCGAGCTCAGCCCTGCGGCAAAACTCGTTCCGTAGCCCGTCAAACTCAAGACATCGTGCACCTGCCCCGCTGAATTGAATACATTGATTCGATAACGAATCGTGACAGCGACATACTCGCCCCCGGTTTCGCGCGCAGTCGCAAAAGAGTATTGCTCAATCAGGGGCTCCATAATCACCGGCACACGCTCTGCCGCACGTACTTCTTCTAAGGAGCTGAACTCGCGTAGACCCGCAAATAGACTGCGAAAAACCTCTCGAGCGAGGCTTTGATGTCCGGCACCGAGCTCAATGGCCCACTCAACACCCGCTCGGGTCTCGGTATGACGGAAGCTGCGCTGCTCGGGCGTCAACAATAAGCCGACTTCAACTGGGACAGGCTGAACCAACGCCCGTGGTAACGCAGGCTCCGGCGCGATCTGTACCGCTCCGCAGCCCGCCAGAGACAGCATCAGCCCAAGCACCCAAGGTGCCCGTCCTGCTAGTGAGATCAGTCCTCGCCGCCCACGCACGTGCTAATGCCTCCAATATTCATGGTCATTCGGCAGCGTTTGACATTGGTTAAGCCGACAAACGTGCCGTCATGGCGCTCACACATCGCCCGCATTAAGGCAGCAAACCGAATATTTGTAAACGGCGTCATACCCGGCGCCTCGGGAAATCCGATGGCATGAATCCGTACCCGCCGAGTACCACTTGAATCGGGTCGATTAACACGATCAACGGCATCGAGTGCCGCCTGAATACTTTCTCCCGTGAATTCATCACCCAGGACGTAAACGCTAATGCGCCGATCAGCGGACCAATAATTTCGAATGACTGTTTCGATACCATCGGCTGGGTTGGAATCACTAAATGCCCGCCAGCTACGCATCCGCTGGACAATCTCATCGCGTATCCGACTGGAATCGGTCAACCAACGTCCGCGCGTACCGGCAAAGAGCTCACGGCCATTATCGTCAACAATTTGTAGACCTTTCAGTCGAGGATAAATATCGAGAATTTCCCGCATGACTTCCATGGCTGTTTCCCAATATCCCCCCTGCATACTCCCAGAGGTATCGATCAGAAAAATGACGTAGTCGCTATCGACTGGAATGCCACCGACCGCCTCTGTGGAAATTCTCCGTCGAGTAACCGACGCTTGCTGTAAGCGCTTACGCTCTGCTTGGAGTTCTTCGAGCGCAGACAACAATTCTGTCTCCACGATGTTGCTGACGGCCGCATCCTGTCTTGAGCTCTCAAATTGCCCTCGAATACTCTCCATCTCACCGGATGCTCTCGCGAGATTTCGACGTTCGCGCGTTAGCAGATCGACTCGACCTTGTAGCTCCCTCTCTAATCGCTCCGAATCACCGCGGATAGCAAAGAGCTCTTCCTGTAGACGCTTGAGCTGTAGTTCTAAATTTTCGCGCGATCGCTCGATCACAAGTGGCTGACCAAACTCCGATAGCACCAACAACAGGATGATCGCCCCAAAGCCACAACAAATGACGTCTAGGAAAGACAAGCTAAAACTTTCTGCATCTCGACGTTTCAAGCGCATGGGGCTATGACCTAAGCTGAAACTTGCAACTCATGGCCAATCCGGCGAGGGCATGACAAAGGCCCCCCGAGTTTCCCGAGCAAGCGACCAAAACCGGTGCGGGGCTGGCACGTCACCTTTCATCGGCAAGAGGATCACGTCGATCGGAACATTTCGGTTAAGCCCCCGAACTGCCTCGTCAAAAAGACGTGCTCGCTGCCCGGCGTCAACAAATCTTCTCAAAGCAGGCGGTGTCGCGCCCTGTGTAGGTAACCCATCGGTGATCAACACAATCTGATCCGGCGGCATTGGCAAACTCTTAGTCGCCTGCAAAGCATTAATTAAGCTAGTCCCGCCTTCAGGCTTCAAATCGAACATCGCCGTCAGCGCCTGTTCTCGCAACGCCAGATCTTTTGCAGGTAACCAATCCCCCCCTGTCTCTGGCAACAGCGCTCTCACATCGGTATTAAAAACATAGACCTGAAACTCCGATCTATCTGGTATTTCATTGATTAACCAGCTACCGATTTGTAGCGCGCGTTGCCACTTTACCGCCGACTGTTGATCAGACGCCGACATATTTCGTAGACGCAAAATATTGACAAGGTCTGCATCCAACATACTGGAAGACCTGTCTAGCAAGACCAGGATCCGTTTACCTTTCAATGTCAGGCCAGTGATATACCGCCGGCTCGCACGTGAGCGCCCCGCGCCTGCCCGTTCTGCGCTCGGCGTTTGAACGGACGCACTAGCCTCCAATCGGCGCGTACTCTCCTCGAGTGCTTGCACATCAGCCTTAAGTTGCTCGATGCGCTCACGCTTAGCTAAGGTTGAGGCGTCATAAATGAAGGCTTCTTCTCGTCGTCGCTGCAGCTCTTCGATGAGTTGGGTAGCACGCGATGCCGCGGACACGGTCTCTGATTCAGTTTTCTCTAGCGTATTTCTTAGTAGAACCAGATTCTTTGCACCGCGTAGCACTTCTTCTTCCAGTAGCGAGACCTGGGCTGCCAAGTCCTCCGCCTGGCGCGTACGCTCGACACCGCTTTGGGCACTGATGATGGTGTAGAAAAGAATGACCGCGCCAAATCCGCAGCAGATCACATCCAAAAACGACAGGCTGAAAACCTCAACCCGGCGCTTAGCCATCACTCTCACTCACGGTGATCAGATTCAGTTCAATTCCGGGATCACCCAAACGCAGCCGATCGCCTGCTACCAGTCGCTGCCGACCGCGGACTCGTTCATCATTGATCCACGTGCCATAACGACTGTGATCAATAAGCACCCATTCGTCGTCCAGCCTCGTCAACGTACAATGATCACGTGATATACCTGCTACCCCTTGAGGCAATACCACGGTGCAATCAGCGCCTCGACCCACTCGTATCGACGTCATCAGCTGCCAAACACGACTTCCATAAAGAAGGTGAGTCGGAGCGCGATACTCACTGAGTTCAGCGTTAAACGACTTGATTTCCCTTTCCGCAAAGGGCGCTAACTCAACCTGCCGATATAGCGTGACGGCGTCACCCTCGCGCGGTGGAAATACACAGTGCGCAGCAGCTCGCGCAATGATCGATTCATCAAATAGATGAGCCGTCGATCCGGAGAGTGCTGTTAGACCCTCGCGAGCCCCCGGCATGTAGCCTAGCCATTCGGGCAGCAGTAGATAGTCACGCGTCCCGGGCAGCCGAGTGTCGAGCACCAAATTTCGGATTTTCTTGAAGATAGGCTCTGTCGCATTGATAAATTCACCTAAGCTTATCTTCACCTCCATTGGCTTACCGAGCGCGGTCATACTGATGGTGACAGCGCCCTTCTCCATTGCTTGCTTTAGCCAATCAAACAAATGGGTTGCCAGATAATCTTCGTCTTTTACATCGTGCAGCGGATCGAAGCGGCTTTGCCGAATCATACGATCGGCAATGCACTGCAGACAGGCGCGACGGATATCAAGCCATCCGCAGGCCTCTCTGACGGCAAATGCGGCACGACGATAACGACCCTCTGTCTCTACAATACGAGTCACTAATGCACTGTGACGCTGGAATTGCAGGACGAGGCCCACTCCCCTAAACCCCACTGCACCCGCTGCCAATGCAGCCGAATCCATGAACGCTGCGAGTGATAAACCTTCGACATCCAGCGTCGATAGCAGCTCCGCTAATCGATCGGGAGTTTCCTGAGCAGTCGTTGCCAAAGAAAATGATGCACCGGTGAAACCTGCGCTATGCCATTGTTTGACAATCTCTATACCTCGTCGATCAAAACTCCCATCCAACTCGGCATGCAGGTTCTGTGATCCGTCCGCTGTAGACAGAATCAGTTGCTGCTCATTGAGAAAGCCGCCAATCATTAGCCACGCGCTTGCAGATTACGGATGACTTTTTGATCGAGCCACGTCTCGGTATCGAGCACTCGACGCTCCTGAGCTTGCTGTAGCTGTTGCATCAAAAACATCAGTAGAATGGATAACAATAAGGCTATCAAGGTCGAATTGAACGCAACGCCTAAGCCCTCAGTCACACCAGAGATATCGCCAGTGACTGCTTTATGCGCCTGAGATAGCGCATCGCCGATGCCACGCACCGTACCAATGAAACCAATCGCGGGGATCGCCCAAGCGATATACCGCAATAATGCTAAATCAGAGTCTAGACGCTCCGCCTCTGACTGACAGATCCCGTGCGCTACTGTTGAAGCGTCTTGAACATTACGCGTAGCACCAAATCTCGCCAGTGCCCCAAGCAGTGCACGCGGCACCAATAAACCTCGAGTATCGATCGGTAATGACTCGACCTGACGCATGTATTCCCGAGTGTCCTCGGGCAAAATCTTGACGCCATCTGGCAAGCGCAGCAGCTCAGACTCCAGCGCCTCCGCCTCTCGGCGTTGCTGTGTGGCCTTGAAAGCCATAATGGCCAAGGCCCACAACATCAGCGTAATCGTGGCCTGCTGCTCATAATCTTTGATGACTACATAAATGGAACGGTCTGCGACATACTCAGGGTCCTCCGCCATGCGCTCGCGGTCAATTTTGAGTGTCATTTCAGCAACAGGCCGTATGTGCAAAATGTAAACCGAGTGCACAAATACGGCGGCAATCAATAATGCCGCTACGATAAAGACGAATTCGCTGGGCAACTTTTTCATATATCCACCGGAAAGCTAATATTGTTATCCGCCGACTCACGAAATTCAGGTGACTCCGCCTCTCGCTCTGTCTGCGGTAAAACACGGCGCGAAACTACCTCTTCTTCGTTGGTCTCGGTCCCAACGGGCTCCGCATTCTGTGCGACGACACCGCGCAACATCACAAGCACAACGAGCCAACAAATAATTGCCGTCAACGCAGTCGCGACAATCATGCGCCAACCCGTAGCTTGCGACAGACGACTACTGGCTTTTAGGGTAGACACGTCAGTGCTCACTCTTCTGCATAGCGCGCAATCCGAAATCCCACATCATCAGCGGGGCGATCGCGCCCGTCCCGCCATGCGACACGTAAGTCGGCGAATTGGCTCGTTCGCCAATTAGCCCCTTTGATCACTCGTAAGCGAGTGTCTATGGTCGGCCCGATCGGATCCAAGGGCTCCCCTTCAGGCACGGTGGCGTACGCGTCATGCACCCACTCTGACACGTTACCTAATAAATCGTACAAACCTCTAGCGTTAGCAGGATGCTGTGCGCTGGGCGCCACCACAACATACTCATCACGCCATCCTGAGAGGGTCCTCGACAAGTCGGCTGCAGCCTCCTCACCCGCAAGATTCGCCGTTGTGATGGGTGGCGGTAATTGCATGCCCCATGGATAGCGACGAACTTGCGTAGCGTCCGGTTCAACTCGAGTGACAAATTCCCATTCCGCCTCAGTGGGTAACCGGAAACCTGTGTTAACCGGTTGCACCAAGGTCCAACGACCCTCTTTTTTAGTGTATGCGGGTGCGAGCCCGTTTTGCGCCGATAACCAATTACAGTACTCGACAGCATCCTCCCAGCTGATACTCGTCACAGACTGCGAATCCAGATCTAGGCTGCGTTTACCAATGAACCCCGAGGCGTGATCTGCGCGAAAACGACGAAACTCGCCGTTACTTATTTCTCGCGTACCCATATAAAAGGGCCGCTGCAGCGTGACGCGCCGCTGCCACTCATTTGAGCGACGCCCCTGCTCGCGTCGAGCACTGCCCATCGTAAAACTACCCCCTTGAATCAAACGCAGCACCGGCCCCTGAACTAAGCTCAGCTGTGGCGCGGGGGGCTGCCAATCAGCTGATCGTCCCTCAGGGACAAGCCGATAGGTCACTTGGCGCGGAACGCCTGCCGACAAATCCACGCTTAAGGACTGTTCCGTAAAGCCCTGCTGGCGAATACTCAACTGTGCTCGGCGCGCCGGCAGTTCTACCTCAAGCGGCGAAACCCCTAACTTACGTCCTGCCAAAAAAACTTCTGCACCGATGGGTTCACCCTCGATCGTCAAGGCTACCCGACGTACGTCCAGATTTAATTGCAAAGTTTGACGTTCGGCCGGCGCCGGTCGAACCCGCCGCTCAACTTGCGAATATCCCTGCTCACCCACCGTAATTTGATGCTCCATCTGCGGCGTGAGAGTGACCTCTAGAGGCGTCCGACCACGAAATACACCGTTGACAGTGACCGACGCGCCCGATGGGCGGGAATTAATTTGCCAGATCGCATCTGGCTCCCCCAAAGATAACGGGCCAATGGTTTGGGTGACCCCCGCTTCCACCAAAACCGCTCCCCGCCAAGACTTCGCTTGAGGTGCCGCCACTTCCAATCGGTGGAGCCCAGCGGGCAATTGCACCTCGGCGGGCAATGGGATGGGATCCTGCCCCTCAATGATCAGGGTCGCAGCCGCACGATCGGCCTGCACTTGTACCGTTCCCCATGACCGGCGCAGTGGCACAGCGATGACTTGACGTACCCCAAAGCCCTCCACTTCTAGCTGACGGATTTCGTCAAAATATTTATCAGCTCGAACGGTCAGCGTTCTCAACCCTTGTGGTATCTGTAAGTCCCCAGGCACTTTACCGGCCCGCGCACCGTCCACGAAGACTTCAGCCGAGACACCCCCGGTATCCACTTCCACCACCCCGGGTAGCGGCTCCAACCGCAACTGTAAACTGATGGGCTCATCTGGCTTGATCGACACTCGTTGTTGGAGCGGCGAATAACCTTTTGCAGACGCCAGAATTGTCCGCTCACCTGGCATCAAAAATAGCGTATTTCCAGATGCCCAGCCTAAGCCCGAGCCACTCACCGACGCTGTCACCGGATCGACTACAAAAGTCACCGGCTGCAAGCGTCCCAAAATCGTAATAACCAATAACAATATGGCAACTAGACCCAGCAAAGACCCCCAAACAAATTTTTGATTGACTCGATAAGCCGCGCCATCCGCTGGAGTTGACTCGGGAGCTTTACGCGGCGCAGCAGAAATCCGCTCCTCAGCTTGCTCATCGTACTGCAGCAAAGAAACCGGCGCCGAAGGCGCCAAGGTCGAATTACCCTCGGGATGATCAATGTGTAATTCCAAACCCGCATCGAGTAGACATACTCGTAGTAATGCATCACCGAGACGTAAGACATCCTCGGCTTGCAACTGATAACGCGAGTCCCTCTGTAACGGCATGCCGTTGAGACTTGCGCCTTCGGCGGTGATCAGAATGAACCACCCCGTAGCATCTCGATCAATGGTTAATTCCCGATCTGTCTCATCGTCCGGAATGCGTACATCACAGTCCGTTGCAGACCCCACACGGATCGGCGCCGATAGCGCCCTCTCACCCATCGGCTCAAAGATAATAATTTGGTCGCGAGTCATGTCACCGACTCCGAGCATCGAACATCGATCACAGGCGTGGATTCCCCTGGCATCAGAGAAAACTCCAGACGGACATCACGAAACCCCGCTCGAGTGCCAATCGCCACGTAACGCCCGGGTTGTAACTCGAGCTCCTTGCGTTCGAAGGCACCAAGCGGACCCACCCTTTGGATACGCACTTCTGTCATCCCATCTGATTCAATGACAGCTCTAATACGCTGCGCAAATCGCTCTAGCTCGCGTTCTAAGGCTGCGCGCTGACGCTCTAGCACAGGCGCGCCGCCCTCTTTGAGCCATACGTCCGATTGGGCGATGAGTCGTTCCGCTTCTCTGCGCACATCAGGGGAAACTAAACGAGCAGGCTCGCCGATTAAGGCATTAAATCTTTGCTCGGCAAGGGCCCGCGAAGCCACGCGCTCCCGACCGGTACGCGCAAATACCAAACTGGGATCTTGCGCCAAGACCTGTTCGTAGCGACGCAAAGCCTCACCCCAGCGTTCAGCCTGCTCGAGCGCGAGAATACGCTCGCGCTCACCCTCAAGGGCGCGCCGTTCAACCCCCGCCAATAACTGCGCGCGTACGGCTGCGAGCTCTGGCGCTGAGGGGCGTAGCGCAGCTGCACGTTGTAATGCTGATTCAACAGCTGGAAAATTACCCGCCCTCAACTCGGCGAGCGCTTCACCAATCGCTTGACCAAACTGATCATTCCCTAAGCTTAAGCTCGCTTGCTGCAAACCATCTTTGGCCCGACGATTACTAGCATCGACCCGCAAAACTTGCTCAAATAAAGTTAAAGCCTGTAGCACTTCTCCCGCCAGTAGTGCCGACTCCGCCTGTGCGAGCACGGGTAAGACAGCAGCCAGCGCTGAGACACGCTCCAGACCCTCGAGCGCTTGGGAATCGGCGGGCTCAATTTGGCGTACGAGATCAAAGTTTTGTCTCGCCAGCTCAAGCTGTCCAAGATCCAGCGCTGTCACCGCATCTTGCAATCGAACGGCCTTAACGGCTGGGATCTCAGCTTCGACACGCTCGAGTCGACGAGTGGCTACGGCAATCCGATCCAGAGCCACCTCCCAATCTCTATCATCGGCGGCTTCTTTGGCCAAGCGACCCAAAGATTTACCGCTTGCAAAGACTTCGCCACCCCAGACGCCGGCCGCCCGGCTCTCGAGCTCTTCGAGCTTAGCGAGATAAGCACCCTCGAGAGTGGCGTAACGTACCGATGGCGCGGGGGTCGCGCCAGCGCCCTCTGCGGAGTCCGACACTACACTCGATGAGGTCGTCGCATCATCAAGCCCAGCCGCTTCGCGCGCAGCAGTCAAAGCTTGCGTCAGCTGTGCGCTTTGCTGTTGCGTCAACTGAGGTAAGACCCACCAAAGACCGCCGAGCAGCAATCCCGCGACGACACCGACGCTGATCCAGCGCCGACTCTTTCTGGAGTCACCGGCGCGCTCAGCGATCCGCGCCTCATCACGATCTGGCGTGACGGCGATGACCTGCGAAATATCAAACACGTCGGAGTCAGCGCTGAGCACAGGACTTACCGTACCGCTCTCATCGCACTCCAAGCATTCAAGCACTTCATCCATGTTTGCCGGCCGAGCACTTGGCTCAGTGGCCAACAAACGTATCACCAAGGATCTCAAATGCTCAGGAGTCGGATGAACGCAATGTAACGGAGGCAATGACGGGAACTGACTCGGATCGGGTCGCTCAGGAAAATGTGGGGGATAACCTGTCATCCACTCGTGTAACAGCGCACCGAATCCGTACAGATCATCTGCAATACTGACGGGCTGCTCGTTTAAACGGGCGGGACTTGCGCTGAAAGGCGAGCCGCTAAGCGGCGCCACATCGCCACAAGCGGTGGTGGATTCGAAATCCGCGAGCAGCGCGTCGCCACGAAAGTCCAGCAAGACGTTGCTTGACTTGAGATCGCCGTGGACCCAACCCCGCTGGTGCAAATGTGCCAAGGCACGCGCGACATCGACGGCAACCGCACGCCATTGGCGCCAAGCCTTACCCCGCAGGCGACTCGCATTGCCTGCGGCCAGCTGCATCGGCAATACACAAACTTCATGATCACGAACCGGCTCGTCAATCCTCAGCAACCGCTCGTGATCGAGCCGTAAACGCACCGCATACTGCCGAAGCATCAGGCTCCATTGCTCATCGGCTCGAGGGTTGTCACGGGCGATGCACTTAATGGCCACTTGGACGGAACGCTGCTCATCCAGTGCCTGCCAAATCGACCAGTCGTCTGTGGCGTAAAGTTTTTCTAGCAACACAAAGCGGTCGCAGAGTCTTCGCCCCTTATCGAACAAGGAAAACTCCATCAGCGCTCCAGCGTCGGCTAGGGAGCTGGCGGCGTTGCAGCGGACTCGGGCAACGTTTCTTCTTGATAGATCGCCGCTAGCAGTCGACGCCACTCGCGATATTGCTCTTCAGCAGTACCCGTCAATTTAAGTGTTCGGCCTTCGACTTCCACTACCTGCCCGGCCACCTCTGCCTCAAAACTATCGGCTAACTCACGCACCTCTTGTGCCGCAATTTTGGCATCAGAGAATTTTTTTATACCGGACATAACCGCCGCCGTCCCGCCGATCACACCAGCAGTCCGTACCGCATCGTCAATACGTCGGCAGTTGTAATCCATGGACGAGCAATTACTCCCCACAAAAATACTACCCAAGACAGCAGCGGCACCCAATACCGTACGGGTCATCGCCTGATTTCGAGCCTTATCCGCCTTCTCAATCGCTTCGCGACTAGTACGACGAAATGCCCCATAAGACTCAAACAACTGATCCGAAAACTCCTGGTTATAGCCATCCAAGGTATCGATGACACTGGCATCTCGCTCTCGAATGGCTCGAATTCTTAGCAAGGCCGGATCATCCGCAGCGGGTAAACGCACGAGAGACCATTGACCGCTCTCGCTCGCCTGTACGTAGCCTGAAAACGAAGCAGGATCCAAATCCCCTGCGAAACGTAATTCTGCGATCTGGCGAACCTCGCGCCGCTGGGTAGCGCTTAACTGCTGACGCGCCGCCAGTAAATCGTCAGCAATCTGCACATAAATATTTTGAAAGGGATCGCGCGCCTTGAGGGCAGCTTCGGTCTTATAGGAACCTAAATCTGCGTCGGCCTGATAGGGTTTGTCGTCAATCCAAACTCGTCCCGACGCATCACGCGCCGATACTCGCAAGGTAAGCTCCGAGCCTGTTGATTCGATGATCCGCCCGGTCACCACGACGTCCACATAATTGACACTTGGCGGCACAACCCGAACCGCGCCCCACTGCCCCGTATTTTCTAAGGTTTCTTTGAGTCTTACCGCAAGTAGACGAGACTCGGCGCGTCGAACCTCGGGATAAATCCTTCTTTTTTCAAGCTCTTCCTCATCATCGAGCAAGACTTGCGGCACACCCGGATCAAAATCAACGACGGCCACATCAAGCAGCTCAGCTTGCGCAATCATCTGCGTCGCTTGTACCGCCTGTAGCTTCGGTTGTGGCCGAACCTCGCTCACCACACAACCCGCCAGGATCAGAAAACCCAGCGCCATGAGCGTCAGTTTAGACACGCTGGCGCTCAGATTTTTTTGATGAATCCCGACAAAATTTCTAATGGCATCATCCCTGTGCATTGCGCTTGTACTCAATGTATTCCTGCCATAGCTTCTCTTTGAGTTCCGGATCTGTCTCTTGTTCAGCAGCTCGCCTCAGTCGACGTGCAACAATGTCATCGTCATCGCCCGAGGGAATGCCGCGATCTGGCGCCCCACTGCCCGCGCCGACTGCGCCACGGTCTCGAGCGCCACCCACAGCACCCCCCGCGCCGCGTGCGCCTGCGGCAACCGTAGACTGACGGCGATCCCGCTCTGAGCGAAGATCACCCGACCGGCCGCCACTGCCACGGCCCTCATCTCCGATCTCATCGCCGCGAGTACTGGCAGCACTCGCGGTGCGTGCATCACGCTCAGCTGCCGTACGCCGTTGCTCATCTTCCAAGGTCGAGTCAAAGTCGTTCAAAGATTCATCTAGTTTCCGTGCGAGCGCTCGCTTTCGCTCATCGGCGGTCATAGCAGGCTCTTCAGAGATGCCACTGTCGGCTGACGCTTCATTGGATGCTTCGGCAGATGCTTCAGCCGTATCGGCCGAACCGGCCGCGCCTGCGGTGGTGGCGCCGTCATCCACATCGCTCCCGCCAGTCTCATCATTGTTACCCATGTCACCGTTGCCGGTGCCAGGCTTCGGCCACCCCGTTGTCGGCACGCTAGGCATGTCTCCTGCGCCACCGCCACCGGAGCCACCCGTCGTCGGCACGCTGGGTGCGCCACCTCCGCCACCGCCACCAGTTGTCGGCGGCGACGCACAAGCGCCCAAGGCGATCATGGCGATCAGCAGACTTCCCGCGAGCGGCCAGTTCATTGAGCTGACCCCCCGGAAGTACCCCCTGTGAAAAAGCTATGCAGTTGATCCGCGAGTCGATCGCAAGCGGTTCCTTCTACTCGAGCAATAAACGGCAAAGGCACCACGGCACCGACAATCGCGGAGGTCCCCGTGACACTTGTTCCGACGCTACCGGCGCTGCGCGCGCGCTGCAAATCCCATATGGTGGCTTCGTAGTCGGTCTCTTTTTCCCACCAACCGAAGCCAATACAACCTGCTGCCCCCGGCGCGGCTCCACACGCCAGACTGCCACCGCCATCGAGACGTCGCGTCCCACCGTCCAACCACACGAGATAACGCACGCCTGATGCCGCAATGCGCTCCCCTACATCGGGTTTATTCAAGAGCTCGGTGACCGCTTCTGGTCGAGCCGGAGCCGTCGCAGGCTCAAACCACGGAAACAAATCATCCACGAATCGATCATTATCGTGCACGACGATGTTCTCGGAGGCCTGATCCAGACCCTTGCCGACACAATCCATAAAATCGTCGTCAGCGCCCGCGCCTTCAATTTGAGGTTTGGCCAAAATGACCACGGCCTCACCCGCCGCGATCTGGGTTGGCAACTCACGCGACTCTTCGATGACCGCGCTCATGCAGCCGGCCAGCGACAAGGTCGCAGCAAGGATGGTGACTCGACAAGCCTTGCGCATAGGAAGCCCTCTCATGCGATGCGTCGAGTATGCCACGCACCCACGATAAGAGAATGACCCCTGACGCCACACGGGAGTTCCCAAGCAACTCACCCTCGGAGATTTGGGCGATGGGACTTAGTCGTCGCGCGCGGTAGCCGGATCTGGAAAGCGATCGAGCACACGCAGCTGCGGAAAGAGGCGTAGATAGGCGCCGACGACCCCAAGACAGAGTACGCCACCCACCACCACGGCAGGCACCGCGCCCCACCAACGCGCGGTGAGCCCCGACTCGAATTCGCCGAGCTCATTGGATGCACCGATAAACAAGGCGTTGACGGCGCTCACGCGCCCGCGAATCGCATCGGGCGTCTCAAGCTGCACCAATAGATGTCGAACAAACACCGACACCATGTCGCCCACCCCCAGAAGAAATAAGGCCGCGCAAGACAGCCAAAACGAGGTGGATAAACCAAAGACGATCGTGGCGACACCGAACAAGGCCACTCCCCCGAACATCCAACTTCCAGCGTGCCGCGCAATCGGCCGTCGCGCCAGCCATATCGCCGTCGCAGCGGCCCCGACGCCCGGCGCTGTGCGTAGGATACCGAGCCCTTCCGGACCTACGTGTAACACATCAGCGGCAAACACCGGCAGTAGCGCGGTTGCGCCACCAAATAAAACAGCAAATAAATCAAGCGAGATCGCACCGAGCACTGGTTTTTTTTGCCATACGAAACGCAGACCTTCAAAAATGGTCCGCCAACCTGTGTCATTGGCGACCCGCTTCGCTCGTACAGGCTTAACCCGGATCATCAAAAAAATCACTGTCATTAACATTAGAGCCGCGATGGTGTACACGAGCAGCGCACCGAATCCACCTGCCATGGGTAAGCCACCATTCAGACTACCCGCGTATGCCAACATCATCGGCGACTCGCCGAGCGCATAAAGGACACCGCCGATCGAGGGCCCTGCAATCACCGCAACCTGAAACAAGCTCGAATTAAAGGCGACCGCGGCCGGCAATACGGAATTAGGCACCAGATTGATAATCATGGCCTGACTCGATGGCATCCATAACGCCCGGCCTGCACCGAATAGCGCCATCGCCAAAAAAACGGGCCATACCGTTTGACTGCCTGAAAGCGTGAAACTAATTAAAATGATCGCGCAAATCGTCTCAATGACGTACGCACCAATAATTATCAAACGCCGATCAGTTCGATCTGCCCACTGACCGCTCGGCAAAACAAGTGCAAAGAACGGTAAAAATTGCGCGAGACCCACCAACCCCAAATCAAGCGGATCGCCGGTAATGGAGTAGACCTGCCAGCCCACCGCAACACCCAACATCTGCCAGGCGATAGTGCCGAAGAAGCGACCCCAGACATAACGACGGAAATCGGCATGTAATAAGGCAGCACGAACGCCCGTCGCCGAAGTATCGGCATCATGAGACGCTGAAGAGGTCATCCTGCGTGTGGCCCGATTCGCCAAAGGCGCAATCTGATCGGGCGGCCAGTGGTAACGTTAGGAGCGGTCATTAGGTAGGGGTATTCTCGCATGAGCACAACCGGTATCACCCGTCATTTTGCAACCATCCGCCAAGGTCGCTTTGGTGCGCGCCAGGTGCACTATCGACGCGCGGGTTCAGGCCCCGTCGTGATTTGCTTTCATCAATCCCCGATGTCCTCGCGCGACATGATCAGCACCATGGAACGCTGGCAGACCCACTTCACATGCATTGCCCCCGACTCACCGGGCTTTGGCTTGTCCGACCCACTCGGTGTTGAGCAAGCCGACATGTCCGACTTCGCCGACGCCGCCATCGAGTTCATGGATGCGATTGGTGTTGAACGCGCCGCCGTCTACGGCTTTCATACAGGCGCCATGATCAGCGGTGCCATTGCAGCCGCTTACCCCGAACGGATTGTGTGTGCGGCGGCCAATGGCTACGTCATGCTCACGGAACCCGAGCGCGCAGACATCGTGCGTCATTACCTTCCCGCATTGGAGCCAAAGTGGGATGGCAGTCATCTGACTTGGCTGTGGGCACGGATGCGAGAGCAAACGATCTTTTTCCCGTGGTATCGCAAATCGCTCGCCGACCGAATGAGCGTTGATGTGCCCTCAGCCGATGCCCTACACGCAGGCCTCCTAGATTTCATGCGCTCTGGTGATCACTATCGCGTGGGATATCGAGCGGCTTTCACCATGCGCTCAGATCAAGCGCTGCGTGAACTTCGCGTCCCCGCACTGATTACAGCCGCCGCCACCGATGTCTTATCTACTCAATTAGATCGGATTCAACATCACTCTGACTGCGTGACTGTGAAGGTCGGTGGTAGCACCGAAGAGACGCTAGATCTGTGTCGTGACTTCATCTTGCAGCATGCACCGCCTGCCGCGCCCGCCATCTCGGCTCCGAAGGCCATACCCGGTCGGATGTGGAGCGATTATGTGGCGATCCCGGGCGGTCAGTTGCGTTTACAACGTAATGACGAAGGGTCAGGCACGCCGATTCTTGTCATGCACGATGCTGCAGGATCAAGCGATATCGTTCGACCTCTCGCAAGCGGATTTATTGGCAAACAACCGGTGATTGCGCTCAATCTTCCGGGTCATGGCGAATCAGATAACACTCTCGCAGGCGGCGAAATTAACGTCAAGGCGTATGCGCAAGCGGTCTTGCAAGCGCTCGATTCCTTGCAAATCAAAGAAATTGATTTTATCGGCACGTGGGGCGGTGGATTAGTCGGACTTGAGCTTGCTCTACAGCAGCCACAAAGAATTCGCCGACTAATCATGGCAGATGTTCTGTATTTTGATGACGCCTTACGAGCGGAGCTTTTGGAGCATTACACGCCTGACATCCAGCCGGTCTGGTATGGCGGGCACCTACTACAAGCTTGGCACATTATGCGCGATCAAGGGTTGTTCTGGCCGTGGTACCGCCGCACGCGCGCGGGAATTATTCGTGCTGAGCCGTATGTTGACCCCGTCATGGTGAATGCCAGAGTGCTCGAACTATTTCGTTCAGAGGGCATGTGGCGCAAGGCCTACCACGCTCACTTCTCTTACCCCATCAAAGATAAGTTAGCGCAACTGCAACGACCGGTAGAATTTGCTGCTCCTGCATGGGACCCCCAGCTTGAGCACTCGCAGCAAGCAGCTCAAGAGGTGGCGAATGCCACATTTGTGGCTTTACCCAACGATATGCATGATTGGGCTGATGCGCTACTCAAGAAAGGTGTTGATTGATTTCGGAGTAAATGCCCTGCGGATCAAACATCGACATTGAGCGCAGGTGGATCACGCTTGAGCCATCATGCGAAGGTACCGACCAATCAGTAGGCGGCTGGCAGATGGTCGCTCCACCTGCGACCGCACGCGTGTGCGCACCCTGCACATCATCCGTCTGGATCACGAGAATCGGCTCGCCCATACGGACTTTACTACGCGCTTGTAATATCCCCGTATCGAAGGGCGGCTCGAGATATTGCAGAAAACCGAGCATACCGATCAACGGATCCTCAGCTTTCAACATCACGAGTTTGACAGGTTCATCTTTGGGCCCGACGGGTGGAAAACCCGCCCGTGCCACCAACTCGTGATCGTAGAACCGAGTCCACCCGAAAACACTCTCATAGAAACGCGCGGACGCTTCAGCGTCCGCAACGACAAAAGTCGTTCTACGCAGGATGGATGTCATGTTGTTCGCCCTCCTCGGCGGCTGCCCGTTTTTCGGACAACCATTCACGCCAAATCGCCATCAATACCGCCAAAATCACGGGGCCAATAAAGAGCCCGACTAACCCGAAGGCCGCGAGACCGCCTAAGACTCCAAATAAGACCAACAAAAATGGGATTCGTGATGCGCCACTAATCACTAACGGTCGAACAATGTTGTCTACCCAACTGACCGCAGTGGCTCCCCAGAGAAAAAGACCGATCGCTGCGACCGTCTGACCGGTCAGTAGCAACCACAAGCTCGCGCCGATCCACATAAAGGGCACAACGAAAGGAATCAAACCCACCATGAAAGTGAG